>JARLIW010000203.1 GCA_031291515.1 Beijerinckiaceae bacterium | reverse complement strand
TCGTCGCCCTTCGTCTCGGTGACGCCCGTCGAACAAATCCCGATGATCTCCGGCTTGGTCCGGTTGAAAATATTGAGGACGGCCTGTTCGACATTCTCGTAGCCGCCGAGAACCGTGGCAACTTCGCTCATCGCCGTCGTTTGCAGGGGGATGGCTTCCTTGAAGTGACGAACGAAGAGAACAAGGCCAAACGAAGTGCAGCCTTGCGATCCATGCAACAGAGGCATCGCGCCGCGCAAGCCCATGAAGGCGAGCGCGCCGCCGATCGGCTGGCTCATCTTCAAGGGATTGACGGTGCAAGCCTTCTTGCTGACGGAGACCGATGCCATTACCGCCTCACTCCGCCGCGACTTGTATCGGCGCATGCAGCGGTTGCGGAACCGGGAATGCCGACAAGATGCCCTCGATGCGCACGGAGCAGATGCCGCATCCGCTCGAGGCGCTGGTCGCGGATAGAACGCCCTCCGTTGTCGTGAGGCTATTGACCTGAATTGCATCCTCGATCGTTCCGACATCGACCTTCTTGCAATTGCAGACGATTTTCGAACGCCGTTTGGCTTCGGCCTTTACCGGATCGGCGGCAAGGGCCGTCGCCTCCGCGTCCATCTGCGCGAGGGCCGTCGCTTGCCAATTCTTGGAGGGGTCCTCCCACGGCGCGGGTTTACGAACTTGCTCCCACATCGGATTATACAGAGCTTTATCGATTTGGCGGACGAGCTCGACCATTCCAACATAGCCCATATAGGCGTGATGGCGCTCTTGATTGATGTCGAGCCACGGCATCGACGCTTTCAGCGCGATAAATTGTGAACGGCCGCCGGACAGCATGATGTCCGCCTTCGCGTCCTTGAGCATTTTGTACATTTCGCGCGGGGTCATATCGTCGATCATATGCGCGTCCTGGCCCATGATCTCCTTGATCCGCTCCTTGTCTTCACGGGTGGATTTCTTGACGCTCGTCCCCACCAGTTCCAGTCCGGCTTCTTGTAAAGCGGCGACAACCGACCAGGACTTCACGCCACCCGTGATGAGCAAGACTTTCTTGCCTTGGAAGCGTGGCTTGTAGGGGGCGATGGCGGCCCAAGCTTTGGCCTCCTCGCGCGCGATCACCAGCTCGATCCGATCAAGCAATTCGGCGTCAGCGCCGCGTTCGACGAGAAGGCGGCCAATCTCCCGCAGAGAATCGCTCGAGTCTTCGATGCCGTAGAACGATCCTTCGAAGAAGGGGATGCCGTAGCGCTCTTCCATTTTGCGCGCGACGTTGATCATCGCCTTGGAGCAGACCATCATCGCGGCCCGGGCGCGATGGGAATAAGCGACCTCGCGATAGCGGCCGTCGCCGGAAATACAGGAGAGAACGCGGATGCCGAGCTCGTCGAGAAGCGGTTTGACCTGCCAGAGCTCCCCGGAGAGGTTATATTCACCGATGATGTTGAGGTCGTAGGGCGTCGTATAATCTGGCTCTTCGGTTCCAATGACGTAGTCGAGCAAGGCCTCGCCGGCCAGCTTGTTGCCGAGGTTTTTCGGGCCGACAAAGCCGGGCGAGTTGATCGGAATGACGGGCTTGCCAAACTTTTCCTTGGCGGCCTTGCAGACGGCATTGATGTCGTCGCCCGTCATCGCGGGCACGCAGGTTTGATAGACGAAGACCGCTGGTGGGTCGTATTTTTCGATAATTTCCTTGATCGCTTTGTAAAGCCGCTTTTCGCCGCCGAAGACAACGTCGGTCTCGTTGATATCGGTCGTAAAGCCGGTGCGCCAAAGATTGGAGCCGGAGGATTTGGCCCCACGATTGTCCCAAGAATTGCCTTCGCAGGCGATCGGGCCGTGAACGAGGTGAGCCACATCCGTGAGCGGCTGAAGCGCGATCTTGGCGCCGTCGAAGGCACAGCCGCCGGCCGCGCCGCCGGGCTGAAGCTGCTTGGTGCAGCCCTTCTTTCGTTCGGCTTCGGACTTCGTCGCATTCTTGCCGCAGCCCGGTTCGTTGAACACGGCCTGGATCGTCGCGGATAGTGAACTCATCTATCTCTCCCTTGACCAAAGCTGGCGTTGAACGCGAGTGGAACATGGGTGGCGGAGGCAAGATCCGCCGGGCTGCCGGCTTCTCGCGCAAGGCAAGGAGCCGGCAGGATTCAGCAGCTCGACCGATATTAGCGAATAATATCGAAGCTATAGTCGGTCTTCGAAGGCACATTCGTGTTTTTGTCGATCTCGTCGAAGATCTTGTCGAGGATCGTCACCAAGACATTCAGGCCGCCTTGATAGCCCCACACGGGATAGCGGTGGTGATGATGGCGATCGAAGACGGGGAAGCCGATGCGGATCAGCGGCGTTCCGGTGTCGCGTTCCAGATACTTGCCGTAGGTATTTCCGATCAGGAAATCCACCGGTTCGGTGAACAGAAGCGAACGCATGTGCCAGAGATCCTTGCCGGGATAGACATGGCAATTCGCCCCGAACGGCGAGCTGTTGAACAGTGCCTGGACTTTTTCCGCCCAGGCTTTGCTGCCGTTGGTGGCGAGAACGTGCGTGGGCTCCGCGCCGAGTTCGAGCAGGAACGCCGCCAGTCCGAGGCAGAGGTCGGGATCGCCGTAGATCGCGAACTTCTTGCCGTGGATATGCGCGCTCGAATCCGCGATGGCATCGACGAGACGGCCGCGTTCGCGCGCGAGTTCTTCCGGAATGGCCTTGCCGGTGATCCGCGACACTTCCATCAAGAAGCGATCGGTCGAGGTCACGCCGACCGGATGGTTGAAGGCCGCGACTTGATGGCCGTGATTGGCGGCCAAGGCCAATGTCTTTTCGGTGCAATATTCTTGCATCGAGATCGTTGCCTTCGCGTGAACGGCATTGGCGGTGTCTTCGAGCGTGGTGCCGCCGTCGTACATGCGGAACTCGCCGTCCGTGGGCGTATCCCAAACGTCGCTATTGTCGCACAGAATGGTGGCCTCGACGCCCATCACTTGGAAGAGACGCTTGATCTCGCGAATATTGCCGACGGTGTAGCCGTCGAAGCCGCCGATGAAGTTGATCTTCTCGTTGGGCTGGCGTTCGAGCTTTGGCGCCGTTCCGGCTTTGCCGTCCCAGAAATGCTCCAAAATGCCCTTCATGACATTGTCGTAGCCGGTAATATGGCTTCCGACGAAGGCAGGCGTATGCGCGAAGGGCACATCGAAGTCGGCGGGGACGGACCCTTTTTCTTTCGACGTCTTGATGAAGGCGTTGAGATCGTCGCCGATGACTTCGGCCATGCAGGTGGTCGAGACCGCGATCATCTTCGGCTTGTACATCGCGTAAGTGTTGGCGAGGCCGTCGATCATGTTGTTGAGACCGCCGAACACGGCCGCATCTTCCGTCATCGATGACGAAACGCAGGAGCTCGGCTCCTTGAAGTGGCGCGAGAAGTGGCTGCGATAATAGGCCACGCAGCCCTGCGAGCCGTGAACGAACGGGATGGTGCCTTCAAAGCCAACGGCGGCGAAGACGGCGCCCAGCGGCTGGCAAGCTTTGGCCGGATTAACGGTCAAGGCTTCGCGCGCAAAATTCTTTTCGCGATATTCGGGTGTCTTCGCCCATTCCCGGATCCGCTCGACTTCGGCCGGATCTTTCGGGTTTTCGAAAAGGCGTTTCTTTTCCGCCAGCATCTGCTGGTATTCTGGACCGCGGAAGAGCTCGAGGTGATCGAGCACGTGATCAGCATTCTGTGGCATCGTGAAGCCCTTTCTATATGTGTTGCTCGATCATGAGCGCTGCGGCCCTCCCGAGCGGGAGGGCCGGCCTGGGTCGCCTATTCGGCGGCAAGCAAGGTTTGTTCAGGAACGTTCTTCCATGGCGTTTTGGCCATTTTCCAGATCGGCGCGTTGATGGCCATGTCCATGTCGCGCGCAAAGATCGCGAACCCGTCATAGCCATGGTAAGGGCCCGAATAATCCCAGGAATGCATCTGCCGGAACGGCACACCCATTTTCTGGAAGACGTATTTCTCCTTGATCCCCGAACCGACAAGATCGGGTTGGATCTTCTCGACGAATTTTTCAAATTCGTAGCCGGTGACGTCGTCGTAGATCAGCGTGCCGTCCTTGACGTAGTGCTGAGCGGTCCGCTGATAATCGTCGTTGTGGCCGAATTCATAGCCGGTTCCGACGACTTCCATGCCGAGGTCTTCGTAAGCGCCGATAACATGGCGCGGACGCAGGCCGCCGACGAAGAGCATGACGGTCTTGCCCTCGAGCCGCGGACGGTATTTCGCGATCACGGCGTCCATCAAGGGCTGGTATTTGGCGATGACGCGCTCGGCGCCTTCCTTGATCTTGTCGTCGAAATACGACGCGATCTTGCGGAGGGACTCCGCGATCTTCGAGGGACCGAAGAAGTTATATTCGCACCACGGAATCCCGTACTTTTCTTCCATGTGACGCGAAATGTAGTTCATCGAGCGATAGCAATGCAGAACATTGAGCTTCGCCTTCGGCGTCGCCTCGAGCTCCGCGAGACTTCCGTCGCCGGACCATTGCGCGATGACCCGGAGACCCATTTCCTCGAGAAGGATACGCGAGGACCAGGCGTCGCCGCCGATGTTGTAGTCACCGATGATGGCGACATCGTAGGGCGTGGTTTCAAACCGGGGCGCCGCGTCGGCGGGAATCTTGTCGAACACCCAATCCCGGATCGCGTCGTTGGCGATGTGATGGCCGAGCGACTGCGAGACGCCGCGGAAGCCTTCGCAACGCACGGGAACGATCGTCTTGCCTTCATATTCCTTGGACTTGGCCTTCGAAACGGCTTCGATGTCGTCGCCGATCAAACCGATCGGGCATTCCGACTGAACGGTGATGCCGTTGTTGAGCGGGAAGAGTTCCTGAATTTCGTCCATCACCTTGGCGAGTTTCTTGTCGCCGCCGAAGACAATGTCTTTTTCCTGGAAATCGGTCGTGAATTGCATGGTCACGAAGGTATCGATTCCCGTCGTGCCGATATAATAGTTGCGACGCGCGGCCCAGGAATATTGGCCGCAGCCGACCGGGCCATGGCTGATGTGGATCATGTCCTTGATCGGACCCCAAACCACGCCCTTCGAGCCGGCATAGGCACAGCCGCGAATGGTCATGACGCCGGGAACGGATTTGATGTTGGATTTAACGCCGCAGTCGGACTTTCCGGCTTCTTGAACGTTGAGGTGCTTGGCGCGCCTCTTCGCCGTCTTCTCGGGGTAAACTTCCAAGACCTCTTGAATGAGTGCCCTGTTCCGAGCTTTGATTTCCGCGATATCGTGTGTTTTGGTGACGCTCATTTTGATGCCCTCGCTTTTCCCCGTTGACCCCGCCGGAAGTCCGGCCCCCATCGCGGGGGGCCGGATGCATCCGGTAAGGCTTAGGCCAGCGCCAGATCGGCGGCGGTCTGACCGATGAGTGCTTCATCGACCGGTTTCATGATGCCGTGCGCCATCAACATGTCTTCCAACTCGTCCATGGTGATGGGGGTCGGGATGATGCCGTTGCCGGCGTTGCCGTGCACTTTCTTTGCAAGTGCGCGGTAGTGATTGGCTTGAGCCGATTCCGGCGCATATTCGATAACCGTCATGCGGCGGAGTTCGGCGTGCTGCACGATGTTGTCGCGCGGAACGAAGTAAATCAGCTGCGTGCCGAGCTTCTGCGCGAGCGCTTCCGCGAGTTCGAGTTCCTTGTCGGTCTGGCGTTCGTTACAAACGAGGCCGCCCAAACGAACGCCGCCGGACATGGCATATTTCAAAATGCCCTTGGAGATATTGTTGGCCGCGTACATAGCCATCATCTCGCCGGACATGACGATATAAATTTCCTGCGCCTTGTTCTCGCGGATCGGCATGGCGAAACCGCCGCAGACCACGTCGCCGAGAACGTCGTAGGACACATAGTCGATGTCTTCGTAGGCGCCGTTTTCTTCGAGGAAGTTGATCGAGGTGATGACGCCGCGGCCGGCGCAACCGACGCCCGGCTCCGGACCACCGGATTCAACGCATTTGATGTCGCGATAACCGACCTTCATGACTTCTTCGATTTCGAGGTCTTCGACGCTGCCTGCGGCGGCGGCGAGGCTCAGAATGGTATCTTGCGCCTTGGCGTGAAGGATCAGGCGCGTCGAGTCTGCCTTGGGATCGCAGCCAACAATCAAAATCTTGTGGCCGTCTTCCGCAAGCGCGGCGAGGGTGTTTTGCGAAGTGGTGGACTTACCAATGCCACCCTTCCCGTAAAACGCGATTTGTCGTAGTTTCGCCATTAGTGTCTCCTGTATTAACTAGTGCAATTGACTACCGCGCCTTCAGCGCGAGACTGTTCCTCTGGACAGAAACGGGCTCGCGGTTTTTGGGAAGGAGTGCCACGCTCGTCGTCCGCGTCGGCGTGCACTCAGCCCTCACTAGCCGTTCCGAGGACTAGGATTGCAACCGGTGTGCCATGTATTTTTAATCTTTTACCTTATTGAAACTGCTAGTTTATTTTCGTTTTTTGGAAATGCGGGGCGGTTGTGTCGAACCCGACAGGCCGATGTCGGGCTGTCGGAAACAAAACAACCGTCCAACGTCTCGGCTCGCAACGTTTGCCTACGGCCGAAGCGGTTTTGGGCGACCGGGGCGACGGAACAGAATTTGCTGACGTGTCCGTGGCCGCTTGCGCGGCATCGGCGTCAAAGGTTCCGGAGATTGGGATGCAGATCGGAGTTGAAACGTCCAAGGCTGTTGATCAGCGGCGTGTCTTTGTCGTGGACGAAGACGAAATTACCCGCGCCGCGCTCCAGTTCATGCTGCAAGACGAAATCGAGACGCATGAGCTTGCCAGCCCAGATGAGGCGTTCGAAAAGGGCCAGGGTTGGCTCAAGCCTGATGTTGTTCTTCTAGGCGTCTCGTTTTTGGCGAAATTGGGGACGGGCTTAGTCGCGTCCATCTGCGAAAAATTCCCTGGTGTCCGTGTTCTCATCGTTTGCGCCAAGGCCGACGAGGCCGTGGCAATCGAAGGACTCAAGGCGGGGGCGCATGGCGCGCTCGTCAAGCCGCTGACGATTGAATCCGTGCGGAAGAAGGTCGACACGGTGCTTGGACGCGGCGGTGGCGCGACGCTCGTGCAGCTTGGCGTCTTTAAATAGAGGTTTCCGTGCGCACGATTATATTTTACGAAAAGCCAGGATGCCAAACCAACGCGCGCCAAAGGAAAATTCTTGGCGACGCGGGTCATGTGGTCGTGGCAAAAAGTATTTTGAAGGAGCCGTGGACCCAGGACGCCTTGCATCGCTTCCTCGTCGGCAAGTCCGTGGCCGAATGGTTCAATCCGGCGGCGCCCGCGATCAAATCGGGTCAGGTCGATCCCCGCACTCTCGATGCCTCGATTGCATTGGAGATGTTGGTGGCCGAGCCTATTCTGATCAAACGGCCGCTCATCGAGATCGACGGGCAACGCGCCGCTGGTTTCGATCTCGCGTGGATTGAGGGTTGCGTCGGGGGGAGCCTCGATCCACGGCGTGTCGCCGCGGCGCAAGGCTGCAGCCGTCCTCTGGAAGCGATCCCGTGTCCGGATCCGGCGGGGCAGCCGGGGCAGGGCGGGTGACGCAGCACGCGGAACTTGTGCGCGCCTACCATCAGCGGACCAAGCACCGTCTCGATCGGTATGCGCCGGGTCCTGAAACATTGGATTGGGACGCGCAGCCCAATCCGTTCCGGTCCTACGAAGGGTGCCGGCGGATTCCGCTGAGTCTCGGGGCGGAGCTGCTGGAGACCTCGTTTGGCGCCCTTTACGACGACGGCAGCGTGGAACCGCGCGCCTTGTCCCTGGCATCGATCGGGACGCTTCTGCAACTTGCCCTCGGGCTGTCGGCATGGAAAGAATCTGGCCCCGATCGTTGGGCGGTTCGCTGCAATCCCTCGAGCGGCAATTTGCATCCAACCGAAGCCTATCTCGTCGCGCGGGGCGTGCCGGGGCTCGACGACGGTTTGTACCATTACCTCAGCCGCGATCATGTTCTCGAGCAGCGCGCGCGATTTCCTCGTGGCGGGAATGAGGAGGTCCAACCGCGACTTTGGATCGGTCTGACATCGATTCATTGGCGCGAGGCTTGGAAATATGGCGAACGCGCGTTTCGCTACTGTCAGCTCGACATCGGCCATGTGCTTGGTTCGTTGCGTTACGCGGCGGCTGCTTTGGGCTTTAGCGCGACCATCGTGCCGGGCCTGAGCGGTTCGAGACTTGCGGCCGTCCTCGGGACCGATCGACCTGGTGATTTCGCCGGTGTGGAGCGCGAGGATGCCGACGTTCTCATCGCGGTCGAACCAGGACGCGGCTCCCGTTTTGTCGATGAAATCCGAGTAGACCTGTCGGAAGCTCTCGCTGCGACCGCGGTGGATTGGGCGGGGCATGCAAATCTCTTGGATCCGCGCCCCCTTTATCGATGGCCCATAATCGATTCTGTTAGCGCCGCGACAAGCGAGCGCGGCAAGCCGCCGGTGTCTTTGGCCGCGCCGTCTTACCCACGTCGGATTCAACACTCGTCGGAGCCGGCGGCGAATCTGATTTTGAACCGGCGTAGCGCCCAGCGGTTCGATCCCAAGTTCAGCATGGATGCGGCGACGCTATTTCAGATGCTCGATGCCTTGCTGGCGCGCGACATGCCGCCTTGGGATATTTTAAGCGAAGCGCCCCATCTCCATCCCGTCATTTTTGTTCATCGCGTGGACGGGCTGGATCGAGGGCTTTACGTCTTGCCGCGACACCAAAAAGCCGAAGCGGCCTTGCGCGAAAGCCTCAGTCCCGGATTCTCGTGGCGGAAGCCAGAAGCGGCGCCAGCGCATCTCCCGCTATTTGGGCTGACAAGCGCGGACTGCCGGTGGGTCGCGCGAACCACGAGCTGTCATCAAGCCATTGCCGGCGACAGTTGTTTTTCGCTTGGCATGCTTGCCGAATTCGACGCAAGCATCGCCAGAGACCCGTGGTGCTACCGGCAGCTTCATTGGGAAGCCGGTTTGCTGGGCCACGTTCTCTACCTCGAAGCCGAGGCGGCGGGCCTGCGGGGGACCGGCATCGGGTGCTTCTTCGACGATGCGTTTCACGATCTCCTGGGGCTCAGCGGCACGGCGTTCCAATCGCTCTATCATTTCACGGTTGGCCGCCCGCTTGGCGACGACCGTATTTCCACATCGCCACCTTATCCCGGCCGAAGCGCTGGCGATTCCTTGGAGCCAATGACATGACGCAGCGGGTCCCCTTTCGCCGAATTGACGTCGAGACGGCGGAAGGCTGGCTGCGGCGTCCCGGCGTGCTCGTGCTCGACGTTCGCGATGCCGGCTCGTTCGCGCGCGGTCATATCGAGTCCGCGCGCAATATCACGATGAGCGATCTATCCGGCCTGATTGCGACCACGCCGAAGGACCGGGCCGTCTTGGTCTGTTGCTACCACGGCAATGCCAGTCAGCAATATGCGCAGATCTTGTCGGACTTTGGCTTTAGCGACGTGGCGAGTCTGGATGGTGGTCATGAAGCCTGGCACACCCGGCCACGCAACGCGAGCGGCTCGATCAGCGGCGCTTTGCAAGACTGGCTCGCCACGCGGGGCTTTCCGGCGAATGGCGTCAATGCGGCAATTCTCAATGGGATGACGCCCTTGATGAAGGCTGCTTATGCCGGCGAAGTCGCGATCCTACGCGAACTCATCGCGGCCGGCGCGACGATCGAGGCGCGAAACGATGACGGCAATACCGCTTTATGGCTCGCGGCGGCGGGCGACAGTATTGAAATCATAAACATTCTGATCGCCGCGGGCGCGAATGTTGACAATCAAAACGACAATGGCGCCACCGTCCTGATGTATGCGGCGTCGGCCGGAAAACCCGCCATTGTGGAGCTTTTGCTTCGCGTCGGCGCCGATCCGACGCTGATGACACCCGATGACTTCACGGCCTTGGATATGGCGGCGACAGTCGAATGTCTTACATTTTTGCGCCGCGCGCGGCCCCGGTAGGCCGCCGACGAATCGGCGTTCAACGCAGCCTGGGTACGATGGCGAGACGCTCGACGAGCTTGCCTTGCTTCAAATGCCGGTCGACGATTTCGTCGATATCATCCGGCGAGGTCGGGTGGTACCAGACGCCCTCGGGATAGATGACCATCATCGGTCCGGCCTGGCAAAAACCGAGACAGCCGGCGGGCGTGAAGCCAATATCCTGGGAGAGACCTTCGGATTCGATTTTCTTGCCGAGCCGGTCCCAAAGCGGAGGGCCGCCCGCCGCGCCGCAACTGCCGCGCGGATGGGCCGGCGGGCGCTGCGTATAACAAGCGAAGATATGATGCTTGTAGACCTGCGGCACTTCGATCGCGGTGTCCGCTTCGTTCTCTGTTTCGATCGCGTTGGTCATGGCCTGTCTTTTTATGATGGGATGGTTTGAAGCGCGGCGCCGCTTATTGCGCGATCGCCTGAGAATCCTTTGTGGTCAGAAGCGCCGTCAATTCGCCCGTGCTGAACATTTCGCGGACGATGTCGGCGCCGCCGATGAATTCGCCCTTGATGTAGAGCTGCGGGACCGTCGGCCAGTTCGAATAGGCTTTGATGCCTTCGCGAAGCTCGGGATCGGCCAGAACGTTAAAGCTTTTGAACGGGACGCCAATTTGCGACAACACTTGAACGACCGCCGCCGAGAAACCGCATTGCGGGGCCGCCGGGATGCCTTTCATGAAAAGGACGATGTCGTTGCTTGTGACGAGGCCGTTGATGCGCTCGGAAATTGGATCGGCCATGGTTTTCCCCTCTAGTGGCAATGAAGACTTTGCAAGAGCTGGTCCACTCACTCGACCTCGGACGCGAGCACGGAGGTTTGCAGGGCAAGGGCATGCAGCTCGCCGCCCATGCGGCCTTGCAGCGCCTCGTAGACCATCTGGTGCTGCTTGACGCGGCTCACGCCCGCGAAAGCCTTGGACGCAATTCTCGCGGCGAAATGGTCGCCGTCGCCGGCCAGGTCCACGACGACGACTTGCGCGTCGGGAAAGGCTTCGGTGATCAGGCGTTCGATCTCGGGACCTGCCATTGCCATTTTTATCGTTCCTCCTGTTATCGGGGGCTTTAATGCAAGTGCGGAACCAACCGCGTCGCGGGGCCGGCTAGCCTTCGATCTTGGCGCGGGCGCTACGTTTGCAATGCTTTGGCTGTCTCGTTTCCGACAAAATGCCGGCCGTGCTGTTCAGTTGACGACGTTTTCTTGGGTCGCATGATCGCCGTTCTCTGTCCTTTGGAATAGAAGATGCCAAAAAGCGTGGTTCCGTGTGGCGCGGCGTGCCATTTGCTTTGCGGGAGGGGTCTAACACTAGGGCCCCGATGACTTACGAACTTTATTCGGGCCGCCGTGGCGGCCCTCGCCTGTTTGCGGTTGTTCTCGGCGTCAATGAAATTGCTTCGGCCGTCGCGGTGCATCTGCACGGCCGCGGATGTCATGTCGTGCTGTCCCACGATCCCTCGCCGCCCGTGATCCGGCGAAAGATGGCGTTTCACGACGCTTTGTTCGAAGACGCGATTACCTTGGAAGGCGTGCGGGCGAGGCGCGCCGATACCGTTTTCGAAGTCGCGACCGCGATGGAGAGGCGGCACCAAGATGTCGTCATCACGAAACTGGGCATTCTGGATCTTCTCGTGGTTCGGCCTCTCGACGTGCTCGTCGATGCCCGTATGCAGAAGTACCAGACAATTCCGGATCTGCGGCAGCTCGCGCGGGTGACCATTGGTTTGGGTCCGGGGTTTGTCGCGGGCGAAAATTGCCAGTTCGCGATTGAAACGCATCCCGCGCGGGTGGGACAAATTATCCAAGCGGGCGCGACGTTCCAGGCCGACGGTCTCGCGCGCCGGCTCGAGGGCCGCGGCTCCGAGCGCTTCGTTTATTCCGAGGTCCCGGGGCGATGGCACACGCCAATCGAGATCGGCTCGCGGGTTTTCAAGGATTATATCGTGGGGTACCTCGGCGAAAGAATTGTCCGGGCTCCCTTCGATGGCACGCTCAGAGGGGTTGTCCGGGACGGCACGGAGGTCCCAGCCGGCGTGAAGCTGCTCGAGGTCGATCCCCGCGTGCGCGGTGCCGTATGGGCCGGGATCGAAGAGCGTCCGCGCCGGATCGCCCAGGCGGTCACGTCAGCGCTTACGCTTCATGATGCAATTCCCGCGTCGATCAAAGTGAAACGGAAGCCTTACCTCGTGAGATGACCGGCTTTCGAGCGTGATGCAAAAAGGGTGGCGCATGGGTGTCGTGGATTTAAGAGGGGAACCCGAGACGATCAATTTCGGGGATCTTCCAGAAGCGGCCGACGCGCTGTTGCAGCAAGGGGTCGTCGCCTATCGCACCGATCGACGGCGAGCCGGCGAGATTTTTCGCGAGGCGCTCGAGGCCCATCCTCACCTCCTGCCGATATATTTTTGTCTTTATAAGATTCACTTCTACCAAGGAAATCTCGAAGAAGCGCGTCTCGCGGCGGAAGCGGGCCTTGCCGAAGCCACGCGGCAAGCGGGTTGGTCTTCTGAATGGCCAGCGTGGCGGCCCCAACCGTTTGTTGCCGGGGGTCCCGCCCATTTCGCGCTGTACACGCTCAAGGCCCTCGCGTTCATTCACCTGCGGCTCAATGAGCTCGGCACGGCCGACGCGATGCTCGATGCGCTCCGGCTCCTGGATCCCGCTGGAACGGTCGGCTGGCCCGTCATCGCGGCGCTCGCCGAAGGGATTTCAGCCTGAGCGGAACCGCTCGGCGTCCATCTGGCCCATCGATTGCTGAACCAGACGCATGTCCGCTTCTTTCGGCTGGAGCGTTCGACATTGTCGGAAAGGATCGCGCGATGGATGAGCTTTTTGTCGTATGCCGGACAATCGAGATCGACGATGGCACGGCCACCGGGTTTATCCTGATGCGCGCCGAGCCCAACGGCGAGCCCAAGCCGTGGCCGATCATCATCTCGCGCAAGGGCAATCAATTCTTCGG
>JARLIW010000202.1 GCA_031291515.1 Beijerinckiaceae bacterium | reverse complement strand
GGGGGCTCGTCGAGCAGCAGACTGATCGCATTGATTTCCTGGACTTCCTGCTGATGCAGTTGCGGCAGTTGCGCCTGGATCGAGGCGACTTGGGCCGCCGCGCTCTCGGTATCGAGACCGGTGGTCAGGCCCTTTTCCTGCCGGACCTTGGTGACGCCGAGAATCTCTTGTCCAACCTCGAGATTTTCCTCGGCAATGCGGATGAGTTCTTGCGTGGCGCGAAGCTGCACGTAATCGCGAGCGACTTCGGCGAGCGACGAGACGAGCGTGTCGCGCCGCGCTTCGGCATTGGCTTCGAGCGTGGCGTCGGCGGATTCGATCTGGCGGCGGACATGGCCCCAGAGATCGAGTTCCCACGAGGCGTCGAAGCCGATCGCGTAATTGTTGAACGGCGTGGTGAAAGCGCTGCTATTTCCGCCGGTCACGGCGGGCGGGACAAGGCTGACGAGGCCGTTTCCGCTATATTCCTGGCGTTGATATTGGAACGTGCCGTTCAGGTTCGGAAGCGCGGCGGCGGCCGTCACGCCGCTTTGCGCGCGGCTTTCCGCGACACGCAGCGTCGCGGTGCGAACGTCCAGGTTTTGGCCGGCGACACGCTGCTCGAGCGAGGTGAGAATGGGGTCGCGGAAAATTCGCCACCATTCCGCATCGGCCGGCGCGGACGAACCCACGCCCGCGATCGCGACCGGCGAAGCCGCCCGCTTCCCCGTGGCGAGAAACGACGCGCCGGTCGGCAACGACGCGAGGGGCACGGTGAAATCCGGTCCGGCCTCGCAGCCGCCAAGCAGCAACGCCGCCGGAAATACCGTGATGAAAAGGATTGATGCTTTCATCACTCAGTGCCCAACCCCGGGGCTCGCGCCCCCGCCCTTTTTTGCCGATATGATGAAACACAATGGGACGACGCAAAAAGCAAGGATCGAGAATGCTAAAAACACGTTCGAATAAGCCATGATCGTCGCCTGTTTCAAATATGTCTGATAAACGTGGCCAATGGCGGCATCGTGCAGGCCCGCGGCGCCGTGTCCGATTGTCCGCAGGCCCGCTTCGGTATCGGCGACGAGCGTGTTGAAGGGCTGATGAAACGGAGTCATCCACTTCGAGAGATTGGCTTGGTTGGTTTGCTGCCGCTGCGTGACCAAAGCCGTCGATGCCGAGATGCCAACCGATCCCGCGACATTCCGGAACATTGCGTAGAGCGCCGCGCCGTCGCTGCGTAAATATTGCGGCAATGTCAGATAGGTGATCTGCGAGATCGGCACGAACAGGAAGGCGAGTGCCGCCGTCTGCGAGCTGCGCATGAAGACCAAGGTCTTGAAATCGATATTTGGCGTCAGCCCGCTCGAATAGAGAAGCGCGAAGCCCATGATGACAAAGCCGACAGCGATGAGATAGCGCGTTTGCACGACGCGCATCAATTGCCCGACGACGGGAATGAGCATGATGACCACGACGCCGCCGGGCGATAGGATGTTGCCCGACAGCGTTGCGGTATAGCCGAGCACTTGCTGCGCGAATTGCGGAATGATGACGGCGCTCGCATACAGAATGCCGCCCATCGAGCCGATGAGAACGCAGCCCATCGTAAAATTCTTGTCCTTGAAGACATCGAGATTGACGATGGGCTTCTTGGCCGTCAGCAGCCAGCCGATAGCGCCGGCAATCCCGACAAAAGCCAAGACCGACATGACGCGGATAAAGCCCGAACCGAGCCAGTCCTCGTCTTCGCCGCGGTCCATCACGATCTGGAAACAGCCGAGGCCGATCGTGATGAGCGAAAGACCGATATAGTCGATGCCGCGCTTGCGCTTCTGCTTTTCCTTCTCCCACGGCGGGTCTTCGACGAGGATCGAGACGAGAAAAACCGCCACGATGCCGACTGGGATATTGATGAAGAAAATCCACCGCCAGGTCGATTGATCGGTGATGATTCCGCCGAGCGTCGGTCCGAGAACCGGCGCGACGATCGTCGCGATCGCGGTCACGCCGAAGGCCGCGGCACGTTTCGACGGTTCGAACGTATCGAGCATGATCGCCTGCTGGTTGGGCTGCAGGCCGCCGCCGAAAAATCCCTGAAGCAGGCGGAAGATGATGATCTGGCCAAGACTTTGTGACAGGCCGCAGAGCAGCGAGCAGACCGTGAACATGCCAATGCAGATCACGAAATAGCGCTTGCGTCCGATCGTGTCGCTAATCCAGCCCGAAATCGTCAGCACGATGCCGTTGGCGACGAGATAAGACGTGAGCGCCCAGGTCGCCTCGTCATTGGAGGACGACAATTCGCCGGCGATATGGGGCAGCGCGACATTGACGATCGTCGTGTCGAGAATCTCCATGAAGGCCGCCAGCGTGACCACGATGGCAATCAGCCAAGGATTATAGGCGGGGCGCCAGCTTGCCCCGGCAGCGGCGGCGTCCGTCATTTCACGGTCACCACCGGCTGGACGGAAATGCCGAGGGGCAGCGGCAAGGTCGGATCGAGTCCGGAATCGACGATGATTTTCACGGGCACGCGCTGGACGATCTTCACATAATTTCCGGTCGCGTTCTCGGCGGGAAAAGCGGAGAATTTTGATCCAGACCCGAGTTGAACGCTATCGACATGTCCGCGCAGATCCAGGTCGGGATAGGCGTCGACCTTGATCTTGACGCTCTGCCCGGGCCGCATGAGGTTCAGTTGCGTTTCCTTGAAATTGGCGGTGATCCAGATCTCCGGCGAAACGATCGAAAAGATTTGTTGTCCCGGCGTGACGTAATTGCCGGCCTCGACATTCCGCTTCGTGACCCACCCGTCATGCTCTGCCTTCACCACTGTATAGGATAGGTTGAGTTCGGCTTGATCGAGCTGGGCCTTGGCTTGATCGACCTGTCCCGCGAGCTGGCTCACGGCCCGGTCCGCCTGGCCAATGTTCTGCTCCACCGGCGTCGCTTGGGTGACACGAGCCTGCGCTTGGAGGACTTGCGCTTGGGCCTCCTGGAGGGCCGCATTGGCGGAATCGATTTCCTGCTGGGTCGTCGCTTGTTTCGGCAGGCTCTTTTGCCGGGTAAAATCGGCTTGGCGTCGCTCGAGATTGGCTTGCGCCGAGGCGAGATCGGCCTGGGCGGCCAAAAGCACCGCCGGGAAGTTCTTGCGGGCGATCTCCGCGCCGAGTTTGTCTCGATCGAGCTGGGCCTTCGCCGTCTCCAACACGCCTCGAGCCTGATCTCGATCGTTGATATATTGACGCGGGTCGATATGGATCAGCGGCTGACCTTTTTTCACGAACTGATTGTCGGTTACGTCGAGAGAAACCACGCGGCCCGAAATCTGAGGCGCGATCGAGACGGCCCGCCCGTCCGTATAAGCATCGTCCGTGCTTTCGACATTGGCGGTCGACAGCCAGTAATAGATCCCGCCAAGAGCCAAGGCCACGATCACGATCAGAGCGATGATCAACACCGTGGGGCGTCGTTTTTGGCGCGTCGTCTCGTCTTGTTTTTCCCGTTCATGGGCGGCGGAAGGGGGCGCTGGCGCCGTGTTCTGGGACGGGGGCGCGGCGGGGCTCCCCTCGTTCAGGTGCTCCGGCGCATCGCTATCCGCGGGACCGGTCGTCTGTGTATCGGGGCTGCTGCGCGTCATGGGATACCCCGTCGGCCGTTTTGAATCTTGCAAGGCGTGGCTTGCCGCATCGAGAATTTGATGTCTAGATGGGTCGGTAACCGAACCCGCCGGTTCGTCTATTAATCAGGTCCGCCATGTCCTCGTCAACTCTGCGAGACGAATCCGCGCTCAAGTCGGCTCCGGTCCCAAGAGGCGAAAAGCGCCGCCAGGAGATCGCTGCCGTCGCCGAGCGCGTCTTTTTCACGCAGGGGTTCACCGATACCACGATGCAGTTTATCGCCGCGGAGGCGGGGGCGTCGAAGGAAACGCTATACCGTCATTTCGGGTGCAAGGAAGCGTTGTTTTCCGAGGTCGTGAAGAACCGGGCGAATCGTTTTCTCGAGCGGCTCGACGAAAATTTACACAAACCTGGAAGCGTGGCGGAGGTCTTGCGCGATCTGGGGTCGCGCCTGCTCGATGCCATGACGAGGAGCGACTCGCTCTGCCTGTCCCAAATCGTCATTTCGGAACGTCCGCGCAACCCCGATCTCGGCCGTATTTTTTATGAGCAAGGGCCGGCGCGGGTGCAAAAGCGTCTCATGCAATATCTGGTGATCGCCCACGAGCGCGGCGAGTTACGGTGCGTTGATCCGCTTTTGGCCACCAGGCTTTTTCTGGGAGCCGTCGTCGGCCATTACTACATCAAAGGCCTTGTGATCCCAGACCACGAGATGATCAGCGAGGAGCAGATCGTCGCACATGTCGACGAAGCCGTGGCGCTGTTTTTAGCGCGCTACGGGGCATGAAGGAGGGAACCGCGGTCTTCGCTTGAGTCGCGAACCCCGGATCGCTTTCGTGAGCGCGGGACGGAGCGCGGGAGATGTCCGCGACACGCGGGCGG
>JARLIW010000033.1 GCA_031291515.1 Beijerinckiaceae bacterium | reverse complement strand
GCCGCCGCTGCCAAGAACCCTCGTGCCCGACATCCCGGCGAACGTCGTCATTTGCATGGTCTTTTTCTGGTAGTCGGCCATCACCATCACATTCAGCCAATCGGTGATGCCCGCCATGGCGTGGAACATGTGCATCTGACTATCCATGGATGTCGGGACCACGCGATAGTCGACGGGCATCATGCCCATTTTCATGCCCGACGGAATGGTCGTGACGATCGTTTGAGGGGATACCGTCGACGATCCGATATAATTATCGGACATATGCATGAACGTCGGGGTGTACCCGAGCATGAACTTACCGGCCCCAACCATCGTCGCGCCCATGACGCCGGCCGGCACCTTGCCATGATCGGACGCGCTGTCCCCATGATGGTCTGCCTCGCCGGCGTCGGTGATTGCCACCGTCCCAGAGGGATTGAGGGGCATATCCATGGCATGCGTGGGTGTGGCCATGGCGGCGGCATACCAGGCCAACAACGAAGTCGCGACATGGTATTTTCGAATATGGTTCGGACCCATCATAGCCGCTCCTCGTATCCAGGCCGATAAACGGAGCACGGCTCAGCGTTCTCCGCGGCCAGCGCGTGAAAATTCGTCGATATCGCAAGGCGCGGGCATGCCGATTTCAGCGGCCCCGCCTAGGCGGACAGAGGGCTTCAACGACCGCCTAGGCAGCACCATGTTATATACCAAAATATACAACATGCTCTAGGTAAAGCGGGTTATTTTCCGCGTCAACGACATTCTTTCCAAAACAGAAATTTTAGCGCTTTGTATTACTATAAACTTCTTTTCCGCGATAAAATCGCAGCCCAATTTGTTATCGGCGTCATAGACCAAGCCCGCGAATTCTCGTCCGTCGCCCGCGCGCACGAGCTCGACGGGTGCTTGTGGAAAATCGCTTGCGCGGTCCCCGAGAACAGGAATCTTCCTTGCGCGACAACTCGGATCCGGCGGGATCCGATCTTGAATGAACTCAAATGAGCGGTCTCGTTAACGCTCAACGCCTGGGCCGATAGCGGCCGGCAAAAACGCGCCCATTATAAAATCGCACAACTTAAGGCTTCAATGTCTGGGCGTTTAAATGTTACAATGGCAACCGGCATCCCAAATCGACTCTTGCATTAAGAGCCGGAGAGACAATGACACCCGAGGCCTCGAAGATCGAAGTGATCATCCGCTTGTCCAACGGCGGATGTTTGACGCCGGAAGATATGACGTTGATCGAAGCCATTCAGAAACACCGTTCGATTTCAGCCGCCGGACGCGTCTTGAACATCTCGTATAGAAAGTGCTGGTTGATGGCGGATGCTCTCAACCGCACGTTTGAAACGCCAGTGTTCGCGACCTTTCCGGGTCGTCATGGCGGTGGCGCGGAGATAACGGCATTTGGACAGCGTTTGATCGCGCTTTACAAATCGATGCAACGCCGGGCCGATACCGCGTCCAAGGCCGCGCTCGAAGAACTCGCGGCGGCGCTCGACCCCGATTTTAAATCACGGGCCAACGGCGGGGTTGTGGCAGATCAAGACCGTGAACCGCAACGTCCGCTATCGCGACGGACTTGATCATCGCCCAGGCGCGCAGACCTGGTTCCAAGGCCAACCGCTCGACCGATTCGATGGTGACGAGCGAATGCAGAAACAGGGCTCCGAGGTCGAAGGTCACGCGCACAAACGGCTTTTCAAGATACTCCACCTCGATAATCGTGCCAGGCAGCCGGTTCGTGATCGAAACATCCATGGGCCGCGAAAGCGCGATCGAGACGTCGCGCGCGTCGATCGTGACGCTGACCCCGGAATCGACGGGAGCGTCGATCATCGGGACACGCAACTCGCCGCCCTCGAATAAAAGGGTCACCATGCCCAACTGGCTGTCCCGGCGTAGGACGCGCGCATGCAATATCGTCGCGAGGGCGATTGGTTTCGATATCGGTGAGATCAGCGGAATCGAGCTCATTTACCACGATGAAGCGATTTCCACGCCAAGACCCGCCCTCCTTTCACGATCATCCTCGCGCTTTAAATTTCGGGACAATCGCCGCGCGCCCGAGGTCCCGACAATGGAATGCTTGACCCCGGCAAGGCACATTGTAGCGTCAACCACACTATACAGCCTTGCCGTCAGAGAATTTCCCACCTAAAACTCAAGCGTCTTTCGACTCCGAAAGAGAGTTCTCGCGCGCGGCTTCGCAACAGACGACACAGTTTAAGCTTTATAGTCCAAGCGAAGACGTGCCGCACGCAAATAACATTTTCGCGCAATTAAATTGCGTGACGCAAACAAAGAATGGACATGGCTATGAAAATCTCCGCCCGCAATGCGCTTCCAGGCAAAATCACCGCCATTAAGCTCGGCGCGACGACCGCGCATGTCAGCATCGATGTGAACGGCGTAATCGTAACGTCCTCGATCACCAACGAATCCGTCGAAGAACTCAAGCTCAAGGTTGGCGATTCCGTTCATGCCGTCATCAAGTCTTCCGACGTCATGATCGCGATCCCCTAGGATCCGGCTTGGGACGCGGCGGTCCTTTTGCCACGACGCGGGGCGGAAATCCGCCTCGCTGTTTGATCGTCTCACCACGGACCGACTAAGGGAAGCTCCGCGAAACCGATGAAGGACCGGGATCGCGGGCGATTTCGGAGTTTCCGTCGCAAACCTCGATCCACCATGCCTCCAACCGCGCCTCTTCCGCTTGGATGAAAGCCGATAGCCCTCCGGCAAATGATTGCCATGGTTCCGCCATGGCTGGCGAAACCGCGGTCACGACGGGAAGACCGGCCTCGATCGAGGCGCGAAATGCATCGCCAAGACCGCCGCGCGCGGCCTCCTGCTTTCCAAATTTACTTAAGACGACGAGATCGGCGCCTCGCGCGATGTCGCGCTCGACGGCGGCGCATGCCTCGGCCAGACCGGCCGGATCGATGTTGCAGGAGGTGGAACCTGGTCCCAGATCCTGCGAGATCCGGATGATCGCGCCGTCGGAAAGATTTGTGAGCGCAAGCGAACCACAAGAGCCCCCATCGCCTTCGCTTACGACCTCCACGGCGCCCGCGACGCGAATGCCCTCATGCTTCCGGCGCGCGGCAAATTTCGCCAAAAGCCTTTGAATCGCCGCGCTTTCCGCGCCTTGGAGCGCGATAATCCTGGTTGTCGCGTTTCCAGACAGAGCTTCGCTCATTGCATCACCTCTCAATGAAAACTGGGAGCGCCGGCCGTTTCCAAGGCCCTCGGGCGCGCCGCCTGCATTTCAATCGCATCGAGCACGGCATTCGCAATAGCACATCCGCGCTCATCGACGCCCGTCCATTTCGCCCGTCTGCCACGCGGATCGATTTCCACGATCTTGACGCCGGCCGGGATCGGCGTGGCGTCGCGCGCGATGCCTCGTAAAAAGCCGTCGATCGCGGCATGAACCGGAACGCCGTCGAGGTGCCCAAGAACGAAGCCCTTGAACACGCGCATTCCGATATCGACCGGCGTATGCCAAAGACCGGTCCGTTGAGAATATACGAAACGCTCTTTTCCGGCATTGCCCAAGTTCCGCGCCTTGCCGTCGGCGGCTTCGGTTTGTCCCTCGCGAATTACCGTTCCAACCCTGGCGGGATGCGTCTCGACGGCAATATCGCAGTTGACGCTGGTCGTGAAGTTTGGTCCAATACCAATTGTCAGCCGAACGATCCCGCGATAATCGGGAGTGACCCGATGCTTTTGCATGCGCGCATCGATCAAAATGTCGGGTCGGCGCATCGTGATGACATCGGTCAGTTTGAGCGGGGTGACGGCAACGTGATCGGGCTTGGCGAGCGCCCTTGCGATCTCGATCATCGATTCCGCGCGTTCGCCCCGAATGCCTTCGACCATGGTTTGATCGCCGAAGAGAGCGTCATGGAATGACATCCCGCGGCGAATGACTGGCGGAAAGGGGTCATGGCTGAGCACGACGGAATATTGAGCCCGCTGGAGCGCGACGGCGACGGCGGACGCGATTTCATTGGTTCCGAGGATGACCGCCAAAGGGCGCGCATCCCCGGCATAGAAGGCATGTACGGCGTTATAACTCATGGTTTGGTCTCACGGGGCGCCCACGCCCACGCAAACCCCGCGCCATTTTCACAGCAAGTTAATTTTACATCATTTTCAATGACTTAATTGGCAATGCCGCAGCTGCGCAACGTCCCTTGAAAGCGATTTGTGCTATATTGTAAGGAATATAACAAGATTGAGAGGTCCCTTCCACCTCGGGCCGGCGCCAACCGGCGGAAAAGCCACAAACCCGTCCCGGGCCGGACAGCTGGATGTTCGCGCTCGCTTTAGCGAATCGCGGAAACCTCGCGAGGCGGCGGGCACGGGAATGCTCCACGGACTCATTCAGGCAACGGGCAGATTTCTTGCTTAACCCGCCAAGCCTCCAGTCAACCGCACCAGAACCCGACCGATGAGTGAAGAAATCTGTGTTTTGGTATGCGGCCTCGACGAAACCGCCTCGGCGGTCGCGAGCCAACTCTTCGCCGATGGCCGTTCCGTCGTTCTGCATCAATCCCGACCGCCGGAAACGTTACGCCGGAAAATGGCTTTCACCGATGCGTGGTTCGACGGAGCCGCCACGCTTGGCGGCATCGAGGCGCGGCGCGCCGATGTCAACGCGGAATTTTATCTTGGCCTCGGAACACGCGCGTTCATTCCCATCTTGACCCATCCGTTTCCCGACGTCTCGCGCCGATGGCCCTGGGACGTCATCATCGGATCGCGGTCCGGCGACGAGCCGATGGAGGCGCATCTCAAAAACCTCGCGTCCCTCACCATCGGGTTGGGGGCCGGCTTTACCGCCGGTTCGGATTGCGACGTTGTCGTCGATATCGACGGCCCGGACTTTGGCGCGATATTTCGCAAAGGCCGCGTTCCAACGCCAAGGCCGCGACAGGCAACCACGGCAACGACGGACACCCTGGACGTGACAGCCCCGGCCGCCGGGCTGTTTTACCCGTTCCGGGAAATTGGTTCATTCATCGAGGCCGGCGACCCGATCGGGATCATTGCCGAGACAGTCGTTTCCGCGCCGGATCGCGGACGAATCCGTGGTCTCATTCGCAAAGGACGCGCGGTGATCGTGGGCACGAAAATCGCGGAGATCGCGAAATCGAATACGGCGAGAGTTGCGGGCATCGGCGATCAAAACCGGCTCGTGGCCCGCGGCGCCGCCTTCGCCGTCGAAATGGAGATCGCTGGGTGTCAAACCATCGAAATCGGCGCCTGGCGGATGCCTTAAATAGGTTTGCCGCTGGCGGGATCGCCGGCAGAGGCCGGACGAGCGGCGATCGCCAGCAAATCCGGGACCTGGCGGCGAATTTCCGCCGCTATCGCCCGGTCGAGCTTGGCAAGCCATTTCGTCGGAATGGCGGCTAGGCCATAGGTGGCGCCGGCTAGCATGGCGGCCAGCGCGCCAGTGGTATCGGCGTCGCCTCCCTGGTTGACGGTCTGAATGACGCAATCGGAAAACGAAGCGGTGTTGAAATAGAAATGCAGAACCGTTTGCATCGTATCGACAACATAAGCCGAACTCTGGCCCCGATACGGTTCGAAGCGGAAAATAGGATGCGCGTCGGTCAGCGCCTGCGCGGTGTCCCGCGCCGCTTGTTTGCCGCCGCCAGTCAGCAGACCGTGCAACATCCGGACAAGCGTCTCGGAGGCGGCGTCCGAAAGCGGGTGATTATGCGTGATGTGGCACTGGGCTCGCGTCCACGCCGCCCCGCGATCGGGGTGGCCGACAGTCGCCAAGGCCAGGGGAAGGATGCGCATGGCGGCGCCGTTGCCGGCGGCCCCCTCGTAAAACTCTCCCTCGACCGTGCCTTGCGTCACGTAACGACGAATGCCGCGCCGGCATGTATTGCCAACGTCGACAGGACCCGACTTCAACCATGCGGCGAATTCCTCACAAAGATCGTGAACGTCGAAGCCGCCGCGCCGCGCCAGGGAACGGCCCAGCGCCAACGACATTTGGGTATCATCCGTCACGGCGCCAGCGGAGAGGCGCAGCCAGCCGCCTCCGGTGATCTCGCGGTGAACGCCATGCCGTGCGGCGATCTCGCTCTTGGTCATGAACTCGACGGTCGCTCCGAGCGCGTCGCCCGCGGCGAACCCAAGATAGGCGGCAAGCGCCCGGCCCTCCAGACTCACATTGGTCATTGCGAACGCTTCATGGTTAGAAGTAGCTGGCGGTCACGCGGTATTCGCCGCCAACCACCAGATATTCGCCCTCGCCCTTCAGCGGATGCGCCGACAGGAGGGTGTTGAAAAACACCAGCTTGGACACCGGAACCTCGACGGTCAGGATCGTATCGCCGAAACATTCGGCGATGCCGCGATCGGAGGTGAAGGAGCTGAGGTTGTTGAGCCGCATCAAGACGGTCCGCTTGTCAATTCGCTCCAGGATCTGATGCTCGTCGAAGGCGTTGATCCCGCGGTAAAGGGTCAGGTGGGTCCGACCGGGCGCGGCGAAGCGCTGCAGCGCCCATTGGCAGAATTCGAAAAGCAGATCGAGCTGCGTATAAATGGAATTGCTATGGAAACGGCTGGACATTTTCTCTTCGACATAGGCCGTCCACGCGCTGCTCGAAATGCGCCTGATGGTCTCCTTGTGAAAGGTCGGAAATATGCCGAACCGGCTTTCCACCCAACCTTTGAGGACGGCCCCTTCGGGCCCGTTGCTGTCGTAACCCCACCCCTTGATCAATCGTAGGAATGACGCGCGATAGCGGCGGCGTCTCGCTCCCGTCGCCTGGCCTGATGCCGCGTCCTCCCGCTGCTCGCGATCAATGCCGAACATCGCCATCATGTAACAAGTGAAGGCTTCGCCGGCCTCATGCAAATCCGAGGATTGGACGAGCATTTCAAACAGATTTGCGTTCATCTCCCGCACGCCGGATATGTGGAGCGGCATCGGGTAATCGTTAAAATCACGATGGACGAGCAAGTCCATCGGCACCCCCAAGAGATTGCTCGAGTGTCCGATCACGGCATCCCTTGGCTTTTCACGTGCCCTACCCCACCAGGCTTTGCCTGGGCCAGTATCCCGACCGCAAGCGCAGCAAAACGCGCGCCAAGGGCTGAGAACAGAACAAAAACAAACGAGCTGGCCCAGGCCTTGCTGTGTCCGGTCAGGCTCGACCCTGGCCGGTCCCGGCATACGCTCTGGAGGCACAAGATTGCGGACGTTTCGGATCAACGCTTGCGCCGCCGCGGGCTACTTCTTCGCGGCATCTCGGCCGCGCTTTTTCGCAGGCGCGGCGGAGGCAGGAATGACCGTAGCCTTCCCTCGAAACGAGCCGCGCCCATCGCCGCGCCAACGCATATTTCCCCATGTTTCACACTCCTAATTGGCCTGAAACCTTGGGACGACGCCGCTTGAACACGAGCCGCGCCGCGCCCGCGCTCGAAGCCGGCGAGATCAAAATACTCATTGTCGGCAACGAGCCCTCGGTCCGTAAGCTGCTGCGTTCGCGCCTCCGCGCGGAAGGATATGGGGTTGTGGGCGTGGCAACCGGGCACGAAAGCATCGCCGCGATGGAAATTGCGCCGGACGTGATGATCCTATGCCTCGAACTCCCGGACGTTCATGGGTTTGAGATCCTGCGCGCGGTACGCGACCAAGGCCACAACACGGCGATCATCGTCCTCTCGAACCGCCGAGACGAGACAAGCATCGTCGCCGCCCTCGACCGAGGCGCGGACGATTATGTTACCAAGCCTTTCGGCGTCGAGGAACTCTTGGCGCGAGTCCGCGCGGCCCTGCGCCACCGCCTCCGAACGCGCGTCGAAAAACCCTTGTTCCAGACCGGCGCCTTGAGTGTCGACATCGCGCACCGAATCGTTCTCCGGGATGGCGCGACCGTGAAGCTCAGCCCGAAAGAGTACGAATTGCTCTGCCTGCTCGTCCAATATGCCGGCAAGGTCGTGACCTCCGCCTTCATCATTAGACGGCTCTGGACCGAAGCGACGGAACCGCAATATCTGCGCGTCCTCGTCCGTCAGCTCCGCAAAAAGATCGAACCCGCCCCCGAACGGCCGTCATACATCCTGACCGAAACCGGTGTGGGTTACCGGCTTAGAGGACAGGATCCGGTGCCCGCCGAAGAAAATGGCGCTGGATCTTAGAGACCTGGCCTGTCGTGCCTACGAAATAGGCATTCCGCTCTAAAGCAATCAAATAAGCATTCCAATAAAGCTGGAGGACATATTGTCCGACTGGCATGTCGAGGCCTCCGGGCGAATATCCGCTCGTGGCGCCAAGGGCTTCCTGCCCCGATCGAAACAGCGCAACGCCGACAATTGGCCCGCGATCACGCTCCCTTACATTGCCAAACCGCCGTAAGATCGGCATCAAAATTTATAACCTCTCGACCAATTATAATATAGATCGAATCAAGTCACAGTGCTTAAACAATAAACCATTCCGATTAAAAATTATGCAAACCGGCCTCGGCAGAGGCCAATTCATCAATTCCAAAATCGAAACTCTAATAATAATCGTGATTTTTCGCTTGCTCAACATGCAACGGGCCTTTAGGCCCGTTGCATGTTGCGTACCACCCGAAACGCAGAGTGTTACATTTATGTCTGCAATGCGCCGAATGCAGTCGAAAGTGGGGCGGCGGCGCGGAATTGATATGGAATTTTTATACGGTTTCGCGGTCTGTATAGAACTAACAAAGTGGCCGTTGGCTGCGATTCTTGAAACTCGCAGCCTGTTCGAAGTCCCGGCTTTTCCGGGGATATACGCGACAGCAGGGCGGTGCCGCCAAAGCAACCGCAGCGCATATCGTGACAGAACATCAGGTCTTTTGTTTCGAAGAACGAGGGGGACCAAGAATATGAAAATGAGTTGTCTATTTAGAAGCGTGGCGATCGCCGCGCTTCTCGCCGGCGGAAGCTCCGCTTTCGCGGCGGATCTACCTTCAATGGCGGCTGCGCCCAGCCCGCTGTTGTCGACGGATAATTTCTTCGGCCGCCTCTATCATGCCTATGCCGACGAATGGGGCAAGGAATCGCCCGTCGCCGATCCGAACGCGTTGCCAAGCCGCCGCGGCACCGACCAGATCGCGCCGCAGCCCGAAACCGTGCCGCCGTATCCCTTCACCGAGTGGCCCTTCGGCGGCGCCAGCCCGGTCGGCTCGAGCATTCCGAACGCGGCGGACACGCCACTTCAAAGCGCGATTGCTCCGACGTCCTCGGCGCCCGGCAAATGGCTGTACGACAACCATATCCAGGTTTACGGCTGGGTTACCGCGGGCGGCAACGTCTCGACCGCGAACGTCTACGGTGGTAACGCGCCAGCTGCTTATTCCTACACGCCGAACATCCTGCAGCTCGATCAGGCCGTGGCCTATATCGAACGCGTTCCGGATACGGTTCAGCAGTCCCACTGGGACTGGGGTTTCCGAATCAGCGGCATCTACGGCGAAACCTATCGCTATACGACCGCGTACGGCCTGTTCAGCAACCAGTACGACATTCATAACCACTTCGTCGGCTATGACATGCCGATGGTCTATGGCGAACTCTACTTGCCGCAATTCGCGGAAGGCCTGTTGATTCGTCTCGGTCGGTACATCTCGATCCCGGACACCGAGGCCCAGCTCGCCCCGAACAACTATATGTACTCGCATTCCATGACCTATGCGTTGGACAACTACACCAACGACGGCCTGCTGTTCACGTTGAAATATAACAAGAATTGGCAGTTCCAGCTCGGCGTCACCGCCGGCACGGAAACCGAACCATGGAACTCTCAGACCGTCAGCCTGCCCGGCGGTTATGTCGGCAAGCGCGATCCGGGCGAACAAGCCTCGGGAACCGCCTCGATTCAATATATGACGGATTCCGGGAACGACACGTTCTACGGCATCATCAACGGCTATAACAAAGGCAATTGGGGTTATAACAACCTCCAATGGCAAGGCGGCACCTGGTATCATAAGTTCAACGACCAGTGGCACATCACCTACGAAGTCTATTACGAGTACCAACGCGATGTCCCGAACCTCGCGGTCACGGGTGGCAGCTACGCCGGCACGGCCTTCAATGGCTTGGCCATCAACGGCGGCAACCCTCCCTTCCAGGCCCAGTGTAAGAACGCGACCGCCGCCACGTGTACGGCTGGCGCCTTGGGCATGGTGTCGTACCTGAACTACAAGGTGACACCGCTCGACAACGTGTCTCTGCGCATGGAATATTACGACGATCAGGAAGGTCAACGGACCGGTTACAAAACCCGTTACTTCAACCAAGGTATCGGTTGGCAGCATTGGTTCTCGCCGTCCGTCGAACTGCGCCCGGAAATCGCCTGGTACCATTCGCTCGATACCGCGGCGTTCAACAACAATCCGTGGCTATATACGGGATCGCCGCAGGCCTCCGGCAAGCACGAAGACGTTATCGTCTCGACCGATTTGACCTGGCACTGGTAAGCCTCGCAAAAACCCCGCGGTCACTTGTGACCGCGGGTTCCTCCCGGATGGATCCGGCGCGGGTAAAACCAAGGGACACGCTCCCTACGCCCCTCCCAATTCCCACCAATCTCCATGCCATCTGTGGCTCCCGTGTAACAACACGCGGATAAAGGACCCGTGCCCCATTCCAAATAGGGATGCGGACGCTTTTCCGGTTCGGGATTTGCTCGACATAAGATAAATCGAGCCCATCGTTCGAAAGAGGATGCGGCTGGAAACTGTCTGTCCGCAACGGCGCGCGTGGCGCGCTAACGTTGGGTGTGCCGTGTTTGCAAGGGGTCTTAGATAACGCCGAACCACCACGGGATTTTAATATGTCCGCGGCCGCGAAGCATGTTAGGCGTCGCATCGAATGCGTAACATGTTGAGATGATTTGCGTATCGCACGCGTGGTCACAAAGCTTGCCCGAGCAAGGCTGTGGCGACCGGGTCTTATGTCAGCGGCGGCATGGAATCGTCCAACCCGTTTCGCGACGCCGCTTGATGCCAATTTTTGATTCGACGCACCGGATCGTTGCCGGTCTCGACACCAAAATCATGCATCGAATTGGTTAATATTGGGTTAACAAAAGTGGGTCTGGAACGATGACTATAAATTTAAAGACGACCCTGGCGGCTGTTGTCTGCGCGGCTGCATTGATAGCGGCGGGGCGTTACTCCTCGTTTCTCAATATTACGGTGTCGATTTCGGGACAGAACGGCAACGCGGCGGCGGCTGAACCGGCGAAAGCGGCGTCGGAGGCGGTCGAGCCCGGCAAGACGGGTCCGGAGGCCGCGAAGCCGGCGGCGGCTGGCGAGCCGGCGACGGTGGAGTTGAACGAGAAACAGCTCGGGCAGATCAAGATCGAGCCGGCGAGCCGTCAGACCTTCCTTGTGCAGAAATCGATGGTCGGCGGCATCGACTTTAACGAAGATCTTCTCGTGCAGGTGTTCACGCCGTATCAGGGCCGTCTCGTCACGGTCAATGGCAACATCGGCGACGCGGTGAAGGCCGGCCAGGTTCTGTTCACGATCGACAGCTACGATCTTCTGCAAGCGGAATCGACG
>JARLIW010000201.1 GCA_031291515.1 Beijerinckiaceae bacterium | reverse complement strand
CTCGCTGCTCTCACGGCATTGCAGCCCGGCGGCTAAAGGCTTCACGAAAGCCCCGAACTTACGTCATCGCCGATATAGCCGCGCATGAATCGCTCTCTCTTATAACTCGAGGCACATCGCTCGAGTTATAAGATTTCACTCTGGATTGGTGCCCTCGCAATTTCGAACAAGGGCTCCGCGCACATTTGTAAATTCAACAATTTCGGTCTCGTCGTCACACGGTCGGACCCACGGACTGTTATCCCGTCCAACGGGAAATTCCGCAAAGTCCTCGTTCCCATGACGAGCCACGCGGAAAACAGCGCGTCAAAGGCCGCCGCATTTTGATCCGACCGAAGACGGAACACCCGATCGACTTGCCCGTTTAACACCCGTCCGGCCCGATCTATGATGCTGGATTTGTCGTCAATTGACGTCATGGGACGCCGCTGGCCCCTCGGAATTCGGCCGAACGCGCATCGCATTTGCCGATAGGTGACCGCGCTCGCCACATTGCTGCCGCGACTTGACAAAAAGAGCGATATGTCCTGGCGCGAGCGCATCGATCGCAACGTCGAGGACTTTTGGGCCCTGTTGGCAAGCGCGCCATGGAGCCCGCGGGGTCCGCCAATCCCCAACGCGTCACATGGGAGCTTTCGCCCCGCCTGCCCGACCGTTGTATCGTCACGTCCGGTTCCGGTTCTTGCGCGAATTGGTATGCTCGCGATCTCAAGATCAAGCGCGGCATGATGCGCTCGCTCTCCGGCGGCCTCGCGTCGATGGGCGCCGCCGTGCCTTACGCGCTCGCCGGCGACGGCGCGATGCAGATGAACAATATGGCCGCGCTGATCACGCTGATGAAATATTATCGGGAATGGCCGAACCGGACCTGTGTCATCCGCGTCTTCAACAACGAAGATTTGAATCAGGTCACATGGGAACAGCGCGTCATGGAAGGCGACCCGAAGTTTGAAGCCTCACGGGATATTCCCAACGCGCCCTATTATAAATTCGCTGAACTGATCGGAATGAAAGGCATTTATTGCGACGATCCCGAACGTCTCGGCGCAGCCTGGGACGAAGCGCTCGCGGCGGACCGGCCCGTTCTTCTTGACGTCAAAACAGATCCCGAAGTGCCGCCGTTGCCGCCGCACTTGACCTTTGACCAAATGGCCGCTCTTACGAAGACACTCGTAAAAGGCGACCTCGCGAGAGCGGCGTCATCAAGAACTCGGCGCGGCAGCTGCTGAGCGCTTTGTTCCCGGGGGACAAAGACGAACAATAGGAAGTCATGCGTCTTAAGCCCTCGCCTCGCGATATGATCGCGCGCGGCGGCGCTTGCCCGAAAGAGCGTTCAATGATGCTTGTCATCGCGCGACCGAACGAACGCAAGAGCGGCCGCCGCGTTACCCAGCAGCCGGCCGGTCTGGCCGGAGCGTTTTTCGGGTCTTTCAGGCGGAGGCGTTCCCTCCTAGACGCATGAGCATATCGCCCATCCGGGCTCTGTCCGAACTCTTGTCAGGATCGCTGCCGTGTACGCTGCTCCAACCACGAATGACCTCGACCTGCTCGATCGCTACTGGCGCGCCGCCAACTATTTGTCGGTCGGGCAGATTTATTTATTGGACAACCCACTCCTGCGCGAACCGTTGCAGCCGCGCCATATCAAGCCGCGCTTGCTCGGCCACTGGGGGACGACGCCGGGGCTGAACTTCATCTACGCGCATCTCAACCGCGCGATCCGCTCGCGCGATTTGAACATGATCTATATCTGCGGGCCAGGCCATGGTGGCCCCGGCATGGTGGCGAACACCTATCTCGAGGGAACCTACAGCGAGATCTATCCCGATATCAGCCGAGATGCCGAAGGCCTGCGAAAGCTGTTCCGGCAATTCTCGTTTCCGGGCGGCATTCCGAGCCATGCGGCGCCAGAGACGCCGGGCTCGATTCATGAAGGCGGCGAACTTGGCTATGCGCTCGTTCATGCCTATGGCGCCGCTTTTGACAATCCCGATCTCGTCGCGGCTTGCGTCATCGGCGACGGCGAGGCGGAGACGGGTCCGCTCGCCGCTTCGTGGCACTCGAACAAGTTCCTCAATCCCGCCTACGACGGCGCGGTCCTGCCGATTCTCCATCTCAATGGGTACAAGATTGCCGGCCCCACGATCCTTGGGCGCCTCGACGACGAAGAATTGTTCAGCCTGCTCAAAGGATACGGGCACGAGCCGCTCGCGGTGGAAGGCGACGATCCCACCGAGATGCATGAGCGGATGGCGCATGTCGTCGATCACGCGCTCGATCGCATCGCGGAAATCCAACACGAGGCGCGAAGCGGGCGCGAAACGCGGCGGCCGCGCTGGCCGATGATCGTCCTGCGCAGTCCCAAGGGGTGGACCGGCCCCAAGTTCGTGGACAACAAGAAAGTCGAAGGGTTTTGGCGCGCCCATCAAATTCCCGTCGATGCCGTCAGAACCAATCCCGCGCATCTCGAAATCCTCGAAACCTGGATGCGCGGCTATCATCCGGACTCGCTGTTCGACGCCGACGGCCGCCTTGTGCCGGAGCTCCAAGCGCTCGCGCCGTCGGGCGCGCGCCGCATGGGGGCCAATCCGCATGCCAACGGCGGAACACTGAAACGCGAACTGAACCTGCCCGACTATCGCGCGCACGCGGTGGACGTGTCGTCGGCCGGGGTTGCGACGGCGGAAGCAACGCGCGTCATGGGCGGCTTGCTGCGCGACATCATGCGGCTCAATGCCGAGTCCCGAATCTTCCGCCTGATGGGCCCGGACGAGACCGCGTCGAACCGGCTCGACGACGTCTTCGAGGCGACCGAGCGCGTCTGGATGGAGCCGATCGAGCCCTACGACGTCCACCTCGCGCAGGATGGCCGCGTGATGGAAGTCTTGAGCGAACATATGTGCCAAGGCTGGCTCGAGGGCTATCTCCTGACTGGGCGGCACGGCCTTTTCAATTGTTACGAGGCCTTCGTCCACATCGTCGACTCGATGTTCAATCAGCATGCGAAATGGCTCGAAGTGTCGCGGCGGCTGCCCTGGCGGCGTCCGATCGCGTCGTTGAACTATCTTCTGAGCTCGCATGTGTGGCGGCAGGATCACAACGGATTCAGCCATCAAGATCCAGGCTTTGTCGATCTTGTCGCCAATAAGGATGCCGACATTGTCCGCATTTATTTTCCGCCCGACGCCAATTGCCTGTTGTGGGTGACCGACCATTGCCTCCGGACCGAGAACCGGGTCAACGTCATCGTTGCCGGCAAGCAACCGTCGCCGCAATGGCTCTCGATGGCCGAAGCCGAGGCGCATTGCGCCGCCGGAGTCGGCATCTGGCCCTGGGCCGGAACCGAACAAAATGGTTCGCCGGACGTGATCATGGCCTGCGCTGGCGATGTTCCGACGCTCGAGACGATGGCCGCGGTCATCCTTCTCCGCGAAGCGTTTCCCGAACTCTCCATCCGTGTCGTCAACGTCGTCGACCTGATGGCGCTTCAACCGCGCGAACGGCATCCGCACGGGCTGACCGGCGAGGCCTATGACCGGATCTTCGCGCCCGACACGCCGGTGATCTTCGCGTATCACGGCTATCCCTACATGATTCATCGCCTGACCTATAATCGGGCCAATCACGATAACCTGCATGTCTCGGGCTTCCGCGAAAAGGGAACGACGACGACGCCGTTTGACATGGTCGTGATCAACGAACTCGACCGATATCACCTCGCCCTCGCGGCGATCGACCGCGTTCCAGGCCTCGCGACCAAGGGCGCCGCGGCAATGCAGAAGTTCCGCGCCAAGCTCATCGATCATCACCGCTACATCCGCGAACACGGCGAGGACATGCCGGAAATCCAAGACTGGCATTGGCGCGGCCCGGCTAAGTCGTGACGGCGGCGAAAGCCGGCGTGACATTTCGATGCACACCAAACTTTCTGGCGTCGACGTCGCCACGATTGCGCGATCTGTCGCTGCCGCCGGACGCGGTCACCACGCGGGCCAAGACTTTGGTTTGGCCCTTGTCGATCTATATCTGGATGACGGCGACGCGGCGGCCGCGCTCGTGAAACTTTTTGCCGATACGCCATTTATCGACGCCGCGCGGTCGTCGCGCACCAACGTCGGTTTCGAAGAGCTCCTGATTTCGCCGGACGGATCTCGCGCCGAGGTCCGGATCGACGATCCGCCCCTCGATCGATGGTTTGGGGAATGTGGCCGTCACGCGGCCAGACGGATCGTCCGATATCTCGACGATCGCACAGTATCGCCGCGTGGTTTGACGGCGCCACCATCGCGCGGTCTCATTAAACCGGCGATGGATTGCGTTCGCCGAAGCCCGCTTGATGCCAATAGGGATAGGCCGCCGGTTTGCCGCTCGCCTCGTCGAGCCGCCGCACCTGGTCGGTCGTGAGATTCCAACCCACGGCACCGAGATTCTGCCGGAGTTGCTCCTCGTTCCGAGCGCCGACAATAATCGACGATACCGTCGGACGCTGCAACAGCCAGTTGAGGGCAATCTGCGAAATCGTTTTCTCCGTCTCCGCCGCGACGGCGTCCAAGGCATCGACCACCTTGTAGATGTACTCGTCTTCGACCGGAGGTCCCATCTCGGCGGTCTTATGGAGACGGCTCGTTTGCGGCAGAGGTTGCCCGCGGCGAAGCTTGCCCGTCAGCCGGCCCCAGCCCAGCGGACTCCAAACCACGGCCCCAACGCCTTGATCGAGACCCAGCGGCATCAGCTCCCATTCGTAATCGCGCCCAATCAAGGAATAATAGGTCTGATTGGCGATGTAGCGCGGATAACCATAGCGATCCGCCACGGCGAGCGACTTCATCAAATGCCAGCCCGAGAAATTCGATACGCCGGTGTAACGGATCTTACCCGCCCGCACCAAGTGATCGAGAGTCGCGAGCACTTCTTCGGGCGGTGTCAGAGCGTCGAAACCGTGCAGTTGAAACAGGTCGATATAATCGGTCCCGAGCCGTCGCAGCGCTTTTTCGACGGCATCGATGAGATGAAAACGCGACGACCCGACAGCATTCGGCGCATCGCCCGAGCGAAAGTTCGCCTTGGTCGAGATAATGAGGGAATCGCGAGGCCGCCCCTTGATCGCCTGACCCAGGATTTCCTCCGCCGCGCCCTCGGAATAGATGTCGGCGCTGTCGAACAGCGTAACGCCCGCGTCTAGACAGATATCGACGAGCCTTCGCGCTTCATCGACGCCCGACGAGCCCCACGCGCCGAAGAACTCCCCTTTGCCGCCGAACGTGCCGGTGCCGAAACTGAGAACCGGGACATTGAAACCCGAAGCGCCAAGTCGCCGATAGTCCATGATCACGCTCCCGCCAAAATGGTTGCCGTCACACCGACGACGCCCACCGCGCTCGTCACACGACGTCACGCCGCGTCGAAGGCGCATATCGCACCCAAGACCCAACTATCAGTCCGAAGGCGCGGGCGCCATGTGGTGTTTTTACACATTGTCACATTTGCCTGCCCCGATCTCTGACCTCGCCGAGGTCCGCGACTTGAATTGCCATGAAGTATTTTTGCCCCTTGTCTCTTTGACGACATCGCCACAAATCATGGCTAAGTAATGAGAGCGTGAATACGCTGGTAACGCGAATTCCTGGATTAAATCTATTGCACGATGACCGACTTTTTCATCGCTCGTCAGGCCAGCGCGGGCCGATGGTTTCACTGGCGATCTCGCGGGGCTTGTAAAGCGAAGGGGCGGCTTTTAGAATGAAATTAATGATAATTACCCCGCAATCCAGCGGGCAAACCCGAACTCCGGTGTGAATTTTCCATGGCTTTAGTGAAGACCTCCGCCTTGAGTGGAAAGCGTGGCCCTCGCGCCGCCGCCGCGCCGCCGTTGCAACTCTCGCCGCGGAACGACAAACCGCGGACAGAGGCCAAACCCAAGGAGGAGAGCCGCCCAGCCCCGGAACGGACTGCGGCTAAGCTTCGTAAGACGACCGCGAAAAATCAGCCGCGACACGAAAAAGCAATTGAACGCGTCGCCGCCGCGACCGAAGAGCTGGCGGCCGGCATTACGCAGGCGGCCACCGCCGCCGAGGAATTCGGCCGGTCTCTCGAACAAATCGCCAGTGCCGCCGAGCAGTCCGCCGGGGCCGCGCACGAATCCCAAAGCGCCATTCAAAGCGTGGTTTCGATCTTCAGCCGCGCCCGCGAACAAGCCGATCTCGCGCGGCGCAAGACCGGCGCCTTGCAGACCACTCTCATTGAAGCGGCCGCCCAAATCCGCGCTTCGGTCACGGCCGTTCGAGAAAACGCGGTCCGCCAGCTGATTTCGGTCGACATCGCGTCGGCGCTCGAAAATCACGCGGTCAAGGTCAGCGAAATCACGCGGATCGTCAGCGAAATTTCCGATCAAACCAATTTGCTCGCCCTCAACGCCGCGATCGAAGCGGCGCGCGCGGGGGAAAATGGCCGACCCTTCGCTGTCGTGGCGGACGAAGTCCGCGCCTTCGCGGCGACATCCGAAAAGAGCGCCAATGACGTGCAAGAGATCGCCGCGGCGATTGGCGCGGACGTGCGTGCCATAGCGAGCCGGATCAAGGCGGCGGCCGCGAAAGCCGAAGCCGAAGCGGTCAAGGGACAAGCCATCATCGCGACGCTCGACGCGTTGCGCGGCGAATTTGCCGCCTTCGGCGACGAATCTCAAAATATCCTGCTGGCCATGATCGAAGCGGAATCCGGCGCGCGGGAAGCCCAGCGCGGCGCGGCCTTGGTCGCCAGCGCCGCGGAAGAACAATCCGCCGCGACCGCGCAATGTCAGCAGACGGTGCGCCAGCAAGGCATCTCGTTGGATCAAAGCCAGCAAACCGCGCATTCCTTGGCGCGCATGGCGGAAGGCCAGCGCACAGGCGCCGCCCTCACCGCCGGCTCGGGAAGCGTTGCCGCGGCCGCCGAGGAACTCTCCGCGACGGTCCAAGAATTGTCGAGCTCGGCGAGCGAAATTCTTGCGGCGATCGAGCAAATTAGTCGCGGCGCCCAGGCGCAGGCCGCCGCCACGCTTCAGTCGAATGCCGCCTTGGTCCAGATCGAGAAAGCGGCGGCCATCACCAATACCGCGGCGGGACGCGCGCTCGAAAGGACGAGGACGGCGCTATCGTTGCTTCTGACGGCGCGCGACGCCCTCTTGAAGCTGAGATCCGGCCTCGAGGCTGCGCTCCAGGAGACCAAGGCTATCACGGCCATCGTGACCGCCGTCGAGACTTCGAGCCGGCGGATCGGGAAGATCATCAACAGCATTTCCCTCGTCGCCGTCCAAACCAATATCCTGGCCGTCAGCGGGTCCGTCGAGGCGGCGCGCGCGGGAGAGCTTGGGCGCGGCTTCGCGATCGTATCGTCCGACATCCGGGAGTTGGCGCGGGATTCAAGTCTCAACGCGAGCCTCATGGAAGATGTCGTCGATGAGATCCGCGACCAGATCGCGGCCGTGCGCCGCGATCTGGATCAAATCGCGGGTACGATGGCTCCGGAAACGGAAAAGAACCGGGCGATCGCTGGCCAACTCGAAGCCGTCGAAGCGGAGCTCAAGGAACTGCGTGACTCCTCCGGAGAAATTTTGACCGCCTCGGAAGCAATCGTCACCGCGGTTCGCGACGTGTCGGCTGGAACGGGCCAGATCGCGGCGGCGGCCGAGGAAACCAGCGCGGCGACCGCCGAGGCCGCCACCGTGGCCCGTCAACAAGCGCGCGGCGCCGAGGATCTCGCCGCGGCCATCGAAGAAATCGCGAGCTTGGCCGTCGAGTTCGAAAATTCGGGCCGCGCATGAGCGCGCGCGCGAAACAAAGGTCGTCGAATAAAAGCGCTGACGCCGATCGCGGCCCTGACGAAACGACGTCCGACGGGAGGGACGTCTTGTCCGTCATGGTATCTGGCGAGCGGTTCGCGATTCCGGCTCATGATGCCGGAGAAATCATTCGCGTCGGCGTCATGACCCGCGTTCCGCTCGCGCCTGCTTGGTTGTTGGGGCTCGCCAATTTGCGTGGGACCGTTTTGCCGATCGTTTCGCTAGCCAGACTGCTGGGGAAACCGAATGCCGACCTTTCTCCGTCGTCACGGGTCATCGTCATCGTCAAAGGGCCGAAGCTCGGGCTTCTCGTCGATGCCGTGAGTTCGCTGGGCCGAAGCCACGGTGAGACGCCGATTGATCTCGAGGCCCTGATCAACGGCGATTTCGTGGAATTGGCGCGTCGCGGCGGCGACGGCGGACGTCAAGCCTTGGCTCCCCTCGTTTCTTCGCCGACCGTGGCCGCGAAGCGTGACGTGTCGCTGCTCTCCTTTATGCTGGACACCAGGGCCTATGCATTTCACCTCGGCGCCGTGAGCGAAATCTTACGGCTTCCGCACGATATCGTCGAAGGAAACCACGCGGACCCCACCATCATTGGTGTGATGGCATACCGAGGGGCTCTTTTGCCCTTGGTGTCGTTACCTGCGTTACTCGGATTGCCGGTCCAGACATTGGACCGCGATACGGCTCGCGTCGTGGTCATTCAGAGCGGCGGCGATTTGGCGGGCGTCGTCACCGATGGCGTCAACGCGATCTTGCATGTGGCCGAAGAGACGATCGATCCCGTACCGCCTCTCTTGGCCAGAGGCCAGCACGAAGCGCGGATTGAAGCGATTTGCCGGCGAGGCACCGGCGCAAGCCTGATCGCGGTGTTGTCGCCCGCGGGTCTTCTCGGCGGCGAAAGCGCCACGCGCCTCCTTGCAAGCGCTCCGAAGGAAACGGCCCCGATGACCAACCTGAATCGGCACGGCGGCGAAGCTGTCGAACAATTTTTGATCTTCACCCTCGGCGCGGAATTCTACGGTTTGCCAATCGCAGCCGTCGACGAAGTGGTCCGTCGTCCCGCCAGTCTCACGCCTGTTCCCCTCGCGCCGCCGTTCCTGGCCGGGATGATGAACTTGCGCGGCAAGGCGCTTCCCGTGATCGACCAACACCAGCGTTTTGCCGCCACCAGCGCAACCAGCGGCGGCGGCGGCCGGGTCGTCATCGTCAGCATCGATGGCTTGCAGGCGGGTCTTGCCGTCGATGCCGCGCCCGAAGTCTTGAGCGTCGCCGCGCGAGACATCCAATCCGCGCCCGACCTTCTGACCGGTTACGCTCGTGTGTTTGGCCGCGTGGTCAACGATTCTCGAAAAGAGCGAATGATTTTGCTCGTCGATCCAGGAACCTTGCTGAGCGCGGCCGAACGCGACTTGCTCACGGCATTGCCGCTGGATATGCAATCGTCGGCGCAAGATCGGTGATCAAACTCCTGATCGTTGACGACTCCCCTTTAATGCGAAAGCTCCTCGCGACCCTCTTCAAGGCGCAAGGCGATTTCGAAGTCGCGGTGGCGCGCGACGGCGCGGAAGCGCTCTCCATGATCGGAGATTTCGAGCCGGACGTCGTCACACTGGATATCCAAATGCCGGTCATGGACGGCCTCGCCTGCCTCGACCGCATCATGCTCGAGCGACCATGCCCCGTCGTCATGTTTTCATCGCTGACCGAAGCCGGCGCGAAAGAAACGCTCGACGCCATCGAATTGGGCGCGGTCGATTTCGTGACGAAACCGGAGGGGGCGATATCCCTCGCCATGGACGAGCTTTCGCCGCTCCTGATCGAAAAGATCCGCGCCGCCGCAATGGTCCGGCCCCGCTCCATTGTTCGCTTGGCCGAGCGCGTCCGCCGTCTCGCCGGCGAAGCGGCCCCGGGCACACGATCCAGGGCCGTCAAAACAGGGGCGAAGGCAATATCCGGCGCCTCGTCGGGCTTGTCGGAGCGAGATCGCGCCGCGCCGCGAGCGAGACGTTCGGGTGCATCTTTGGACGGCATCGTGCTCGTCGGCACATCGACCGGGGGCCCCCCGCTTTGGACGCGCTCTTGTCCCGGTTGCCTGCCTCGTTTCCCTGGCCGGTCCTCGTCGCGCAGCACATGCCCTCGAGCTTCACCGGGACGCTGGCGCGGCGTCTCGATGGTCTTTGCGCCCTGACGGTCGTCGAGGCGGTCCGCGCCATGCCGCTCGTGCCCGGACACGTCTATATCGGCCGGGGCGACGCTGATATCATCGTGAGCAGCCGTGCCGGAAAGCTGATTGTAATGGCCGCGCCCGCGCTTGCGGAACATCGCTGGCACCCCAGCGTTGACCGCCTCGTGACGACAGCGATGCAGCATCTCGATGCCTCGCGTCTCGTCGGGGTCTTGATGACAGGCATGGGGAATGACGGCGCCGTGGCGATGACCCAACTTCATGCCGCCGGTGGGCGAACGATTGCGGAATCCGAGGAAACGGCGGTAATTTGGGGCATGCCGGGAGAATTGGTCAAAGCCGGCGGCGCCCAAGCCGTCCTTCCGTTGGATGCGATCGCGGGCCAATTACTGGCATGGTCGGCATGAGCGATCTCCCCGATGCTCGAAACGGCGAAGCGTCCGATTTCTTTCTGAGCATGGGCGAACTTCGCGCGGCTTGCGATTTCCTCTACCGCCGAACGGGCATGGCCTATGGCGAGACCAAGCGCTATTTCATCGAAAGGCGGATCGCGGATCGCATGGCCGCCGCGCGAAGCCCGTCCGTCCAATCTTACCTGGCCCAATTGCGAAGCGACGACTCGGAAAGCGAACTCTTCATCAATAGTTTCACGATCAACGAAACTTACTTTTATCGCGAGGAGCACCAATTGCGCTGCCTCGGACGGTCGTTGATGCCGGAGCTCATCGCATCCCGGAAGGCCGGCGATCTTGTCCGCATCTGGTCGATCCCCTGCGCCACGGGCGAGGAACCCTATTCCATCGCCATCTGGCTTCTCGAAAATTGGCCATTGGTGGACGCCTATCACATCGAAATCATCGGTTCCGATATCGATACCCAGGTTCTCGCGGCGGCAAGTACCGGCAATTATGGCGAACGCGCCCTTTCGCAACTGCCGGCGAATGTCGTCGAGCAATATTTCGAGAATCCGCGGGACGGCAACCGGCGGATCCTTCAAGACATCCGGGAATCGGTCAAGTTCACGCAAGTCAATCTGATGAATTCGCGTGACATGGCGGCTCAGGGCCGTTTCGATGTCGTTTTCTGCCGTAACGTACTTATTTATTTTGACGAAATCTCCCGCCAGGACGCGTCCCAAAACCTCTATGACGCGCTCAATCCCGGCGGATTTATTTGCCTTGGCCACGCCGAGTCGATGATGAGGATCACGAACCAATTCGCCGTGCGGCGCTTCGAAGATGCCATCGTATACCAACGCCCGGAGCGTTGATGGACGACCTTTTCGAGCAATTTCTGATCGAAAGCCGCGAGCTCACGCAGCGCGCCACCGAAGACCTCATGGCGCTCGAACGAAATCCCGCCGACAGCACGAGTCTGGCCAGCGCGTTCCGAGCCGTTCATACCCTGAAGGGCTCCGTCGCTCTGTTCGATTTCTTGCCCATGGGCGAAGTGTTGCACGCCGCCGAAGATCTGCTCGGGGCTCTCCGCGACGGACGCCTGGGCTTCGAAATGGATGTGATCGACGCCCTTCTCGATTGCATCGGCGCCAGTGAGACATGGATTGACGAAATTGCCCAAAGCGGCCAATTGGGCCCCGGCGCGGATGTCCGAAGCCGGGCTTTGCGGACCGCGTTGCGGGCTCCCTTACAGCAAGCGGCGGACAAGGCCCCCGCGGCGGACGCGTCGTCCTCTTCGAATTGGCTCTCCGCCCTGCTCACGCGCGAAGCCGCCGTCGTGGCGCGCGCGCGCGCGGCTCGGCGGCAACTCACGGCCGTGCGCTATACGCCAAAGGCCGATTGCTTTTTTCTCGGCGACGACCCGCTCGCTTTGGTGCGCTCGATTCCCGCTTTGGTTCGCCTCGCGATCGTGCCTCGCGAACCATGGGACACGCTGCTCGACCCTTACGAGTGCAATCTGATCATCGAAGCGCTCAGCGCCGCGCCCGTCGACAAGATCCAACCCATATTCCGGTTTATCGCCGGCCAAGCCGAATTTGCCGCCTTGAGCGAGGAGCCGGGTTCCGGTCCTGGCCAGCAGGCTGAACCCGAGCGGCCGGCGCCAGGCGCCAATCCCGACGGAAACACCATCCGGGTGGATGCAAGCCGGATCGACGCATTGGTCGACATCGCAAGCGAACTGGCGGTCGCCAAAAACACCCTGGGCCATCTTGTCGAGCAGGCGCGCGAGTCCGAGTTCAGCCTCGCCCGAGCCATCGCCGCCAACCATGCCGACATCGAACGTCTCGTCGCGCGGCTCCACCGGACGGTGATGAGCGTTCGGATGGTCCCCCTCGCGAAAACGTTTCGGCGTTTCCCGCGAACCGTACGCGAGATCGCGGCCAAACTCGGCAAGGCGGTGACCTTCGAACTCACGGGCGATACCGTCGAAGCCGATCGCGCGATTGTCGATGGGCTGTTCGAGCCCTTGCTTCATGTCCTCCGCAACGCCCTCGATCATGGAATCGAGCCGTCGTCGATCCGACTGGCCGCGGGCAAGCCGGCTTCGGGCCATGTCGTTCTCGGAGCGCGGCGTGAGGGGGGGCGGATCATCGTCACCGTGGCTGACGACGGCGCCGGCATCGATCCCGGCAAGATCCGCGCGACCGCTCGCGCACGCGCCATTATCGACGAGTCCGCCCTTGCGGCGATGGACGACGCGGCGGTGCTCGACATGATATTTCGGGCGGGCTTCTCGACCGCGAGCGACGTCTCCGACATTTCCGGACGCGGCGTGGGAATGGACGCGGTGCGCCAATCCGTCTTGGCCTTGGGCGGGCGCGTCGCCGTGACGAGTGTTCCCCGCGCCGGTTCGACGATCTCTTTGAATCTTCCCGAGGCCGTGACAATCACGACGATCGTAACCGTTCTGGCCGGCGACCAGGCTTTTGGCATTCCTGTTGAAGCGATCGCCGAAATGATCCGGTTCGACTCCGCGCGCATCTCGCCGGTCGGCGCGTCGGAAGCTTTCGCTCTGCGCGATCAAACCATCCCCTTGCTGCGCCTCGCGACCTTGCTGGGCCTAGAGGCGTCCGCGCGCCAGACCTCCGACGCCAAGGTGCTCATCGCAAAACTAGGAGATCAGCGTATCGCGATCGGCGTCGATGACTTTGGCGGACGATTTGATGTCATGCTCCGACCCGCGCCGGCGCTTCTCTCCGGCATGACGATCATTCTCGGAACCGCGGTTCTGGGCGATGGCAAAGTCGTGATGGTTCTTGACTTGGCGGAGTTGATCGGATGACAGTTAATCTTGAGGCTAACACGATATTCTTGAGAGGAGACTGCGAGGCCGCCGACGCGGAGGTCTTGAT
>JARLIW010000200.1 GCA_031291515.1 Beijerinckiaceae bacterium | reverse complement strand
GCGGCCGTGCGTTTCAAATGCGACGTGTTGTGGGCGCAGCTCGACGCGTTGCACCACGCCTATGTGACGCCCGGCCTGGTGCCGCCCGGCGCGTTCCAACTGGGACAGGTCTTCGCCTAAGGTTTGGGACCAATGCAATCGTGCTCGCTTTGCGATCAAACCGAGCGGCCGCCCGATGGCAAATCGCGGTGATCGCAACCAATTCCAAAACGCCGCCGTCATTGCTTCGCTTCGCTCGCAATGACGACCAAAATCGGTCGCGGCGTTTGATCATCGCGATCGCTGGCGGGTTCAGGTTCTTCGTGCTCCCATCTTCGTCATTTGCGCGAGCATAAATTCTGGCGCGATTCGGCTCATCAATTTCAAGACATTGCTGAGCCCCGGACGGATTTCCAATTTGCCGGCCTCGATGCCCGCGATCGCGTGTCTGGCGAGGACAGCGACGTCCATGCCCTTTTGGTTTTGCATTTCGTTCGCGAATTCGCCGCCGCGAAACAACGGCGTCTCGACGGCCGGCGGGGCCAGTTCGACGACGGTGACGCTCGTGCCCTCGAGTTGCACGCGCAGCGATTGGGTGAAAGAATGCAGCGCGGCCTTCGTCGCGCAATAGACCGGCGATATCGGCAGCGGGACAAAGGCGAGGCCCGACGATACGTTGACGATCAACGCGCCCGCGCGTGTTTTGAGATGCGGCAGAAATTGCTGCGCCATGCGCACCGGCCCACTCAGATTGATGTCGATCTCGCGCGTGACGTCGTCGAGGCCGCGCTCCTGATTGAGGTTCAGATTGCGCATGATCCCGGCATTGTTGACGAGCGTATCGAGCGCCGGAAACCGCGTGAGCACCTTCGCGTGCAGCGCCACGATCGCGGCGGGATCGCTCACGTCGCTTTGGACCGTATGGACGCCGGCAAGCGCTTGCCGCGTGGCGTCGAGTTTGTCCGGGTCGCGGCCCGTGATGATCACCGTATTGCCGCGCGGCAGCAATTGCCGGGCGAGTTCGAGGCCAATCCCGCTCGTTCCGCCGGTGATCAGGATGGTTCGATTTTCGAGTTTCATGCCAAAGTCCTTGGTGGTTCGCTTGCCTCCCCGGTTCTAGCGCCTCATACTCTCCAATTGAAAGTAGGCACTATGAAGTGTTATACGCACCAAAAAGAGAGTAACGGCCATGTCCGGCATTTCACGATTCACGCCCGAGCAAATCGCCACGGCAAAACGCCATGCCAAGGCGACGCCGCCCGACGATCTCGATCCCCGGATCGAAGCGCTCGTCAATGATTTGATCGGCCGCGTCGCCGACAAGTGGACCATGCTGATTCTTGAAGTGCTCGGCGAAAAGGGCACGCTGCGATTCACGCGCTTGGGCGAGCTGGTCGAGGGCATCAGCCAAAAAATGCTGACCCAAACGCTACGCCAGATGGAGCGCGACGGGCTTGTGGCGCGGACCGTCTATCCCGTCGTGCCGCCCAAGGTCGAATATCAACTCACGCCGCTTGGCGCGAGCCTCGGCGCGGCCTTCTGCGGCGTCTGGATTTGGGCGGCGGAAAATCTGAAGCAGGTCGAACGCGCGCGGGTTCAATTTGACGAGAAGGCAAAGACCGTGTGAGGGGCCGCCAGATCGTCGTGCCTCCCCCGCAGTCGCGGAGGAGGCATCGTTTGGCTCACGCCTTTAGTGCACCACTCTCGGCGCCGGTTCGTCGCCCGGTCCGGTCCAGACCGCTTTCGGGTTCTCCGGATTGCCGAAAATCAAGCCATCCGGTCCGGCCTCGATCTTGACCTCGGACCCGTCCAAAATCTGGCCCGATAGGATCAACTCGGCGAGCGGGTCCTGGACGTTCTTTTGGATCACGCGCTTGAGCGGGCGCGCGCCATAGGCGGGATCGTAGCCTTTCGCCGCGAGCCAGGCGCGCGCGTCGGGCGACAGGTCGAGCGCGATCTTCCGGTCCTCCAAAAGCTTGGCGAGCCGTCCGAGTTGGATTTCGACGATCGCGCCCATGTCCTCGCGGCGGAGCCGGTGGAACAGGATGAACTCGTCGACGCGGTTCAAAAATTCCGGCCGGAAATGCGCGCGCACGACCTGCATGACCTCGTTGCGCACGGCCCCGGAATCCTCGCCCTCCTGCTGCATCACCAAGACATCCGCCCCGAGGTTGGAGGTCATGATGATCAGCACGTTGCGGAAATCCACCGTCCGGCCCTGGCCGTCGGTGAGCCGCCCGTCGTCGAGCACCTGCAGCAGCACGTTGAAGACGTCGGGATGCGCCTTTTCGATCTCGTCGAACAGCAGCACCTGGTAGGGCCGCCGCCGCACCGCTTCGGTCAACGCGCCGCCTTCCTCGTAGCCGACATAGCCGGGCGGCGCGCCGATCAGACGCGCGACCGAGTGCTTCTCCATATATTCGGACATGTCGAGGCGCACGAGCGCGGTCTCATCGTCGAACAGGAATGAGGCCAAGGCCTTGGTCAGCTCGGTCTTGCCGACGCCGGTCGGCCCGAGGAACATGAACGAGCCGATCGGCCGGTTCGGATCCTGCAGCCCGGCGCGCGCGCGGCGCACGGCGGTCGAGACGGCTTTCACCGCCTCGGGCTGACCGATGACGCGCTGGCCGATCACGTCTTCCATGCGCAACAGCTTGTCGCGCTCGCCCTCGAGCATTTTGTCGACGGGCACGCCGGTCCAGCGCGAGACGATTCCCGCGATATGATCAGGCGTGACGGCCTCCTCGAGCAGCACATTGCCCTTCTTGGCTTCGGTATCGGCCAAGGCCTTTTCGAGCTCGGGAATGAGGCCATAGGTCAATTCGCCGGCGCGCTGATATTCGCCCTTGCGCTGCGCCTGGACGAGTTCGTTGCGGGCGGCTTCAAGCCGTTCCTTGATCTTCTGCGCGCTGCCGAGCTTGTTCTTCTCGGCCATCCAGCGCTGCGTGAGCTCGCGCGAGCTTTCGACGAGATCGCCGAGCTCGGTCTCGAGTTTCACGAGCCGGTCCTTCGAGGCCGTGTCCGTCTCTTTCTTCAGCGCCTCCTGCTCGATCTTGAGCTGGATGACGCGGCGGTCGAGTTCGTCGAGCTCCTCGGGCTTGGAATCGACCTGCATGCGCAGCCGCGAGGCGGCTTCGTCCACGAGATCGATCGCCTTATCCGGCAGGAACCGGTCGGCGATGTAGCGGTTCGACAGGGTCGCGGCGGCGACGATCGCGGCATCGGTGATGCGGACGCCGTGATGCAGCTCGTATTTTTCCTTCAAGCCGCGCAGGATCGAGATCGTATCGGCGACCGTTGGTTCCGAAACGAACACCGGCTGGAACCGGCGCGCGAGCGCGGCATCTTTTTCGACATGCTTGCGATATTCGTCGAGCGTCGTCGCGCCGATGCAATGCAGCTCGCCGCGCGCGAGCGCGGGTTTGAGCAGGTTCGAGGCGTCCATCGCGCCATCGGCCTTGCCGGCGCCGACCAGCGTGTGCATTTCGTCGATGAAGAGGATAATGCCGCCCGCCGCCGCGGTGACTTCGTTCAAGACGGCTTTCAGCCGCTCCTCGAACTCGCCGCGATATTTGGCGCCCGCGATCAGCGAGCCCATGTCGAGCGCGAGCAGCTTTTTGTCCTTGAGACCTTCGGGCACGTCGCCGTTGACGATGCGCACCGCGAGCCCTTCGACGATCGCCGTCTTGCCGACGCCGGGCTCGCCGATCAGGACCGGATTGTTCTTGGTGCGGCGCGACAGAACCTGAATGGTGCGGCGAATTTCTTCGTCGCGGCCGATCACCGGATCGAGCTTGCCCGACCGCGCGGCCTCGGTCAGATCGCGCGCATATTTCTTGAGCGCGTCATAGGCGTTTTCGGCCGAGGCATTATCCGCCGTGCGGCCCTTGCGCAAATCTTCGATCGCGGCATTGAGCGTCTGCGGCGTGACTCCGGACCTGTCGAGAATTTTGCCGGCCTCGGACGTCTTGTCCATCGCGAGCGCGAGCAACAGCCGTTCGACCGTGACGAAACTATCGCCGGCCTTTTCGGCGATCTGTTCGGATTGATCGAGAAGCCGCGCCGTCGCGGGGCTCAGATAGACGTTGCCCGCGCCGGGCCCTTGCACTTTCGGCAATTTGCCGAGCGCCAATTCGGTTTGCTGCAAAGCATCGCGCGAACGTCCGCCCGCCCTGTCGATCAAGCCGGAGGCAAGGCCTTCCGGATCGTCGAGCAAGACTTTCAAAAGATGTTCGGGCACGAATTGCTGGTGCCCTTCGCGAAGCGCGAGCGTCTGCGCGCTTTGAATGAAGCCTCGCGCGCGCTCCGTATATTTTTCAATGTTCATCGAAACCCCTCCTGCACGCGCCGCGCCCCGAAGCAGCGACGGCACGCCATGTTTCGGCCCCTTTCCGGGGCTTGTCATTGATGTAGGATAGCAAAGTCGCGGCGATAAGGGGTTCTTGCGCAAACTTTGCGACGCGCATGCCGGATCGAGACCAGCCCTTAAGCCTGGTGGGCTCGGCGTTCGTCATGATCCGGGTTGGTCGGTCGGTCGGTCGTCGCGCGGATTGACGACACGAATCAGCCCTCGGGCAAAGGGCCGCCCGCATACGATTTATCGCAAGCCCAAACATCTGTGCGCGAGCCTGCTGCCTCAGCGAGGGGATCCGCCCCCCAGCCTAGGGGAGGCGGATCCGCATGGGCGCGGCCTTGTCTTCGTGGCCGATGTTTATTCCCCGACGGGATCGGGCGTTGGCGCTTGATAGGCGACGTCGTCGTCACCGGCGCTGAATTCCGCCTTGGGCCGGCGGCGGCGGCGGGGACGCACGGCAAAGCTCACGTCGTCGCCGGGCGCCCCGGTGGCTTCGACCTGGGGCTCGCGCAAGTCGGGCAAGCTGGGCTCGCTGATCGGCGCGGGTTCGGGTTGGATGCGGACCGGCGTGGTGATGAAAGCCGGCAGCGCGTTCACGGGGGGGCCGGCATCGAGCTGCGGCTGGCGTGGTTCGCGCGGGGCCTCGGGATTCCGGAACTCGCGCGGTCCCCGGCCATTGCCGCGATTGCCGCGATTGTCGTAATCGCGCGTCGGAGCATTGCCGTCTTGATTGCCGCGGTTGGGCGCGTTGCGGTCCTGTCCGTTGCGGTCGGCGAAGTTGCGCTCGGCGTAAGGCGGGCGCTCGTTCCGGCCGCCACGATCTTGCCGGTTGTCGTAGCGTTCGGGCCGCGCGTCTTGACGATCGGGCTGCGGCGCGCGGTCTTGATAAGAACGCTCGTGCTGCGGCCGCTCTTGGCGGTCCTGCTGAGGGCGTTCGTAACGCTCCGGCCGGGGCTCGTAAGGCTGGCGGTCGCCGCCGCCGTTATAGGCGGGACGCTCGGCATAAGGCTGAGCCGGGGGAGGCGGCGGCGTGACCACCCGCTCGACGGGCGAGGCGAAACGATCGGGCAGGCTGCTGAAATCGTCGTCTTCGCCGTCGTCCTCGGCTTCGGCCTGTTCGCCGGCCGGGCGCTGGTATCCATAGGCGGCTTGTTGCTGGGCTTGCTGGGCCGCGGCGATCAGCCGGAAATAATGCTCGGCATGCTGGAGATAGCTCTCCGCCATGACGGGATCGCCGGACGATTGGGCATCCCTCGCGAGCTGGAGGTACTTTTCACCGATGTGATGAGCGGTCCCCCTAATCTTAACATCCGGCCCATTGGATTCGTAAGACCGGGTAAGAGGATTGGGGCCTTTACGATTGCCCCCGCTACTATTGTTGCTGCGGCCACGCATACGTTTGTTCTGACCAGGTCTCATCGATGATCCTTGAATGGCATCGGATTTAATCGTCCCCAGGCACAGCTGCTTTCAGCGTGCCGTCTTGCTTGAAACGCGTCTTGCGCGACGGACTGAACCAAGGGAGCGAAAGATGTTGGCTCTCCAGCCAATTTGCGAATGCACCGGATGCGCATCGCGGCGGTTTCATGGGTCTTCGTGTTCAACGCTTAGCTAAAAGCGCGAGGCGCGCTTTTCCGCGCCAGCCGTCAACCCAATTTAAAATGCAGCTCATCGCTCATGTCGTCCGCCGAGAAATTGCGAATCGCCAGAGCTCAATGACGTCTAATGCAGCGTCGAAATACGGCAAAAGACTGCCTACCGCCACGATACATACCCGTTTTCCACGGAAACGCCAAGGGCTTTCGTCGATGCTCCCCGACTTTATCCGCTGCCTGGGTCCAAAGCGCCACATTTACGCGCGGCGAACTCGTCCGGGCGTGTGGAACCGGCCGCGAAAACAACGCGGTCATGACCCGCGAGATCCTTTTTGATCCCGGTTTCGCCGAGGCCGGCGGCGCGGACCAGAGCGCTGACCGGGCCGCCTTGGCTCTCTCCAATCTCAAGGGCCACGAACCCGCCGGGCGCGAGCAGGGCGGAAAGCGCGGGGATGATCAGCCGATACGGCTCGAGCCCGTCGGATCCGCCATCGAGCGCGGAGAGCGGATCGTAGTCGCGGACATCGCGAGCCAGAAACGCCAATTCGTCCAAGGCGAT
>JARLIW010000032.1 GCA_031291515.1 Beijerinckiaceae bacterium | reverse complement strand
TCCGGTCACCGTGTCGCCCTCTTTGAACGGGGCGGTCGGATTCAAGAACATGATGTGAAATCCGCTCGGCTGTAGCGTGACGGTCGCGCCCGCCGGAATGTCCAGGCCCTTGTCGAGCTCGCGCATCTTCATGACGCCGTTTTCCATCGACATTTCATGGATTTCGGCCTTGGGCGCGAGGGGGATGGCGACGCCGGTGAGACGGTCGGCGACGGTCCCGGTATTCGTGATCGTGGCATAGCCGCCGGCGACCTTGGCACCATTCGGCGTGGCGCGGATCCAGGCGTTTTTAACGGTGATACCGGGCGTGGCTTGTTCCGCCGCGCGGGCGGGAGCGCTGGCCAACAACAGGCCGAAGGCGATGGCGATAGTCGTCGTGATGAACTGCTTCATGAGATGAATTCCTGTCTGAGGGGGGAATGATTCTTTAGACAGGGTTCGGAGGCCCCCTGGCTTGGGGCGATGGCGGCATCGCCACGGCTTCGCTCGTTTCGCCGCGCGGCCTGCCGGGTTTTGCAATCCGGGCGAGGCGGGCGGGTTCCGGCGAAGCCGGCGGCGCGGCGATCGCGACGAGGCGGCACGCTTGGCTGCAGCAGGATTCGTCCGCCGCATGTTTTCGCGGCTCGGTCGGACTCCCGGGCGTTGTCTGGCCCTGACACAGCGCGGGGACGCCGGAAACGCTCGAATAAGCCGCGCCAAGAAGGCCCTGGATCAGGAACGCGTAGAGCGACAAGATCGTGAGCGTCAGTCTCAAGCGCTGGACCGGAGCCATCATTTTGTCTTGCCCGCTTCGGTCACCGGGACGCTCTCTCTTTTGACGAGGGGAAAGCATGCCCTCGATCGAAAAAGTCCGCAACTTTCCGAGGCGCGGCCTAAGCCGGCGCTTGGAAACTCAAGATCCGATCCGTCGGGAAATCATAGAGCCGGCCAGTTTCCGTCGAACTGGGGAGGCAAAATTGGAGCAGTTTCGGCGCGAGATCCTCGGGCGTCTCGAGGTCGAGCGGATCTTCGCCGGGCATCGCGGCGGCGCGCATATGGGTGCGCAGCGGGCCGGGATTGACGGCCATGACGCGCACGCGCGTGAGGTTGAGCGTCTCGGCCGCATAGGTTCGCACCAGACTGTCCACGGCGCTTTTGGAGATCGCATAAGGCCCCCAATAAGGCTTGAAATCGGCGCGGTGACCGGCACCTGAACTCAACAGCACGACGCGTCCGGCATCCGACATCCGCAACGGCAGATCGAGCGAGCGGATCAGGCGGTAATTGGCGGTGACATTGACCGCCATGACCTGATCCCAGCTCTTGGGATCGCAATGGGCCAAGGGCGTCAGCGGCCCGAGAATGCCGGCATTGCCGACGAACACATCGAGTCGGCCCCAGCGTTGATGGATCGCGGCGCCGAGCCGGTCGAGCGCATCGAAATCCTTGATGTCGACGGGGACGAGGGTCGCCTGGCTGCCGAGCGACTTGATGTCATCGTCGAGCTCTTCGAGGGCGCCCTGGGTGCGGGCGAGCGCGACGACATGGGCGCCAGCCTCGGCCAAGGCCAGCGCGACGGCGCGGCCGATGCCGCGCGACGCGCCCGTGACCAAGGCCACGCGGCCAAGCAATGTTTTGACGTCTCGATCGGTCATGACGAGAGCTACTAGCCGGTCTCCGCGAGAAGCGAAAGCTGGCTTCGGGTTTCCCCGCTCACATCGGTCAGATAGGTCGGGTAATCGCCGGTGAAGCAATGGTCGGTGAATTGCGGACGGGTCGGGTCGCGGCGCTCTTCGCCCATCGCGCGGTAGGTGCCTTCGACCGAGAGAAACGCCAACGAATCGGAGCCGATATATTCGCGCATCTCTTCGAGCGAATGGGTCGCGGCGAGCAGCTTGTCGCGCTCCGGCGTGTCGATCCCGTAATAATCGGGATATTTGATCGGCGGCGAGGAAATCCGGAAATGGACCTCGCGGGCGCCGGCTTCGCGCATCATCCGCACGATTTTGACCGATGTCGTGCCGCGCACGATGGAATCGTCGATCAAAATGATGCTCTTGCCTTCGACGACCGAGCGGTTGGCGCTGTGCTTGAGGCGCACGCCGCTCTCGCGGGTCGATTGCGTCGGCTGAATGAAGGTGCGGCCGACATAATGGTTGCGGATAATGCCGAGTTCGAACGGAATCCCCGAGGCCTGGGCGTAGCCGATCGCCGCGGGAACGCCCGAATCGGGCACGGGAACGACGACATCGGCGGGGATCGGCGTTTCGCGCGCCAATTGCGCGCCCATCGCCTTTCGGGTCTCGTAGACGGAGCGGCCATGGACGATCGAATCCGGCCGGGCGAAGTAAATATATTCGAAGATACAGGGCCGCGCCGGCACCTTTGGAAACGGGCGCAGCGATTCCACGCCGGTTTCGGTGATGACGACGATCTCGCCGTTTTCGATGTCGCGAACGAATCGCGCGCCGATAATGTCGAGCGCGCAGGTTTCCGAGGCCAGAAGGAAATGGCCGTCCAATTCGCCGAGCACGAGCGGGCGGATGCCGAGCGGGTCGCGCGCGCCGATCAGCGCCTTATTGGATAGGGTGACGAGGGCATAGGCGCCCTCGAGCTCGCGGAGCGCTTCGATAAATCGTTCGATCACGCGTGGTTTGCGGCTGCGCGCGACGAGATGGAGAATCACTTCGGTGTCGGAGGTCGACTGATAGATCGCGCCATCGCGGATGAGCGCGCGGCGTAGAGTCAAGCCATTGGTGAGATTGCCGTTATGGGCGACGGCGATGCCGCCGGTATCGAGTTCCGCGAACAACGGCTGGACGTTGCGGAGGATGGTTTCGCCGGTCGTCGAGTAACGCACATGGCCGACGGCGGCCGTGCCCGGCAGCCGCGCGATGGTCGAGGCCTTGGAGAAGTGATCGCTGACCAAGCCGAGGCGGCGTTCCGAATTGAAGCGGGATCCGTCGAAGGCGACGATGCCCGCGGCCTCTTGGCCCCGGTGCTGAAGCGCGTGGAGACCCAGCGCGGTGACCGCGGCCGCGTCGGGATGGCCGAAAATGCCGAAAACCCCGCATTCTTCGCGCAGGCGATCCGCCTCGGTATCGAACGGATCTTCCCTATGGGAATCGAAGGCCGCCGTGGACCGGTCTTGGGTTGGCTCTGTCATAGACACCTCGCGGCACCGGGCACGTTCATTTCGGACAACATACCGTCACGAAACTTAAATAATCAGAATGCGCCCAATTGCCAGGACAATCGGCGCGATATTCTCGTAAATCATGGCACCTTTGTATTCTGGTCACGGCTCGGAGGCGTGGGCAGGGGCTTGGACGTGTCGGTTTCCTGCGGCGGTTCGTCCGCCGCCGAGGCGGGTTTGGCCTTTTTGAAGCGGCCGATGATTCCCTCGGGATCGTCGGGCAGCAAAGCGGTCAGCTGATCGCCGGTCGCGGCGAGAAAAGGTCGCATCTTGGCGTTCTTCGCCCATTCCGGCTGCTTTTCCGGAGGGACGAGCCAGGAGAAGAAGACATAGGCGATGACGCAGAGCAGAACGCCGCGCGCGGCGCCGAACACAAAGCCGAGCGAGCGGTCGAGCGCGCCCACCTTGGAGTCGAGGATGACGTCCGACAATTTGATCGTCACGATCGAGACGAGCACGAGGGTGGCGAAAAAGACCAGCGCCGCCGAGGTGGCCATGGCCACGACGTCCTTCGAAATATAGGGTTTTACGTAGGGCAGGACCGACGGATAGAAGTAGATCGCCGCCGCCGCCGCGGCGCCCCAGGAGGCGATCGCCAAGACCTCGCGCGTAAAGCCGCGCAGCATGGCGAGCAGGGCCGAAATCAACACGATCACGATGAGGCCAAGGTCGAGATAAGAGGGCATGGTCTTAGCCTTCGGCCACTTACGCCGTTCGAGAGAGACTTGTTTGCGAAATACGCCGCCGGTGGCGCAAGTGGCTTATAGCGAAGGCCAATCGCCGCGTCACCTCGTTCGCCGCTCTTCCACGCGTTGCTGTTGCTTTGGTGCACTGGAGGGGCGCGGCTTCGCGATCTCGGCGACCAAGGCGCCGATATGCTCGCACGCCGATAATTTCATCGGGTCGCCGCCGCTCTCCGCGGCGGCTTGGGCGCCACGCGGCGCCACCGCGCTCATAAAGCCGAGCTTGGCCGCCTCTTTCAGCCGCGCCGCCGCATGCGCGACCGGGCGCACCGCGCCGCTCAAGCCGACCTCGCCGAAATAGACGGCATGGGGCGGCAGGCTCTGCCCCGACAGCGAGGAGACGAGCGCCGCGGCGGCGGCGAGATCGGCCGCGGGCTCGCTGACCCGCAAGCCGCCGGCAATGGTGAGATAGATGTCGTGCTGGCCGAGTTTGAGCCCGGCATGGGCCTCGAGCACCGCGACGACCATGGCGAGGCGGCTCGTATCCCAACCGACCACCGCGCGGCGCGGCGTGCCGAGCGACGTCGGCGCGACAAGCGCCTGAATTTCGACGAGAAGCGGCCGTGTGCCCTCCATCCCCGCGAAGACCGCGACGCCCGGCGTCACCTCGTCATGGGCGGTCAAGAACAAAGCCGAGGGATTGGCGACTTCGTTCAAGCCGCCGCCGGTCATTTCGAAGACGCCGATCTCGTCGGTCGGCCCGAACCGGTTTTTGACCGCGCGCAGGATCCGGAAGTCGCGCCCGCCTTCGCCTTCGAAGGAGACGACGGCATCGACCATATGCTCGACGACGCGTGGACCCGCGATCTGTCCGTCCTTGGTGACGTGGCCGACGAGAATCACCACGGCGCCGGTGGTTTTGGCGAAGCGGATCAGCGCCTGGGCCGAGCCGCGCACCTGCGTGACGGTGCCGGGCGAGGATTCCACCGCGTCGGTCCACATGGTTTGGATCGAATCGATGACGACGAGGGCGGGGCGGGCGCCATGTGACAGGGTCGCGACGATATCCTCGACGCCGGTTTCGGCCGCGAGTTCGACCGGCGCCGAGGCGAGGCCGAGCCTTGTGGCGCGCAGCCGCACCTGATCCATCGCCTCTTCGCCTGAAATATAGACGACGCGCTCGCCGCGCCGCGCGAGCGCCGCGCAGGCCTGGATCAACAACGTGGATTTTCCGATTCCCGGCTCGCCGCCGAGCAGCAGCACGGAGCCGGGGACGAAGCCGCCGCCGGTCACGCGGTCGAGTTCGCCGATGCCGGTCTCGAGGCGGCGTTGCGGCGCATCGGCATGGGCCAGTTCCCCGAGCGTGAAGATGCGCCCCTTCTTGGCGCCGCGCGCGGCCTGCGCGCCGATGCCGGCCACGCCGCCGTCTTCGATAATGGAATTCCACGCGCCGCAGGATTCGCAGCGCCCCTGCCAGCGCGGCGTGACATTGCCACAGCTCTGGCAGACGAAGGCGGATTTGGATTTGGCCACGCTAGCGGCCGGGGCGGGGGGCGATCATGGCAAATGGCTAGAACAAAACGGGGACAAAAGGAAGGGGCGTGGCGCGGAAATCGAACGAATGGCGTCTGCGCGTCAAGATTTGGTGTGTTGCAACGCTTGTTCGAGCGCAAGCCGGATAAATCGCTGATAGGGAATACCTTGCTTATTTGCCTGCGCGCGAACCGCGTCAAGCAACGATTCGGGCAGGCGCAGATTCACCGACCTGTCTTTGGGCTTCAACTCGAATTTGACGACCTGCCCTCCGGAAAGATCATATTCCGTGAGATCGGCCGTATCGACAAAGTCTTCGGCTTCTTTATCGGTTTGGAACGTCGGTATAATTTTTTTCATAGAGTTCTACCTCTTCCTGATGCATATATCGCGCACTTATCGGGCGCAGAAGAGTCCCTTCTATACTTTGGCGTAATGTAAAGATAATAAACGCTCGGCGTCCGTGCCGCGTGGTTCCAATGGCGCGATATCTTTTTTCTTTTTGCGAATTGGGCTTATCCGGCAAAATCACGACAGGCCGGTCAAACATGCTTTCGATATCGTCACGCGTCAAACCGTGCTTTTGGCATTTCGCACGATTGCCAAGGTCCCAATTAAAACCGGTAAATTCCATCCGTTCTCGCTAATTTATATATACAAATGCCTCTACAAAGGCAAATAATTTGCCGTGAGTCATGATGCTTGATGCCGAGATTTCTGCCTGCGCGAGGAGCCACCGTCCCCTCGTTTGCAGTCAAGTCGACGTTGCGAATGTAAATTCGCAACGCCGCGGCCCGCTTTCCCGGAAGCGGACAACTGACCTCACACCCCCAAATACCGCCGATGGCTGCGGGTGCCGAGGTGGGACAGGACTTCATATCCGATCGTGCCGGCCCGCGCGGCCAAATCGTCGATGGTGATCTCGGCGCCGAGCAATTCGACGCTGTCGCCGCGCTCCACCGTGGGGGCTTCGGTGACGTCGATCACGACGAGGTCCATCGAAATCCGACCGACGATGGGGCACAAC
>JARLIW010000031.1 GCA_031291515.1 Beijerinckiaceae bacterium | reverse complement strand
TTGACCGAGAGCGGAATGCGGGCGCCCGTGGTGACTTCGCCGCCGACCGACACGCTGTTGTTGAGCGAATGCGTCACGTTGATCAGCACCTGCGGCTGGATGGCCTTGCCCTCCAACGCCTTTTCGACGACGCTCTGCACCTCGCGCGTGGTGCGCCCGGCGACGGGAACCCGCCCGGCATAAGGCACCGTGATCGCCCCGTCGCGGCCGACGATTTGCTCGGGAATGGTGGCGCTGTTCGATCCGGTGCTCACCTTGTCGAGCAGGGGCGCCGAAAACAGACCGCCCGAACTCGCTTCCCAGATTGTGACGCTGATCGAATCGCCGATTCCGATCCGCGGTTCGCCCGTCACGCGATAATCGCCGAAATGCGCGAACAACCCGGGCGGCTCGCGCTGTTCCAAAACGGCGGTGACCTCGGACGTCAGATCGACGAACTCGTAGCGCGGCGGCGCTTGACCGCCGCCCTGATCGGTGACCGAGCCCGTGCTCGGCCCCGCGGTCGGGAGGATCGAGCACCCTGGAAGCGCGAGGAATGCATAAACGCAAACACTTCCAACCAAAGACATCCGGCTTAGACGACGCATTCATTCATCCCTTGGCGAAAGCCCGAACCCACTCGTTATTCTTTTTCCATTCCCGGCGTGAACGGACTTTCCGAAAGTCTAGGCAGTCTAGCCTCAAATATTTGTTACGAATCAGGCCGCTCGCACAGCTAAGATGATCGCGATTCAATCCATATCGAAGGTTTATGAAAGATTTACCACTCTCATAGACGGGAAGACCGCGCGCGTCGAGACACTCCGAGGACACACCGGCGGGAGATTATTGTGTCGGTCCACCTTCCGATAATTTCGAACTCTCTGTAAAGTCACGTGGCCGATCGGCGCCAGGCACCCGAAAGGCCTAACGATTCAAGCCGGGATACGCCGCCGTGGAACAGATCGCCCGAACCGCGCGCGCTCTGGACACACTCGACACGTCTGTAACTTTCGCTAAAGCAAGGCATGTCCATTTCAATCCTTTACGATCTCTCTCGGCTGATGACGCGCGTTTTGAACGCGACACCGAATGGGATCGACAGGATCGATCATCTCTTGGCCGGGCATTTCCTGAACCATCGGGACTTCGAGACTTTTGCGCTCGGGCTTGGCTTTAATGGTCCTCGCGTCCTGCATGAAAAAACCACCCTCGGCGCGGCGGGGCGAGTCGCGGCGGCGTGGCAAGAAAGCGCGAGCGAAGCCAGCCAACCGTCGCAAACCTATGAGACCATTGTGGCGCGTCTTTGCGCGCCCTTGCCGCCGAGCGGCGCTCCCAGGCGTCTTGTTCAACCCCGGCCCAAGCGCGTTTTCCATGTCACCAAGGCCCTCCTCCGCTATGGCCCAGCGCGGGGCAGCGCGCCGCGCGCCGCCGTCCCTCGGGACTCGATCTACATCAATGCGGCGCATTTTCCGTTGGAGTGGAAGCGCCACGTCGCTTGGCTCGACGACAGACCCGATGTGCGTCCAGTTTTTTGGATCCACGACCTGCTGCCTATTGAACGGCCGGACTTGTTTTGGCGACACGAACCGGCGCGCCACGCGCAACGGCTCGACCTCTTGGCGCGCCGCGGCGCGGCGGCGGCGGTCGCGAGCGCCTGCGTCGAGGACAGCTTGCGACGTCATCTCGACCGGGCCGGGCGACGGAATTTGCCGGTCTTTCGAAGCGCGCCGCCGGCCGCCGCGATCTTTGCCGAGCGCGGCAAGCGGGACGACAGGCTCACGCAAATCCCGTTTTTCCTCGCCTGCGGGACAATCGAACCGCGCAAAAACCATCTGACTTTGCTGCGCGTCTGGCGCGACCTCGTCAAAAAGCATGGGCCAGACGCCCCCAAACTCGTCGTCGTCGGCAAACGTGGCTGGAACAGCGCGGACATCGTCTCCGCGCTCGAAGACGAGAGTCTCCGTGGCCACGTGATCGAAGCCGCGGGCCTGCCGACGCCCGATTACAAGCGATTGCTCGATCATTGCAGGGCGCTGCTCGCGCCTTCGCTCGCGGAGGGGTTTGGTCTGCCGATGGCCGAAGCGCTCTTGGCGGGAACGCCGGTCATCGCGTCGGATATCCCTCCGTTTCGGGAGCAACGCGGGCCAAATGTCGTCTATCTCGATCCATTGTCGGATGCCGAATGGAACCGGGCGATTCTCGGCTTGGCCGGTCCCCGTGTGCCCACGCAAGCCGCCGGCGGGGCGTTGGCCCGCGGCGACGTCTCGCGGCACCAATCCGCTTATCTCGACGCCTTCGACGGGTTTCTCCGCAATCTCTGACACGCGGCAGCGCGTATTTTTGCCCTTGCGGCGAAGTTCTGGCTAAAAGAACGCGCATGACTCCGGAAACATCGATCAAAGCCGTCGCGATCCAACCAGCCCGCCCGGTGTCGCGGTGGCCGGTGGCGCCCGCGCGCGACACCCTGGTCGAGGAAAGCCGCTTTCGCGCGGTCTCAGCCGAACCTTGGCTTCGCGTCGAGCAGATCACCTCCCTCGTACCGAGTTCGATCGTCCACATCCGCTATTCCACCAATTATTATGACGATCCGGTGCGCCCCATCTTGCGATTTTGGCGCGGCGAGGACGACTTTCAAGACCAGGTGATGCCTGCCCCTTACGAGGGGAGCGGCATCTGGACCGGGCGCGTTCCCAAGGGTCTTACCGGGATTTGGATCAGCCCGGCCGCGCGCGCCGGTCCCTTTGACTTCGTGATCGAAGCGATCGAGCGCGTGACCTGGCGCTTCTTGCTGCGCAAGGCGCGCGTCTCGCCACGCCGGATGTTTTATGCCGTCTCGGCCCGCCTCGTCGGCCTGCGCGAAGAAGCGGATTTGAACCTGCGGTGGGCGCTGGGCAGCGAGCCGCTGGCGACCTATCGATCCTGGAAGGCGGAGCGGCGCGGTTCGGGGATCGCGGTCCCGCGCGCCGATTGGTCCCAGGGACCACCGATTACGCTCGTCATCCAGATCGACGAGGCCTCCGCCGTCGACGCGACGTGCCGTTCGATCGTCCGTCAGTCCTATCCGCATTGGCGCGTCGTGTTTCAGGGTCCAGCGCCGGCCGGAGACGCGCATGCCTCGCGCCAGACGTGGCTCCGCGATCCCCGATTTGGAGACGCCTGGACCGAGAGCGCCGAAGCCTCTCGCTTGATTTGTCACTTGACCGCTGGCGACGAGCTCGAACCTCACGCTCTTGGTTGCTTCGTCGAGCATTTTGCGTGTCACCCCGAGCAGACGATTGTCTATGCCGACGACATCTTGGTCGACGCCGACGGCGGCGAATTGCCACGATTCAAGCCCAATTGGAGCCCGACCCTAGAGAAATACGGCCCCTACGTCGGCCGCGCGGTGCTTTTTCGCGAGAATCTGGACAGCGGATGGCGTTATGCCGGCACGGATCGGCCCGACGACCTGTTGCATGGGCTGCTCGAACAGTCCTCGCTTGGTCGCGTCGGCCACATCCGCCGGGCCCTATTCCGTTTTCCGGATCGTTCCGGCGCGCGGCCTGTTCCGCAAACCACCCAAGACATCAACATCGCCGTTGCGTCCGGAAGCCGGGTCACGCTGATCATTCCGACGCGAGACCGGGCGGATCTGCTGGAGCCATGCCTGCGCTCCATTTTAAACCTCACGTCGCATGGCGATTTCGACATCCTGGTCGTCGACAATGACAGCGCCGAACCCGCGACGCATGATTTGTTCCGGCGCTTTTCGCTGCAATACGCGCGCCTGAAGGTGGTCAAAAGTCCCGGTCCCTTCAATTTCGCGGCGATTTGCAACAAGGCCGTCGATCGCGCCCGTGGCGACTTTCTCGTCTTCCTGAACAACGACACGACGATCATCACGCCGGATTGGATCGAGAAACTCCAGTCCTTCGCGAAGCGTCCCGACGTCGGCGCGGTCGGAGCCCGATTGCTGTATCCAAGCCGGCGGCTGCAACATGCCGGCCTCGTTCTCGGCATGGGCGGCATCGCGGGACATTTCGGCGCGCATGCGGCCCCCGAAGCGCCGGGCTGGCATCGCCGCAATCTCGTGCCCCACGAGACCTTAGCCGTAACCGGGGCCTGCCTGATGGTCGAGAAGGCCAAGTTTCTGGCCGTGAACGGCTTCGACGCCGCCCACCTGCCGGTCGATTTGAACGACGTCGACCTCTGCCTACGGCTCGCCGAGCGTGGGTGGCGGACGATCTGCGATACACGGGCGGAGCTCTTCCATCACGAATCGGCGAGCCGTGGCGGCGGCTTCCGGCTTCAGCGCGTCTACCAGCGAGAGAGAACCTATTTCGCACAGCGCTGGCCCAACGCGATCCGCGACGATCCATTCTTTAGCCCGGCGCTTTCGCTTTACGCTTATTCGGCGCAACTCTGGTAAGCGCGGCCCCCGAAACGCGCCTCGCAAAAGTCGAGTTCGCACGCTTTATTGCAGCGCTTTCCGCCTCGATGGAATTGCCAAGTCGAAAGCCCAATGTGTCCAAGATGTTGGAGTATTTTTCAGGCCCAGAGTCAGCAACTTTGTGAAAAATGCTCCCGCCATGATATAGAACCCCATCTCGAGAGGCGTCATGCGGACGCCGTACACCCACGCGCAGAGCAGAAGCCCTTGGCCGGACTTGTTACCCTTGTGAGGCAAAAATTCACGGGACTTCCAGGAAAGGAGGTTCGGCGTGGCGGCAATGTGCCGGCGACCTTGCACCAAGGACCGGGATGGCCCGAACCCGAGTCCAAAGCTGTCGGATATGGCGGAAACTACGGGAAAAGCTTCCTTTTCCTGGTCATTATTCCGGTGGTCGTGTGGGGATTATACTCCGCTTTCTGGGAATCGCGCGGCTATGTGGCCGAAGCGCGCGTCACCGTCCGGGCGGCGCAAGAGCAGCGCGGCAACGTCAGCGATGCGACCTCTCTCATCGGCAAATTGACGGGCGGCGCGAGGAGTACCCAGCAAGATTCCTATATTATTTTAAATTACGTCAAGAGCCATGCGATCATTATCGACCTTGGTGGCGAGAGTTATCTTGAAAAGATCTTTTCCAACTCCGCCATCGATTATTTTTCGCGGCTCGAGACGGGCGAAGCGATTGAAGATCTCGTCAAATATTGGAGCAACCGCGTTTCGGCCAGCGTCGACACGGTCTCGGGAATTCTGACGATCAGGGTGACCGCCTATCAGCCCGAAGATGCGCTGAAGGTCACGCAGGATGTCGTTCAGCTCAGTGAGAAGCTGGTCAACACCATTAGCCTGCGCAATCGCAAGGACGCCCTGGACCGCGCCGTGGACGAAGTCGAGCATGCCGCGCAAAGGCTCGCGGATGCGCGCGAAAAACTGCTGCAATTTCGCAACGCGAACGTCTTGATCGATCCCGCGTCGCGGGCAACCAGCATTGGGGAGATGATCGGCAAGCTGACGTTGGAGAAGATCGAGATCGAAAATGCGCTGACGACCCTGTCGACCAGTCTTTCGAGCAATTCGCCGAGCCAGCGATTGCAACACAACAAGCTCGACACGATCAATCAACAACTCGCCTCGTTGAAGAACAGCCTGACCAGCGTGCAAGGTACCGACACCGTGGCGACGCAGATCGGAGCCTACGAGCGGCTCAAGCTCGACGAACAATTCAGCGAGAAAATTTATACGATTTCTCAGAGTGCCTATCTCCATGCTCGCCAAGAGTTTGAAAAACAGCAACTTTATCTCATAACGGTCGTGCCCCCGACCCTTCCCGAGTCGGCGACCTATCCGAAAATCGGCGCCAGCACGCTTCTTCTGTTTGTCACCTTGCTCGTCCTTTGGGCGATCGGCGCGTTGGTCGCCGCCAGCATCAACGATCATATGGTTTGAGGATCGCGCCCGGTCTCGAGGCCGCCGTCTTCGAAACCGGCGGCCACGGCATCATTGACGTAAGAATAAAGCTCCAAGTCGTGCTCCAAGAGATCGGCGACGATGCCAATTCTCGACAATGACGCGGCAAGCGTTTGGATGGGCGCAAAATTCGTCGGGCTGCTGTCGCCAAGGACATTGGCTCCGAGAACGCCGGTCAGCAAGTCCTTGAACGCGCCGAACCGGGCGCGCGTGCCAACCACATCCATCGTAGCGAGATTTTCCAAGGCCAAGGGAAGATGACGGCGATGCGGAGACTCGTCGAAATCGCATCCGAAAACGCGCGTCATGGGGCTCATAAGCGCTTGGCGCTGCTCGACCGTGACCGCGCGAAACGCGGATGTCAGAGCCTTTTGATCGTCGAGTGGAAGGCCGCGGGCGAAAGCCGCCAAGGATTCGATCCCCGTCGTATACATCGCGGAGAGGTTGGACGTTTCAGGCTTCGAGAGAATTCTGAGGAACAGCAGACGCTCGGCCAGTTCCTCGAACGGGTCGCGCAGCAGCGCCGCCCGCACATACCCCGCATTGTTCAGCAAAGACGCATATCGGTTGAAATTTGAGCGGCCGACCATCAATAGCGATTTTGAGAAGCTATTATTGATGACGACAAGCATCGTTTCCAATGGAAACCGCTCGGCGTTGACATAACTGAGCGTGAAATGTTTTAAAAGCGCGCTTAACAAGAGCCGTTGCGGCATGACGGAGCAATCGAACAAGAATAGTTTTTTTTCGATATGCTTGTCGATCTGAAAGCGCCGAAACATCGGCAGACGCGTTTCCGCCTCGACGATCGTGATCTCGTCGATCTGGTCAAGATCGGGCACCAGATCCGCGGTCACATTGAAGCCGACCTGGCCGGTGGAATGGATCCCCAACTCTCTAATGTCGGACCGAAGGATGTTGGCCTCGAGCCGGATTTCCTCGCGATCGGGGATCACAATGATGAGCACCGGGATGGCCGAAGGATTGTCGAGAGCCAGCCAGCCTCGGATCGAGCCCCCTTCATCCGCATCGATATTGAAAAACATTTGCCCTCGGTCTCAAAATTCGCGAAGGCCCGCGCCAACGCGGAACTTAGCCGGGCCACCTATCTGTCATCAGCTGACGCAACAAGCCATCCACGCGCCCATTAACATAAGGCTGCCCAATACGGACGGTCATCCATCGCTTGACCGGGCCGGCCCTAGTGAAGCGTGACTCCGCCTATTTGGCCATATTGTCACGGACGAGGAAGGCGATCCCAACGAGAAGCGACCAAATCAGCAAGCTTGGAAGGACGACAATTGCCCATTCCCACCCGCGCCTCGGGTAGGTCGATTTCTCCGCCAGGGCCGGCTGCAAGAATGAAATGAGATAGGCGTGCTGCGTTTCGAGGTCGATGCGCGCGTTTTCGAAGGTCACCGCGGCCTGCGCATATTCTTGACGCGCCAGTTCGAGATCGATCTGATAGCTCGACAGCGCGCCGAGACGCCCGGCCATGTTGCCATCATTTGAATCCGCGGTTCCGGCAATCTGGCCTGAATATTCCTTGATTTGGTCCCGCAGGCTGGCAATTCGCGCTTTGAGCACGCGGGACTGCGGCGAATTCACGATGTCGGCATTGGTTTGGACCGCAAGATTCTGTTCCGCTTGCGAAAGCTGAATGCGCAGCATCGTGATCACATTGTTGAGAGCTCCGGCCGCGGCGGTCGCGTCAAGAACGCCGGCGGCGTTGCGCGCGTCGCGCATGGCGGTGGTCGCTCGCTTCAGGTTTTGTTCGGCGCGCGTCAGTTCGACTTGCGATTGCGCCAGAGCGTCCCGACGCGAGCGTGTCGACAGATCGTTGACGAGCTTTTCCGAAAGTCCAATGACCGTTTTGACGAGCGACAGGGAATCTTCAGGCGTAAAAGCCCGGACGTTCAACGTGATGATTCCCGATGTGGACTCCGTGCCCACATCGGCGCGCTTGCGCCAGTACTTCTCGAGATTTTCGATCGGTTCGCCAGGGCGCAACCGCGAAAACAGATCGACATCGTCCCGTGTGTAGATGCGATTGAAATCGGCTTGCTTTTCAAGCGCCTCGACGATCGCGCGGCTTCGAATGTAATTGAGGAGAATTTGCGTATCTTGCGCCTGCTGCGAGCTTGGCAATCCCGCGAAGCCCCCCATCGAATCGAGCACCGAGGCCTCCCCCGAGCGCAAGGCGAACTTGGCCTCGGTGGCGTATTGCTTACTGGCGATCAGGCCCCAGTAGACGGTCGAAACGAACGCTGGGCACAGGACGACCAACACAAAACTGACGAGAATGCCCCATCGAAACGCCTTGTCGCCCTTGCGCGCCCGATAGCCGGCGCCGCCCGAAATGAGCGGAACCGGCAAGCGCGACTGCCGGGCGGCGCGGCGGAGAGCGCGCGCGATGGACGCCGTCGTAACCTGGGCATCGGCCGCGATCTCCGAGGACTTCGATTCCAAAGCGGCTAAATCCATCGAAGGTCCGCCCTGGTCCATTGTCTGATCCGGCTTAGGCATTGAGCTTCTTATAGAGTTCGATCGCGTCATCGACATTCTGGAAAATGTGAACGCGGCCGCCCACGAGAACGATTCCGCGATCGCAATATTCCTGCAGCGTTCCCATACTATGAGAAATCATGATCACGTCGGACTTTTTTTTCCGTTTATCGAACTCTTCCTTGCAGCGCCGGGCAAAATGCGCGTCGCCGACGGAGGTCACCTCGTCGATCAGGTAGCATTCGAAATCGATCGCGATCGACAGACCGAAGGCCAGACGCGCCGCCATTCCGGACGAATAGGTCATGATCGGCACATCGATATAGGCGCCAATTTCAGCGAAATCCTCGACGAAATTGGTCACCCGCCGCACGTTTTCGCCGTAGAGGCGCGCAACGAATTGAACGTTTTCCCGGCCCGTCAGTTTGGGATGCAACCCACCGCTAAAACCAAGCGGCCAAGAAACGCGCACGTTTCTGCGCAAACGGCCACTGTTGGGCAGTTCGGTTCCCCCCAGAATCCGCATCATGGTCGATTTGCCGGCCCCGTTCACGCCCAGAATGCCATAGCTCCGCCCGGCCATGAAATCGAGGCTGATATGGTCCAGGACGACCTTACGGTGTCCGTGGGTCTTATAATATTTGAATACGTTATCGAGTTGGATCATACAGTTCGATCATAGAGTAACGGACTATAAGCCAATGAAAACTTACAATTTTGATATTGAATTGAATTTCGGGCAAAGCTATGGCAAACCGTAGGACTTGCGCTTGAGTCAGCTAGAGTTGTAATTATGCCACATTACGCCTGGGTTTGCTGATTCATGGCTCAAGCCCCGACTGAAACATTTCCGCAGGCCGTCCGCAGGCATCTGCGAAATGGCTTCATCATTTTGACCGAACGCGGAATTGCCTCGCTGTTCGGCGCGGCGATGCTGGAACTGGCCAAAATCGTGGATTCGCCCGTCGGCCCCTTCCTCGGCCACCGGGACATTTTGCGGGACGGACCCGCCCTGGTTCGCGCCCAGGGCGTCCGCGTCGCCCTTGGCGCGGTTCTGCGCCAGATCGCGGCTCAATATGATCCGCCGCTTGGAAAACACCACAATCCGATCAATGAGCCGATGCGCGTCAACGCGCTCCGGTACCATTACACCTATGAGCTCACCAAGCCGGACGGCGTGGTGCCCTCGCGCCGGCCGGTCAACGATATGGATTTCGCACTCGAAATCCCGTTTCAATTCGAACCGGAACCGGCCCCGCCCTCCCCGATCGCCGTGATCATCCATGCTTTCTATCCCGATGTCTTGCCAGACATCCTTGAGCGGCTCGCCAACATCCCCGGCCCGGCGGATCTGTTTCTCTCGACGGATTCGGTGACGAAAAAGGCCGAGATCGAGGCGCACGCGGCAGCTTGGACGAAGGGACGGGTCGAGATCCGGATTCTGCCCAACCGGGGCCGCGACATCGCGGCGAAATTCATCGGCTTTCGTGACGTTTACGCGCGATACGATGTTTTTCTTCACTTACACACGAAGAGGTCCCCGCATGGGGGGACGCCGTTGGCGCGATGGCGTGATTACCTCTTGGATAATCTTATCGGATCTCCTGAAATAGTGAGGTCTATTCTTTGCCTGTTCGAAGATCAGCGGCTTGGAATTGTGTTTCCGCAGCACCTGTTTGAAATCCGCGGCATTCTCAATTGGGGTTATGACTACGATTTGGCTCGCGCGCTCATGGCCCGCATCGGCGTCGCGCTCCATAAAAATCTCGTCCTCGAATTTCCCTCCGGTTCGATGTTCTGGGGACGATCGGCGGCGATACGTCCACTGCTCGAGGTCGGCCTCGACTTTCAGGACTTCCCTGAAGAGGGAGGGCATGTCGATGGCACGCTCGCGCATGCGATCGAGCGCTGCCTTTTGATGGTTGCCGAATCGGCTGGCTACGAATGGCTCAAGGTCGTGCGGCGCAATCTCTATCCGCTTGCCAATACGGTTTTGCCGGTCGGCGAACACGCCGCGATTGGGCGTCACAGGTTGAAGGTCTTTCAGCCTTGTCTCAGCGCCGTCGATTCCGAGATATTGCCCTATGAGAAAATGATCCGGGAAACCCGCAGGGTTCACACCTATCCCTCGCGCAACGAACGTCCGCGCCTCAATCTTTTCGTGCCGACGGTCAATAGCCAGCAAAAGTTTGGCGGCATCGCGACCGCGCTCAAACTCTTTTCCGAATGGGTCGATGATCTCGGCCATGAGTTCGACCGTCGGATCATTGTGACCGACGCCGAAATCGAGGCCGAGGCCTACGCGGCTTTCCCGGATTATAAGCCGACGCCCTTCAGCCAGAGCCTCGACGACGTCCAGCACGCGATTGTCGACGCGAGCGAACGTGGGGGCGGACGGCTCGATCTGCGCCGCCATGATATTTTCGTGGCGACGGCATGGTGGACAGCCGATTTCGCCCTCGAGATCGGGCGCGACCGGCAACGCTATTTCGGCGGCGACCTTCCGTTCGTCTATATCATTCAAGACGACGAGCCGTATTTTTATGGCTGGGGCAGCAAATTCGCGATGGCGGAGGCGACCTATCGTCACCCCGATCAAACCATCGCGGTCATCAATTCCGAGGAATTGTTCACGACGCTGAGCGCCAATTATCGCTTTCGCGAGACGTTCTATCTGCCCTACCGCCTCAACAGCGACATTGATGCATCGCTGAAGCCGCGGCCCCGAGAGCGCAGCATCCTCGTCTACGGACGCCCCGCCGTCGCGCGCAACGCCTTCGAACTCGTTTGCGTGGGGATTTGCCGGTGGCAACAATCCGATCCGATCCGCGCAAGCCGTTGGAAAATCATCTTTCTTGGCGAAGCCTTCGAAAAGGGGCTCATCTATCCCATTCAGAACGCCTCGGTCGAGGGCAAGGTCAGCCTCGATCTCTATGCGGACTTTCTCAACCGCGCCTCGGTCGGGATCGCGCTGATGATCTCCCCGCATCCGAGCTATCCCCCTCTCGAAATGGCGGAAGCGCGCCTCAAGGTGATCACCAATTCGTTCGCGTCGAAGGATCTGCAAAGCAGATATCCCGACATCGTCTCAATTGACGGCTTGACGCCTGATGCGCTCGCCGCGGAGCTCGAGCGAGCGGTCGCCGAAATGGAGCCGCGGATCGGGACCATCCCCAGCAGGCGGACGGGGCAAGTCCCCGTCATGCGCGAAGGCCGCTCTGCGGATCCGGTCGCCATCGCGGCCCTCATCCGCGCCCTGGCGCAGGGTCGTCACGGCGTGAGCGCCATCGCCGCCGATATCGCCTCTTCCGCATACGAGTAGAACGCCAAATCCTGCGCTAGAAGGTCGGTGACGGTGCTGATCTTCGCGAGCGCGCCGGCCAAGGCCGTGACCGTCGATGGCGTCGCCGGCGCTTCGTTTCCGAAAATATCGACGCCGAGCGTGGCGGAAAGCAACGCCCGAAACGTCCCGAGTCGGGAATAGGTTCCGACAACATCCATGCTTGCGATATTTTCGAGCGCCGCCCCGGTATCGGCTGGTCGCGGCAGTTCGCCGACATTGCAGCCGAACATGCGTACCATGGGGCTGACGATGGCCTGTCGCTGCGCCTCATCCATATTGCGAAAGGCCTTGAGGAGCCCTTTGGGGTCGTTGAACGGCAAGTCGCGGGCAAATTCGATCAGCGGATCAAGGCCGGTTATGTAGGTGAGCAGGACATTCGGCGCGGCCGACCGGCCCATTAATTTCAACAGCAACAAGCGTTCGGCGAGCTCCTCGAGAGGATCGCGCAGCAATGCGACACATAAATAATTATTGCTCTGAATCAAGTGGCGATATCTTAAGTAACTCAGTCTTCCGCTGACTAACACCGACGTATTTGTCGTGTTGTTAAGGATTCCAGTCATCGTCTCAAGACCAAGGCGTTCAGAATTAACGTAAGAAATGGTAAAATTGATCTTAATATTCCGTATTGCATCTCTGCGCTGTAAAACGGTGCTATCGAAAAGCATGACTTTGCGTTCAAGCGGATGGCCCGTTCGCAGACGCCGATAAATCGATATCCTCGTTTTGGCTTCGACGATCTCAATGTCGTCAAGGAGTTGGATATCCGGAAGCACCGACGAATCGATCACGAAGCCAACGTAGCCGGTCGAATGGAAGCTCGCGTCGACAACGTCTTGCCGCAAATTGCCGGCTTGGACCTCGATCTCGTCACGGCCTGGGACGATAATGCGAACCTGCGTTGTTTCCGACGGATTGTCGGGCGCCACCCATCCCGCAATGATGACGCCATCGTCAAAATCGACATTGAACAACATCGAAACTTTCCATATTTAGCGCGGCAGTTCATGAAGCGGCATCAGGCCTACTCAGGTCGGTAGAACGCGCAGTTTCTTACATGAGACAACCGGGGGGCGCCAGCTCACGTCCGCATCGCGATAGCCCGTCGCGTCTAAGTGATTAAAAATACAAGGAAAGGGCCGCATGCACATCCTAGTTCTCGGCGGCTCCAATGCCGGAGTGAGTTTCGGCTGGGCCAAAACGCTCGCGCGTATTCTGCCAGAACATCACGTCGAAAACTGTTTTCTTGGCGCGGTCGGCTCTTTGTTCGGACTCCTTTTGCTGCTCAAGCGACGGCGTGAAAATCAGCCGAAACCCGACGTCGTCATCTTCGAATATGCTCTCAACGATGCCATTTTGTTCGACGGATCGGGGTTGGACGCGGAACTCCTCAGAGCGTCGCTGAACGACGTCATCGCCATTTGCGCGCAGGATAGACTTCCGCTCCTGTTTCTGTGCCTGGCCAGCCGGCCGCGCGACGACGGCGAGGTTTCGCCCCACGCGACGTTCGTCAACGGTGCCTATATCCGCGCCGCGCGCGCGAATGGTTTAGCTTCGCCGCTCCTTCTCACCGATATTTTGGGCGGATTATGCGCCTCGGACTATGTCGATTCCGTGCATCTCGCCGAGGGGCCCTCCCGATCTGTCGCCGAGGCGATCGTGCGTCATTTGAGTCGAAACATTCCTGTTCCAAACAAGTCTCGGCGATCGCTCTCGTTCACTTACGTCGACGCCACCGAGGCGCGCTCCACCGCGGCTTCTCCCGCGCGGGAGCTGACGTCTCGGGTGTTCCACGGGCCTTTCATCGAGCTCGCGCGCGGCGAGGCGACCTATTGGCCGAGCAAGGGCCGGCTCGTTTCCATCATGCTGCTGTCGAATGCGTCGAGCGGCTATTACCGCATCGGCTGGCAGGGAGCGGCGATTCGCAAGAACGCGCAG
>JARLIW010000199.1 GCA_031291515.1 Beijerinckiaceae bacterium | reverse complement strand
TGCATTACATTTCGAACATTCTCGATTGGGCGGATGCGTGTTTCGCGCGCGACACGCGTGAATCCGTCAATCAGGCGACGCTGCTCTATCTCACCGCGGCCAATTTGCTCGGCGCGCGGCCGGCCCGCCGTGGCATCTTCAAAGCGCCGCTACCGCTCAATTTCGACAAGATCAAAGCCGATTACGGCCAGATCATTCCGCAATTTCTGATCGCGCTCGAACGCGTTTTGCCGAAGCCCGTTCCCGGCAATCTGCCGCTGGAACCGGCCCCGTTCAACATGATCAGCGCCTATTTCACGGTGCCAGAGAGTGGGCCGTTCCTCGCTTATTGGGACCGGCTCGAGGCCAGTCTCTATAAGGTTCGGCATTGCCTGTCTTTGTCGGGCCAGCCTCGCACGCTCGCGCTGTTTGACGCGCCGCTCAATCCCAATAATTTGGTGCGCGGCGGCGGTTTTCCCGGCGTCGCGAACCAGGGCGGCGGCAACGCGCCGGTCTATCGGTTCCAGGTCATGGCCGATCGCGCCGCGCAAATGGCGCAGATGAGCGCGGGGTTTGGCGCCGCTCTTCTCGCGGCGCTCGAGAAACGCGACGCGGAAAGCCTGCAAATGCTGCGCACGCGGCAAGAGCGCGCGGTTCTCGTGCAGACTGGGAACCTCAAGGCGCAGCTCGTCGACGAAGCCACGAGCCAACTCGAAGCGGCGCGCCAGGCCAAACTCGCCGCGCAGGAGCGGCAAACCCATTACGCGGACCTGTTGAGCGCCGGCCTCACCGCGGCCGAGATTACCAGCATGACGACCATGATTCTCGCGAATGTCTTCAAGACGACGTCGAGCGTCATCAGCGCCCTGTCGGGCGGCGCGCATCTCGCGCCCAACGTCGGTTCGCCCTTCGCGATGACCTACGGCGGGCGTGAAATCGGCTCGTCGCTCAGTTCGTTCTCGTCCGTGTCGGACATTGTCGCGGGCTCGCTCGAATTCGCGTCGGCGCTCTCCGGCGTTATCGCGGGCTATGAACGCCGCGAGCAGGAATGGACGTTGCAGCGAAATGTCGCCGGCTATGAAGTCGCGCAAATGGACGCGCAGATCGCGGCCGCCACCTCGCGGCTCGAAAGTTTGAAACTCGACGTCGCCTTGACCAAACTGATGGTGGTTCAAAACGACGAGATCCAAAAAGTCCTGACGTCGAAATTCACCAGTACCGAACTCTACGGCTGGATGGCCTCGCGACTTCAAGCGCTCTATTATCAGAGCTACAAGCTCGCGCTCGACCTCGCGATGTCGGCGCAGCGCAGCTACCAATACGAGCTCGATACGTCCGATTCGGTGCTCGATTTCGACTATTGGGAGGCCGGCCGCTCCGGTCTGTTGGCCGCCGAGGGCTTGCAACTGTCCCTGATGCAGTTGGAGCGCGCCTATTACGTGGCCAATCGCCGACGTCTCAAGGTGGACAAGGTGATTTCGCTGTGGGCGCTGGATCCGTTGGCATTGCTCACGCTGAAGCGGACGGGCTCGTGCACGTTCGATTTCAGCGAGCTTTTGTTCGACTACGATTTCCCCGGCCAATACTGCCGCAAGATCGAACGATTGAGCATCAATATCCCAGCCGTCGTCGGTCCCTACCAAAACCTCCAAGGGATTTTGACCCAGACGAGCAATCTGGTGCTTGTCGCCGACAACAGCGACTCCGTGCGCTTCCTGCTCGGCCAGGACGTCCAGCCCGCGGAAAACACCATCCGGCTCAACGCACGTAGCGGGCAGCAGCTCGTCTTGTCGCGCAGCGGCGACAACGGAACCTTGTCGGGGGACCCGGGGGAGGACCGCTATTTGCCCTTTGAGGGCACCGGCGCCGTGTCTTCGTGGCGGCTTGATCTTCCCCTGGGCTCGAACCGGATCGACTTTTCCTCAATCTCGGACGTCGTCATCACCTTGACCTATAGCGCGCAGACTGGCGGCGGCACGTTCCGCAAGACCGTGCTCGATGGTTTGGCAAATGCCTATACCGGCCAGGCCAGCATCGCGTTGCAGCAACAGTTTCCGGTGGAATGGTCTCGCTTCGCCGATTCGGAGAGCGCCACGCCCACCATGATCTTCCCGCTCGGCCCCTCGATCCTGCCCGCCAATCTCACCGCGCCTCAGGCTCTCAAGGCCTATCTCCAGCTCGATATCGCCGTTCCCTATAGTGGGGATATCACGCTCGAGCTGACACCGCCCGGCGGAACGGCGTTGGTTCTCAAACTTTCCAAGACGACGCCCTGGGCATCTGGCGCCGTGGATTGCGCCTTGAGCCCCGCCGCCGATTGGACTCTGAAGATCACGCAGATCCCGTCGCAATTAGCGTCGGGCGGCAAGCTCAAACCGGGTGTCGTCACGGGGGCGGTGCTCGTGCTCGACTACAGCGCCACCGTCACGCGTCGCTAAAGGAGCGATGGCCATCTCGAAGTCGACCAGGGTCGCCCAACATCAATCGAATCCATAATGCCAAGAAGCTCGAAGGGACCAGTGCGATGCGCATAAGCAAAATGATCACCCTGATCGCGATCGGATCGGCGATGGCCCTTTCGGGCGCGCAGGCGGAACAACGAGACGGCGGAGAGCATCGGCAAAAAATCGAGAAGTTGATTCACGATTACTATAGTGCGCCAAGTTTGAAGGCCACCACTCGGGCCGAATTGTCACCCGCCGAAAGCGAGGAATTGCGCGCCTATTTTGAGCGCGAGCCGGACAATACGCTGAAGCCCGTCGACCTCTCCGACCCCGGGGAAGCGCGGATCGAGGATTTGATCAGCAAAGCGGCGGGCCGTCCACCCTTCACCGGTCTCGCCAAGGCGCTGGCCGCCGAGGCCGGTCCGGAACGCGCGACCGACACCTGCGCGGAAATCCTCAAGGACCATAATGCTCAAGGGATTTTCGCCGACGCTGGGGTCAAGGACGAATCGGGCGCCACTTTGTTGGCGGCGGCCACCTTGCAAGCGGTTTCGTTTCAGAAAAAACCCGACGAGGTTCGCAATTTCGGCGCGCAAATCACGGTGTTCGATTCGAATAACAAAGCGATTTCGGACAAGTCGGGTTTGAGTACGAAAGGTCAAGTGCTTCTATTGACTCAAGATCCACCCAAAGCCGGCGCGGTCGACGAAAAAAAGCGCCCGGTCGCGCAGGCTTACTTTACCGTGTTCAAAAAGGACGGGACGCCGTGCCAAACGCGACGGCTCGTCAAGATAACCCCGCCGCCGAAGAAAATCGCGGTCTCGGCACCGAATAACACCGCCAATCGCGCGACCGTCATCTGCCTCAATCGCGGCAATCCCGAGCCGCAGTGGCCGGACCCTTGTGATTTTGGCCCGTTCAAGCAAGCAGGCTTCCAGCCTGGGTCCGCCAATGTCGTCGTTCCGCTCGCTGGCAACGTCGAAATGCCGTATCCGATCGCCGCCAAGGATGTATCGAAAGACGTGTTGCTGCAGGTGACGGCGATCAACAGCAGCAATGGCGAAACCTGCAAGGGACAGGACAACGACCTTGGCGCGCAAGTGCTGGCCCAGTCGAAAGTGGCCAGCGCAAACGTCCTCAATTGGAGCATTCTCGGAGACGCCGCGTTGATATTCGGGCGCACTTGTTACGCTTCGAATACCGGTTTGGCCTTCAACATGTATTGGCAAATTCCGATCACGATGCCAGACGGCAGCACGCAGAGCGTGTCGGCGATCATCTCCAACGTGCTAACGCAGGGAACGGCCAATACCCTGATCATCCGTCCCGCGATCTTGGAATTCGGCTGTCTGCCTGGCGGCACCATGGTGACGCTGGCGGATGGGGTTACACGTAAGGCCGTCGAGGATTTCGGGCCGCAAGACAAGGTGCTCGGCCTCGACGGGAAGCCGTGGGCGGTCACGGGTCATATCAAGGGCGAGGACAACGAGCTGATCGCGGTCGCGACTGAAAACGGGCTCGTCTCGCGCATGACGTCGGATCATCCGGTGATTACCGGCTATGGCAAGGGCGGCACGCCCATTTTCGTCATGGCCAAGGACCTCGTCGTGGGAACCGGCGTTTTTACCGTGAACGGCCAAACCAAAGTGTCGCGCGTCGAACACCAAGCCTACAAGGGCTTCGTCTATAATATGGAGGTGCGCCCCCTCGGCGCGAGCGCCGTGCCAGCCGGCGGCGGCGGATTTTTCGCCGATGGTCTGCTTGTCGGAGATCAAACCATGCAAGGCCTTGCCACGCGAATGGACGTCGCCAAGAATTGAAGGGCGTGAAATGCCGCGCAAAAGGAGAGCGCCATGAGTGGATGTGACCGGGTCGTGATCTCCAAGACCCAGGCCCAAGGCAACACAACCTCGGTCACCTGGCTGGCTTATGAAATGACCGGTCTCACCGGGTTCCTGATCACGTTGTCGCAAAACGGCGTGATCGGGAACGCCGAGGCGGGGCCTACGGCGACGACCGCCTCCGTCGATTTTACGGCGGGGGCTGAATGCGTTGCCGTCGTCACGCCGCGGACGGCCGAT
>JARLIW010000198.1 GCA_031291515.1 Beijerinckiaceae bacterium | reverse complement strand
TGTCCCTTTGATAGCCCGCCTTCGCCTCCTCGAGCTTTTTCGAGACGTAATCGACCTTCGGATTGCCGAGGATGCGGTCGAGCAGCCAGATCCCGAGCGCGTCCGGAAAGCCGACATTGGCCTCGTTGGTCAGGATGACGATTCCGACATTGCGATCGGGAGCCATTCCGACAAACGCCCCGAACGAACTGGTCCCGCCATTGTGCCAGACGACATTGCCGTTCGGCGTCTGCAGCAGCACCCAGCCCATCGCGTAGAAGGCCTTGGCCGACATGGCGACCTCGGGCCTGCGCGTATAGGCGAGGTTTTCCGCCGACACGATCCGCCGTCCCTCGAAGACGCCGTTTCCGAGTTGCAGACGAAGCCAGCGCCCCATGTCCTCGATGTTGGAATTGATGTCGCCGGCCCCCATGAAATCATAGGGGAAGATCTGGGTGAAAGGGACTTCGACCGCGCCTTGCGGCGTCCAGCGGTGGCCGTCCGCGTGATTGGGCGCGGTCTCGATCGCCTCCGCCGTCACCGACGTGTCCTTCATCCCCAGCGGATCGAGCAGCTCATGGCGCAGGACCACGTTCCAGTCCGGCGCGCCCGCGGCTTTCGCGACGATCCGGCCCGCGAGCATGTGGGTGATGTTGGTATAGGCGAAGGTCGTGCGGAAGCTCGAGACCGGCTCGACGTGACGCAAGGAGCGGATCAGGTCGGTCTCGTCGATGCCAAGCGGAACGCCGAGCGAGTCGTTGGCATAGGCGGGCAGGCCGGAACGCTGGGCCATGAGGTCGAACACGCGGAATTCCCGCGTCACCCACGAATCCTTGAGCTGGAAATCGGGGTCGAGGTCGACGATTCGATCGTCCCAGCGCAATTTGCCGCGATCGGCCATGATGGCGAGCGTGGTGGCGAGAAATCCCTTCGTGGTGGAGCCGATCTGGAAGATCGTGCGCGGATCGACCGCGGCGCCGCGCGCCTTGCCGCTCACGCCGAATCCCTTCGCGTAGATCAATTTGTCGTCGGCGACGACGCCAAGGGCGACGCCGGGCGAGTCGAAGCCTTTCATGCCGCTCTCGACATAGGCCTCGATCTCCGGGATCAACTCCTGCACGCGTGCTGCGACGGCCGACGCCGGCTTCGCTGGCTCCTCCGCCGAGAGGCTCTGCACCGTGGCGGCCGCGAAAAGGGCGCTGGCGATGACGGCTGTGTTCAAAATTCGTTTTGCAATGGGCAATTTCATAAATGAATCCTTCGCTCTCGGGCCATGCGCGCGCTGGCTCGGGAAAATTCCGGTCATCGGTCGAGGCGTTTCCATTGGTTCGCGATGAAACCGCGCTGGTCAACCGGTTCGGACGCCTTGATCCGCGCCCTCCGGCCGACGCAGGTCCAGGTGAAGATCGTTGCATGGCCTGTCGCGGCCATCGGCACGATCTCGGAGCCCGGAAAATCATGGCAGTATCGATCGGCGCCGGTTGACACGCGCGAAACATCCGCCTTGTCGCAGGTCAGGTTCGCGCCGTAATTGCAGAGCCAGGCCGCCCCGCCCATGCACCGGTAAACCGTGCTGTTCCGGACCCAATCCGGATCGCCGGACGAAAAGCCGAACAGGCTCGCGGCGGCTTTGACGAGGTCGGACGGGATCGGCCTCGGATGATCGTCGTCGCCGAGCCTCGCGCAATCGGCGCTGACATCTTGAGCGCGAAGCGGGCCGGCGACGCCGCCGGACGCCGCTAAAGCCGTCAGGACCAGGAGAGTCTTCAGGCGGCGCGGCATGATCGTCCTCGTTTCTCGTCGGGCTGGTTGGCCTATTCGTCGTTTTCGGCGCTCAAATCCTCGAGCGGGATCGTCCGGGCGGCGGCGATATCGTCTTCGCTCTCCACGTCCGTGAGCAAACGGGCGATCATCTGCGCGATCTCGCGCGCCTCGTCCCGGGAAAATCGGCGGTTCTGCGCGCGGCGGGACGCGTCGTCGTCGAAAACCGTCCAGCAGACGATCCGGCCGCCGGCGTCCTCGACGGCGAAAGCGTCGTCGGCGAGGTGGATTTTGAGCGGGAGAATGATCGGCAGTTTCGGCGGGGCCGCATCGGCCTCGTCACGCCGAACCCATTTGCGCCCGAATGTCGGCCGTCCGAATTTGTCACGATGCGCCATGAGAACCGACCTTTCGCCTCCGCCAACCGGCTGGCCCCGACTGGCGATCCATCTTCGCATTTCCGCTTCCGATTTCAGCAAACATCTTTTCTCGACGTCCACGAAACCGAAGAAGGCCCGGCACGTTAGTTTGGGTCGATCATCGCTTTGGGGGGCGACATGACCATCTTGCGCAATATCAGGATTTCCGTCGCGACCGCATCGGTCCTGATGGCGGCGGCGACCGCCAATGCCCATGCCACGATCAAATTCTGCAACAAATACAAAGAGCCCGTTTACGTTGCGATCGCCTATCAGCAGACCTACAGCGACGGCTCCTCCGGCTATCTTTCGCGAGGATGGCTCCAGGTCGCCTCGGGGAGTTGCCAGGAATTCGACACCAGCCTTCACGTGCCGTCCTTTTTCTACCGCGGCGAGACGAACTGGTTCAAGGTCAGGGGCGGCCAGCAGCGGACGGTTTGGGAAAATGACGATAACAAGTTTTTGACGACGGTCGCTGCGTTCAACTACTGGGACGCCGACAAGAAGGAAAACTCCAACTCGAGCAACCAGCTGGTCGGATTCATCAAATCGCTCGAAGCGTCGAATGGCGACATTTCCGAGACGGTGACCTTCGAGGCCGATGGCATTCACGACACCCAGGACATGAGCGTCAGCGGAAACGACGACAGCGCCACCAATGGCGGCCATTCCCGCAGCCAATGATCTCCCGGCTTCAGCGTCCCGGCTTCCATTTGATCGAGCAGCCGATCGAAGGCGTCTGGTCCGCCGGAATTTGGTTGTTGGCCGCGACGGCGCGCATGGCCTCAACCAGTTCGCGCCGCGCGCCTGGCGGCGGCGGACTGGTGCGCCCCTCGTCCAGACGGCCGCGATATTTCAGCTTGCCGTCAGCCGCATAGCCAAAAAAGTCCGGCGTGCAGGCCGCGCCATAGGCCCGCGCGACAGACTGCGTTTTGTCATGAAGATAGGGGAACGGCAGATCATGCCGTTTGGCGAAGTCCTGCATCCTGGGGAAGGAATCGTCGGGATAGGCCGCCGCATCGTTGGAGCAGATCGCCGCAAAACCGATCCCCTCGGCTTCCAGCGCGCGCGCATCCTCCGCAAGACGATCGATCACGGCGAGCACATAGGGGCAATGATTGCAGATGAAGACGATGACCGTCCCCTTGTCGCCGGCCACGTCGGCGAAACGATAAAGGCGGCCATCGACGCCGGGCAGATCGAACTCCGGCGCGGCAACGTCGAAAACGATATCCGTAGGACTGGCCGCCATGACAAACTCCCATCTCGCAGCCGCCGTTATTCCGTCTGGCGACTTCACAGGGCCATAACGCCGGCAACCGTTTCCACATGGTTTCACTGTGGCGAAAAGCCAAGCCCCCGCGCTCGATGCTGCGGCGCGGGACATCGATTGGCCAGTTTGCCATCAGAGCGGGCTGCTGCTCGAATGTCACGATTGCGAGGCTGGCCGCAATGCGCGCGCCAGCCCCGATCGATCTGTTCAGCTCGCGTGATAACCGTGACCAGGCTGATCATCGGTTGAACGCCCCGGCTCCTGAGCGTTCAGTTTGCGCTCATGGGCGGCGCGCGCCAAAGGCGCCAGCCACCACGCGATCGGCGCCGACAACACCAATGACAATGCGACCACGAAAGGCATCAAAGTCATGGCAATGTGCGCGAGCGGCGTCGCTAAGACCAGGACAACGCCGATGCCGAAAACGACGGCCTGAACCATCATGTAGATCACGATAGCTATAACCTTGCGATTTGACATTTTGTCCTCTCTTACAACTCCTATGCTATACAACGCGTAGCAATCCGGTTGTGTTCCTTTT
>JARLIW010000197.1 GCA_031291515.1 Beijerinckiaceae bacterium | reverse complement strand
TGCCCCACTCTTGAATGAGCTCGTCGAGGATAGGCATCACAAGGCCGGTGTGCCGCGTAATCAGATGAGCGCACGCGACCGCCCTTACGCTCGAATCGGGATCGTTCAAGAGCGGTATGAGAACATCGCGCCCGGCCGGACATTTGGCCTCGAGTTTTCTGAGCGCATTCTTGAATTGTGTAAATCCCGCCAACGTGACTTCTTCGTTTTCGAGAAAATCCCCGAAGTGCTTTAATTTTGCGCCGCTTCTGAATTCCTCCAGAAGGTCGTGTATTGTCTCATCTCCTGTGGGAACCGGATTTTTGTCCACGTCTAATCCTTGAGAATGCTAAGCGCCCTGAGCTTGCCTAGTCCGGTTGGGTCGCTGTTCGGACGATATTGCTGAGAGGCTGGAATACACTTTCGAACTACGGTCGGTCCTTGTAAAATCGGAAGCGACGATAGTGTTTGCCCTTAAAAATAAAATTCTCTGATTATTCCGAATTCGGAATGAGTTGGAGCCGATATGGTACGGATAATCCTACCGAACACGCAATCGCCGCGCCTAATCGCCGTCGTGCAAATGAAATTGAAACGCTTCTTTTGTATTCCGGGCGGAACCAGCGGCCGGCGTGCCCCATTCGCCGATAATTTCGTCCAGTATGGGCATCACAAGGTCTGTATGTCGCTTTATGAGATGTGCGCAAGCCACGGACCTAACGCCAGAGTCGGGATCCCTTAGGAGAGGGAGTAGGACGTCGCGCCCGGCGGGACTTTTGGCTTCGAGTTTTCTCAGCGCTTCCTTGTATTGATCAAACCCAGCCAATTCGATCTCTTCGTTTTCGAGAAGATGGCCCAGGTGTTTCAATATTGCTCCCTTTCTGAACTCCTCCAGAAGGCTTTGCTCAGTTTCGAGCTCAGGTTGAATGGTTTTTTGAGACATGTCTAATCCTTGAGAATTCTTAAATTTCTAAGTTTGCCAATTCCCGCTTGCAGTTGATAATCGAATGACTGTCCCGAAAGAGACTTTCGAAAAGTGGTCCGAATATCGTTATCAATCCGCGCATAATCCGATGTGATAATGTCATGAAGCGCTTTCGGAAGCCGGACGATATTGCGCGTCGATTGCAAGTCGGCCGTATCCAAGATCCGCGCGTTGGGTCCTTGCTCGACGATATGATGCCATTCGTAGCCCTCGCCCGCCGGACCGGCGAATTTGTCGACAGGGGCCTTGTCGTCCGTATCGGTCTTTTTGAATGCATCGAAACTCGAAAAGCTGATGTCTTCGGGGGTCGCGCGAAGCTGCTCCAAAGTATAGGGACCGCCTTTGATGAAATCGGCGGCCTGTTCGCCTTGGGCGGTAAGGTCCGCGTATTCCTTCGCAGCGTCCGCGATATCCTTCGACATTAAGGCGAAATCGATGACTTCCCCGAGAGGTGTCGACGCCGCGAAGAGTTCTCCGGCATAGCGCATCAGGCGCACCGGGCTCGTCGCGGTCCGGATCACCCCCCACATTGCGCGACGGGCCATCGCCTTTTCGACATTTTTGACGACCACTTTTCGGGAGGCTTCGGCCACCTCCTTGCCGGCTTCGCTCGCAATGGTGCCGAACTTTGGGCGAAACTGTCCGCCTTTGTGATCTGGTGTGTCCTTGGGCCAACCAGGATGCTTCTCGTCGTCGGGGCTCGCTTTACGCAGAATGTCGAACGCGCGGCCGACTTCGTGGGGCAACAGCGAACTGAGACGCAAATGTTGCGTCGAGAACATTGCGCGGGCCATTTGCCCTTGGTTGAGCGCGCGGGCCGCCGCCGCGAGGCCCGGCATCAGGCGCGCGCTCGAAAACGGCCTGCCGTAAATCGTGCCGAGAATCGCGTCGAGTTCGGACTCGGGACGCGGCGCGAAACCCTGGTCTGTTTTCTCAAGCAGACGGATGGGGCCGAGGCTCGGCCCGTCCGCGCCGCAACTCACGCCGAACGAATGGCCCGGCGGCGCCAACGGAAAACCTTGGCGTGCCTCGTCCCTGCCGTCTCCCATGAGCGCCCCCGTCAAGTCGAGATATTGGAACATATAAAGAACGAATGTCAATCCGGGTTTAAATAATTTGTCCCACTCGCAAAAGATGTACGAGGCTTAAGGAATGGCCGCCCACGCCGCCCCCTAGACGCGCGCGCCGAACCGCGCCAGAAGAGGCGCGCTTGCCCTCTTGCCTCGCGGACAGCCGTTGACCTCGCCTCAAGCCCTGCTCGAAAGTTTTGTGGCGACGCCCTTCGCGCATACGCTGCTCGCTCTGGCGACGGCCTTCGTGCTTGGCACGATGATCGGGTTCGAGCGGCAGTGGCGGCAGCGCAACGCGGGGCTGCGCACCAATGTGCTCGTGGCTCTGGGCGCGGCGGCGTTTTCCGATCTCGGCATCCGGCTGCTCGGCGTCGAGGGCGCGACGCGGATCGTCGCCTATGTCGTCTCCGGCATCGGCTTTTTGGGCGCGGGCGTGATCCTGAAGGACGGCACCAATATTCGCGGGTTGAACACGGCGGCGACGCTGTGGTGCTCGGCGGCGGTCGGAACCTTTGCCGGCAGCGCCATGCCCGCCGAGGCCGCCGCGCTCGCGGGCTTCGTCCTGGCCGGCAATACGGCGCTGCGCCCGCTCGTCGATTGGATCGACCGCCGCCCGGTCACGCCGGGCGCGACCGAGGCCGAATACCACATCCATGCCATTTGCGACCCGAAAAACGTCAGCGATGTCCGGGATTTGCTCGACAAGGAATTGACCGATGCGGGCCTTCCGATCCGGTCGGTGGAACTGATTTCCGCGTCGGAGGACCACGTCGAACTGGCGGCGATGCTGCTGCCCGCCAGCGCGGGCGAGGAGGAACTCGACGCCGTGGTCAGCGCGCTCGAAGCCTCGCCCCTGATCACCTCGGCGACGTGGTCGGTGACGACGACCTCGTAGGGCGGCTTCCACTTGGGCGGAGGGCCGGAATGTCATTCCGGGGCGAGCCGGAGGCGAGAGACCGGAATCCAGGACAACGCGGTTGGTCCCGGAAACGCGAAAGATCCGGCTACAAGACGGTTCCGCTTCTTCCGGCATCCACGTTGTCCTGGCTTCCGGGCTCGCCTCCGGCGACCCGGAATGACGGCGCGGCTCTTGGGGCGGCTCTTGGGGGAGGTTCGTGACTCAGCGGAACGAGCGCGGGGACGTCGCGGGCGCGCCATTGCCCCTTCCGCCGAACGGCGGTACAGGACCGTCGAGAATTTGCATTTCGATCGAGGATCTCGTCATGACCGACAAAACCCCAGGCGCGACGCGCGCGGAAACCGATAGTTTTGGGCCGATCAACGTGCCCGAGGATCGGCTCTGGGGCGCGCAGACGCAGCGCTCGCGCGAGAATTTCGCCATTGGCGGGCAGACCATGCCGATCGCCGTCGTCCATGCCCTGGCGAAAGTGAAACGCGCCGCCGCCGAGGTTAATCTCGCGCAGGGCGAACTCGACGCGCCGTTGGCCGAGGCCATCGTCGCCGCCGCGAAGGAAATCGAATCCGGCGTGCTGGACGATCATTTCCCGCTCGTGGTCTGGCAGACCGGCTCGGGCACGCAATCGAACATGAACGTCAACGAGGTCATCTCGAATTACGCCAACGAAAAACTCGGCCAGCCGCGCGGCACGAAAAAGCCCGTGCATCCCAACGATCACGTCAATCGCGGCCAATCCTCGAACGATAGTTTCCCGACCGCCATGCATATCGCGGCGGCGATCGAGCTCAACCACCGCCTGCTGCCCGCCTTGGAGCGGCTGCGCCTCGCGCTCGACGCCAAGGCCAAGGCCTTCGCGGAGATCATCAAGATCGGCCGCACCCATTTGCAGGATGCGACGCCGGTCACGCTCGGCCAGGAATTTTCGGGTTACGTCACCCAGATCGCGAACGCCGAGGCGCGGATCAAGCTGACGCTGCCGGGCCTCTACCAGCTCGCGCAAGGCGGGACGGCGGTCGGCACCGGCCTCAACAGCAAGAAGGGTTTTGACACGCTGTTCGCCGCGAAGATCGCGGATTATACGAGCCTGCCTTTCGTGACCGCGCCCAACAAGTTCGAGGCGCTCGCGAGCCATGACGCGCTGTCGTTCGCCCATGGCGCGCTGAACTCGCTCGCCGCCGGCCTCTACAAGATCGCGAGCGACATCCGCCTCGCTGGCTCGGGCCCGCGTTCGGGCATCGGCGAGCTGCTGCTGCCCGAAAACGAGCCGGGCTCGTCGATCATGCCGGGCAAGGTCAACCCGACCCAGGTCGAAGCCATCACCATGGTTGCCGCGCGCGTGTTCGGCAACGAAACCACCATCGGTTTCGCCGCCTCGCAGGGGCATTTCGAGCTCAACGTGATGAAGCCCGTGATCGCCTTCGCGTTTCTGGAAAGCGTGCGCCTGATTGCCGATGCGGCGGATTCGTTCCGCGCCAATTGCGTCGAGGGCCTCGAGGCCAACACCAAGACCATCGGCGAATTGCTGTCGCGCTCGTTGATGCTGGTGACGGCGCTGGCGCCAAAGATCGGCTACGACAATGCCGCCAAGGTCGCCAAGCAGGCGCATAAGCATGGCACGACCCTGCGCGAGGAGGCGCTGGCGCTCGGGTTTGTGACGGGCGAGGAATTCGACGCGATCGTGCGCGCCGAGACGATGCTCGCGCCGCACTGAGGGGGCGCGACGCGGCGGCTTTTGCCGCCGCAGCTCGGGCCTTGGCTCCGCCAAAAGGCAGCGTCTCAAGCTTGGCCTCGGCGTTGTGCTTTTAAATAAAAGATGCCATCAGAAGGAGCGAAACAATCCGGATACAACCGGATTGCGTGAGATTCCGAGATGCGATCCGATCAAGATGGTGGCGCCATTCGAGGCCAAGCGTTTATTGAGACGTGGCGTTGGGTTCTCGATAATGCCCGAAAGTACCCCAGGACGTTTTGGGCCTTTTTGAAAGGCGATCGGCGGCTTGTCGCCGAAAGCGGTCTATTTTCGACCGCGCTGTTCTTCTTTGTCGTTTCTTTCGTTTTTTTCGTGGTTTGCGTTAGGCTTTCCTTTCCCGACGATCCTTTTCGGACATTCGAAGGGCCGTCGTGGTTCCAGCCCGTTGCCCGGATTTATGGCCTTGTCCCGCTGTTTCTGGCTGTTATCGCGATCATCTGGATCGTTGCGATCAATATTCCCATGCTCGTGATCGCGGCTGTCTTAAAGTATAAGATACGCTTTAATTCGGTATTTTCCGCGAATTTATATGCTTTTTCGGTCGGCTTGGTGGTTTCATCCTTTGTTTTAATAACCAGGCCGATCATTTATGATGCGGCGCAATTGAATCGCTTATATCCGAACATAATTTTAATCATGATTTTTCTATTTTTATTATACAGAAACCTGAATCTCGTGGCTGCCGCCTTTGGGATGAAGGTGTGGAAATATTATGCGATTAATTTCGCTGCTATTTACACGATTGCATTTATATTTGATTTGTTGTCGGGTTCTAACGCCCGGGTCGGCCTGCTATTCGATATATTCAAACCAAAGTTCGTGCGGTTCTTCGACATTCAAGGCGAAAGCATGTTGCCGGCCCTACCAAAGGGCGGTCAAGTCATCGTGGATCGCACGGTTGCCGTTTCGCGGCTACAACGCGGCGATGTCATCATCTTCAACACGGTGGGAAGAGCCGGACAGACGGTTGCCTATGTGAAGCGGATCGTCGGTCTGCCGGGCGATTACGTTCAACTGCGCCACGGGCGTCTGTGGATCAATCGCCAGCTCGTTCCGCGGGTCGCGATCGCCGCGATTAAAACCGAAGGATATGATGGACGGATCATCGACGCGCCGGCCTATGTCGAAAGCCCGCCGGGCGGTCACGAATACAAGATCCTGAAAATTAGAGACGATAAGGGGTTCACCGACGACACGGAGGAAATTCAGGTTCTTCCAGACACCTTTTTCGTGCTGGGGGACAATCGTGACCTGTCCAACGACAGCCGCGTGCCGCGCGAAAATGGCGGATTCGGCCTCATCCCCGCGAAGGACATCGTCGGAAAAGCCTATTTCGGGACTTATCCGCGCGATGTGGGGTATTTGTACAAGGCCGAACAGAAGTAAAAACCGCGACATCTTGCTCTTGCGCAAAGGCCCCTGATTTGTGGGTGCCGCCAAGCTGCCTTGCCCGTGGCGTCGTCACGGAACCGTCCGCAAGAAATCCGCGAGCTGCCGCTTCCAAAACTTCGCGACGACATTCGTGGCGTGCCTCGCGGACGATGCCTTGCTTCTCCGCGTCAACCGGGCG
>JARLIW010000196.1 GCA_031291515.1 Beijerinckiaceae bacterium | reverse complement strand
CGCGGGCGTCGGCCTTGCGAGGCTCGCCGACTATCATATCCGCAACGATTTGGCCGCGGGCCGCTTGGTGGAAGTGCTCGAGGGGACGACAGGGGACGACGAGCAGATCAATGCGCTCTATCACGGTGGACTTCGGTTGCCTTTTCGCGTGAGAGCATTCCTTGACTTCGTCTGTCCGAGACTGACCGCGTTCATGGAAAACCGGGCCGGCGATCGATAGACTGCTCAATGGAGGGGAGGTAGGATTGCCTGAAGCTCGGTGCGCCGGCTTTCGAGAAAAGCCGGCAACTTGAGTTGCTGGCCCAATTGCTCCGGCGGCTCGTCGACCGTGAATCCGGGGCCGTCCGTCGCGATCTCGAAGAGTACGCCACAAGGGGCGCGAAAGCCGATCGCGTTGAGGTACGTTCGCTCGATGGGATCGCTCACGACGATGCCATATTGCGATCGAAGTTTCTCGACCATCGCCGCCCGGTCGTCGACGTCTCGCGAGCGGAAGGCGACGTGCCGGATCGTGCCCCCGCCGAGACGGCCCCGCGACGATTTTCCAATGATACGCAAGGTTATCGTGCCGCCCGGTCCATCGTGAGCCACAAAGCGCATCGTTCCATCTCTCTGGGAAACCAGTTGGAAATCGAAGACCGCCTGAAGGATGTCGATGGTCGAATCTTCCTCTCGCACATTGAGCGTGATGCCATGAAGGCCGTGCAGCGTGGGAGCCGCCTTGGAGTTGCCGCGGGCTGTTCCCGGCAACCCTTCCCAGGCTTCGACCAGTGATAGCGCCGTTCCATCGGGATCCGTGAAACAGAGTGTGCGCTCGCCGAATGGCGATACTTTTAATTCATTGGGAATTCCAAAGGAATCGAGCCGGTCCACCCAGCCATCGAACGACTCCGGCATGACGCGAAACGCGGTCTGCACGACCTCGCCGACGCCAATCATCCCAGGCGTCACGCAATTCCAGGCGAGCGTGCTGATCATGGCGCCGGGATTTCCGATATCGTCGCCGTAATATAGGTGGTAACTGCCAGGGTCGTCATAGCAGACGGTTTTCTTCACACGTTTAAGCCCCAAGACCCCGGCGTAAAAGCCGGCGGAGCGGCTTACGTCGCCGATGATCGCGGTAACGTGATGAAGTCCCCGCGCGGTCACGCAACCGCCGTACAGTTTGCGAACCTGAAGCTGTTTGCTCGAGGTTTAATTTCCACCCTGTGGACCCTTAGTTTAGATCCTGTCGCGGATCGTTTCGTGCAAACACCACGAATCTCTCGATCCGTCTTGGACTTTCTCGCGATAATGGAATTGGCGAAACCCGATACGTTGGCAAGCGTTCCGTTCGGGAACCGGCCTAATCGTACGAAGCGTAGCGACAACCAGCAAGCATTCCCGTTCGAAATAACGAATGATGGTGACGCCACCTTCCGGCACGCGTTCGATTTTTGACGAGCAAAGGTCGCGCAGCGGGCCAGGTGAGCGGCATTTGCCAATTTCATTTGCAAGCCCGTCGCTCCCTGGAAGCTCTGTTTTGACAAGGTCTGCCTAGCAACGGCTTTGCCTTTGCGTTACCATAATCGGGTTGTTGCGCCCTGGCCATCGGGTCAAATCGCTGCACCAGCTGCTCGACGACGGCGGCGGACCCACAATGGCCGCGCCAAGAAAAGTAGGTCCACGAGGTCGCCCACTCCAATACGCCCCGCCTTGCGTGCCGCATTGGCGGGGCCGGATCGGGATTTGCCGCGGGAACAGGCTTTCCGGATGTCGTCGATCGACGTCCCAGGTTCTCCATGCAAACTAGTTTTGTCCCGATGAGCCAACTCGCCCTTCCGAGCCCGAGCTGAAGCGCTCGACGAGAAAATCGATAAAAAGACGGACCTTGACGGCGAGATGCTGCGTCGGCGGATAGATTGCATAGAGGGCCAGGGGCGGCGCCTTGTAGTCGTCGAGAACGCTTCGTAGCTCGCCCGCGCGCAACGCAGCGCCGGCAATGAACTCTGGTAGGAGCGCGATGCCTCGGCCCTTGATCGCCGCATCGCGTAAAACTTCCGCGTTGTTGGCGCAAAGCTGCCACGCCGGATTGATCCAGTGATCGCGGCCATCCGCTCCCGTCAGCTTCCATTGGTTGCCGGTAAGGAGAAAGCCGTAGGTAAGGGCGGCGTGATCCCGCAATTCACTCGGATGATTTGGAACGCCGTGGCGCGATAAATAGGATGGCGCCGCGCAGATGATGCGTTCGACCGCAACGATCTTGCGCGCGATCAGGCTCGAGGATTCAAGGTCCGCGATGCGCAGCGTCACGTCGAATCCCCCTTGCACCGGGTCGACCTGCTCGTCGCTGAGCACGAGCTGGATGCGCAGTTCGGGGTTTCGCTCCATGAAATCGGCGATGGCCGGACCTAGTTTCAGCGTGCCGAATGACATCGGTGCGTTGACGCGCAAAAGACCTCGTGGCGTCGATTGCAGATGGGAAACCGCCTGATCCGCGGCGTCGATCTCGGCCAGGATGCCCAGCGCCCGCTCGAAATAGGCTTGGCCGTTTTCATTGGGGGCGGCGTGACGAGTCGTCCGGTTGAGCAATTGGACGCCGAGGCTATGTTCCAGTTCGCCAACATATTTACTGACGGCGGAACGCGACAGTCGCAATTGTCGCCCAGCCTCTGAAAAGCTGCCAAGTTCGACGACTTTGACGAAGGCGCGGAGGCTGACGAGTTTGTCCATTTGAGGTGACCTGCGGGACGCGGCTTAGACCGGGTATATTGGCCTGGATGTCGGGAATCGATTTAGGATTGTCTACAATTCATAGACAGACTTGCCATAACTTAGCTGATTGTCTTCCATAAAGACACAGCTAATTATCCCTGCATCGAGGACGACGGCCTCGAATCCACAGGAGACGCCATCATGTCCGGTATCCACCATGTCACCGCAATCGCCGGGAACGCTCTCAAAAATTTCGATTTTTATACGCAGGTTCTTGGCCTGCGCTTTGTCAAGAAAACGGTCAATTTCGACGATCCGGGCACGTACCATTTTTACTACGGAGACGAAGCCGGAAGTCCCGGCACCATCCTGACGTTTTTCCCTTGGGAGGGCGCGGCCCCCGGCCGGGGCGGCACCGGCCAGGCGCAGCAAACCGCGTTTCGCGTTCCCGCTCGCGCATTGGGCTACTGGGCAACCCGGTTTCTTGAGAAGGGCATCGCCCATGGGGCGTTGGAAAAGCGTTTTGGCGAGTCCGTGCTTCCGTTTACCGATCCCGACGGAATGAGCCTCGCACTCGTCGGCGTGCCCGGCGGCGAAAACGAATCCGGCTGGAGCAACGGCGAAATTCCGACCGAACACACCATTCGCGGCATTCACGGCGTGACCTTGCTGCTGGATAGCGCGGCGGCGACGGCGGCTATCTTGACCAACGTATTTGCTTTCACGGAAGCCGCGCGCGAAGGCTCGGTGATTCGTTTCAAGACGAAGGGTCCGGCCAATGGCGGCGTGGTCGACATCTATGAAGCCAAGGGCTTTCTGCCCGCTCGGCAGGGAGCGGGGTCGGTCCATCACATCGCGTTCCGCGCCGGCGACGATGCCGATCAGGCCGCTATGGCCCAGAAACTAGTGAAGGAACACGGGCTTCTTCCGACCGGGCAGAAGGACCGCAACTATTTCCGCTCGGTCTACTTCCGCGAGCCGGGTGGCGTCCTGTTCGAGATCGCGACCGACATTCCCGGTTTTGCCGTCGACGAGCCGGTCGCCTCGCTTGGGGAAGCGCTCAAACTGCCCTCGTTTCTCGAAGGTCATCGTAAGGAAATCGAGGCGGTGTTGCCGCCGCTCGGAAAGGTCGCATGATGTCCGGGAATCTTGCTTTTATTCATCGCTTCGAGCCGGGCAACCGGCTCGAAGCCCCGCCGCTTCTGCTGCTGCACGGAACGGGCGGCGACGAGAACGACCTGCTGCCGCTCGGTCGCGCGGTTTCGCCGGGTTCGACCCTGCTGTCGCCGCGCGGCCAGGTGCTTGAACGCGGCATGCCTCGCTTCTTCCGACGGCTTGCCGAAGGCATTTTTGACGAGGCGGATGTCAGGCGGCGCGCCCATGAACTCGCCGATTTCGTTCAGGCCGCGCGAGCGCAATACGGCATTGGGGCGCCTGTGGCGCTCGGCTTTTCGAACGGGGCGAATATCGCCGCCGCGACGCTGCTTTTGAGGCCCGATGTCCTCGCGGGCGCGGTGCTGCTGCGCGCGATGGTGCCGCTCGCGCAGACCCCCGCGGTCGATCTCGGCGGCAAGCCGGTGTTGATCGTCTCGGGCAAAACGGATCCCATTGTTCCCACCGGCCATGCGGGCCAACTCGCGACCCTTCTATCCAAGGCGAACGCGGACGTCACGAGCGAGATGCTCCCGGTCGGGCATCACTTGACGCAGGCCGATGTGACGATCGCAAACGGCTGGATGCGAGCGGCCCGCTTCCAGGAGCGCCGAGACGTGGTCGAAAGCGCGAGGAGGTCCGGTTGAACATCTTCACGCTTTACGTTTTTTGATTGTCCGTGATCTTTCCGGCGAGCCGCTACGCTTTTCCGGATCATGCTCTCAAATCTTAAAAATCGCGGACGCTTTCCTTCTTCACGTCGGGGAGATGTCCGGCCGCGACTCCGACATGACCAAGGTCGGCAGTGCCAGGAGCGGCGGAACGATGAAGCACCACGTACCGCCGAACGCATAAAGAAACGCCCCGCCCGCGCAGCCGAGCGCAAATGCCGCGACACTCGCCGACATCCTGCGCAAGCGGCCCTTGGCCGGCGTGGTGACGTCGGGCGAGGCCCGCCGCAAGATATCCGCCAGATCGATCATGATCTGGGTCGTGGTTCCCGTCATCAACGTGGTCGGCGGCGCGGTTCCAAGGTGGATGCGATGCGCCGCGTTCTGGATTGCCATCGCCGCGACCAGCGTCATGCCGGTGAGGATGGCATCCCAGGCATCGCCCTGTTTGAACGGCCCGAAATGGATCGCGAGCACAGCGGCCACCGCCAGCAGCAACGTCTTGATCGCCAGCATTGTGCGAAGAATCGGCAATCCGAAAGACGGAAGCGCAAAGCTGACAATCCGCGTGATCAAGACGACAGCGCAAAACACCGGGAGCGCCAGCAATTTGGCGAATACGCCAGATGTTCCGTTGACCAATGCCGCGCCGAGCGTGACGAAGTTGCCCGTCACATGCGCCGTAAACAAGCCCTGCAACGCGAGAAAGCCCGCGGTATCGACGAAGCCGGCATTGAGGCTCATCAGAATTGGCATCGGTTTCATCAGTCGGCCTTTCCGTGCGAAGAATCGATCCTGTTCATACCGGACGCAGCTCGCCATGCGACCGATCGCGGCGGCGGCATCAAACGGACTTCCGTATGCCGGGCATCGAACCCTACCAGCCATGTTTTATTTCGACGCCGAGATAATTGGAATCGTGGCCGCCAGCGTTGCGCAGCGCGTCGCCGATGGCGAAGTGAACCGCCTCGACCGCGACCGACGTGGCGCGGTCGATATCCATGTCGACGCGCAGCTGGCCGTAGCTGCCGGTGTAGCGGCCTGGCCGGCCCGCGGTGTTGGCGATCGGAATGTCGGGCTGGGTGTAGACCGCGTCGGCCGTGGTCTCGCGCCACTGCGACGCCATTGCCAACATGACTTTCACCTCTGGAGTCGGATGCAGCGTCAGCGAGGGTTTGACGTGAATGAAGTTCACATAGCCGGTGTAGCCGGCGAGCGTCACGTAGTAGCCGTTGGGGAAAAGTGGATTGAACGTTCCGAAGCTGTGAGAGGGCGAACCGCGATCGCCCGACGCGGCATCGAACTGGATCCCGAGCCGCGGGCTCCAGTCGATGCCGGCCAAGGTATAGCCGGTAAGCGAGCCGAATGCCCAGGCCTGGATCGGGTCGGCGCCGATGCGCCCGATTTGCTCCATGCCTTCCACATCCCAGTCGAAATGGTTGGCGGCGCCGTTGACATGGATGTCAAACACGTCGCGTCGCTCGTCGCCGGAGGCGTTCGGGAAATGAACGTCGGCCTGGGTGAAGTTTGCATAGTAGGCGGTGATATTCGTCGACTCCGACAGCTTTCGCTCGACGCGCGTGCCCCCGAAGGTGAGCCGGTTGTTGCTGTAGTCGTCGAAGACCGTGTTGTCCTGGACCTGGACCGGATGGCTGTAGAAACCGATGAATCGCCAGGGTCCGTTCTCGTAGTCCGCCCAGCCGGCGTCGTAGGACTGGCGCACGTTCGGTCCGTCGCGGACGGACACGAAGCGCGCCAGGTCGAATGAAAATTGCTGGCGGCCAACGCGAAGTTTCAGCGTTCCGTCGCCCACCGGTTCGGTCAGCGCAACGAAAGCCTGCTCCAAATCGAGATGATTCACGTCGACCGGCGTCAGCACGGTCTTCCATGGCGCCCAGTCGCTCTGAAACTGGGTGAAGATCTGGACCTGTGAAGCGATGCGCAAGTCCGCATGCCATTCGGTCCGGCTGATGACGTAGTTCTGATCGCGGTTGGGGCCGGTGCCAAAGCCCTGCGTGCTGTTGGTTTCGAAGCGTTCGCGCGTGTCCGCGCCGAACGAGAGATAGGTTTTCGGATCAGTGGCCGAGAGCGGAATGTATTTCAGGCTGTCAAAGGGCTGTCGCGGCACGCGGGGGTCGTCCAGCACAGACCAGTCTTCCTGCCATCGGTTGAACAAGATCGGGGGGCGTTCGGGAACGGGCGCGGTGTCGTCGGCCCGCGCCCGTGGCGCCGACGACATGATCGCGAAGGCGAGCAGCGCAACCGCGACCCGCGCCCGCGCGGGGCGGTTCGGATTGTTCATCAGTCGGTTGCTCGTCTTAATCACGCGATATTCTCACGACCGTCGGACGCCGCCGCGCTATTTTGCCTTCATATCGTGGATCTCCGCAACGTAGCCGCCGGGAAATCGCAGCATTGCCGCACTGCGATGGTCGGCGGCAAAGGGCTCGACCAGCACGGTGGCGCCAGCGGCCTTGGCCTTGGCGAGGGTGTCGGCGAGATCGCTCACCTCGTAGCCCGTCATCTCGCGGCCGTAAGGGTAAGGCAGGTGGCCGTCCGTGACATTCACCGTAATCTTGCCAAACGCCGATTCCAGACGGATGCGGCGAAACGTGTCGGATGGCCGCCCGATCTCGATGCCGGGCGCCTTGGCCTCGTCCGAGACGATCTTGCCATGGGAAAACCTCACAAAACTATCGACGAAAGCCTCTGCGCGATCGGGGGACACATAGACGCGGTTTTCGGGCACGGTCTGAAACGCGGCATAGGATGGTTTGGTCGTGTGCCAGTACAATTGCATGTTGACGCCGCCCGGCCATTGGATCACCGCGTCGCGGCCGATCGGATCGGGGAAGGCCGAGACGATGACGTCGGCCCCGGCCGCGCGCGCCGTGCTGATCGCGACATCCAGATCGGAAACGAGGTAGCCGGTCCGCTCGGCCCCGAACGGATAGGGAACGGGCGTCTTGAAGCCGAACAGAGAGACGGTGCCGACCGGCGTCTGGAGCAATTGCGAGGTGGTGCTGCTTGGGGTTGGGGTCACGTCGGCGACGACCTGCTTGGTGCTCTGGCCGCCGAAGGTCGCAAGGAAGCTTGTGACAAACCGGTCCACATCCTCGGGCGCGACATAGACGTGGGTGGTGTCGTATTGCGGAGCGACAGCGACAGCGGGAAGCGCCGCCTGTGAACTGTCACGTCCGAAGGCCGTCGGCGACGGACCAGCTAGGGCGGCCATCATCGTGGCGAGAGCGATAAAGCGGAAACGGTTCATGAGAAAACTCCGGTCAGGCGAAGCGATTGGTGAAATCAAGCTGGGAGGCGGCGAAATCGGCGATCTTGGTCAGACCGCCGGTCGAGAACGCCACATCAAGAGCGGCTTTGGAACCGCATTGGTCCCGTCCGGCGTCGCGGCGGCCACCTCAAACCGCCCAACATGCGCAGCCAAGCGCACCCCAGAACGACTTCAAATCGGAGATCGGCAGCTTGCTCGACCATGCGGTTGCGTGGCTATGGCCATGGACGCCGCAGGCATTCGCGCAACCGCAAAGGCTGGCGGCTTTCATCTGAAACGACTGGGCGGTCTTGTTGGGCGCGCCCCATGCCGCATAACCCTTGAAGGTGCGCGCCGGAGACCAGTCCGGCATCGCCGGCGGGGGAACGTTGTCGTCGAGGGCGGCAAAAGCCCCGGCGCCATAGACGACGCGGCCGCCCACGATCGTGAGACTGGCGCTGATATCGGCAATCTCGTCGTCGGGGCAGGAGAAGTAATCCCGGTCGGGGACGATGAGATCGGCGAGCTGCCCAACCTGGATCCGGCCCTTTTTGCCCTCTTCATTGGAGAACCAGGTCACGTTTTCGGTCCACATCCGCAGTGCGGTTTCGCGATCGAGGCAATTGCGCTGCGGCGTGATTCGAAGTCCACCGACGGTGCGACCCGTGATCATCCAGGACAGGGAGACCCACGGATTGTAGGAGGCCACACGGGTCGCATCGGTTCCCGCCGAAACTTTTACGCCCTTTTCCAGGATTTTCTTGATTGGCGGCGTCGCTTCCGCCGCGCCCAAACCATAGCGCTCCACGAAATACTCGCCCTGGTAGGCCATCCGGTGCTGCACGGCGATGCCACCGCCCAGCGCGGCGATCCGATCGATGGATTGATCCGAGATTGTTTCCGCGTGATCGAAGAACCAATTCAGGCCCTGTAGCGGAATATCCGCGTTCACCTTCTCGAACACATCGAGCGCGCGGGAAATGGTCTCGTCATAGGTCGAATGCAGACGCCAAGGCCAACGGTTCTCCGCCAGAATACGAACGACGCCCTCCAGTTCGCCCTCCATCTCCGCCGGCATGTCGGGACGCGGTTGACGGAAATCCTCGAAATCCGCGGCGGAAAACACCAGCATTTCGCCCGCGCCGTTGTGCCGGAAGTAGTCGTCCCCCTGCCGGTATTTCGACGTCTTCGTCCAATTGAGGAAGTCGTCCTTCTCGCCCTTGGGCTTTTGGGTGAACAGATTGTAGGCGAGGCGGATGGTCAACTGCCCCGCGTCGGAGAGCTCCTGAATGACGGCGTAATCCTCGGGATAGTTCTGGAAGCCGCCGCCCGCATCGATCGCGCCAGTGACGCCGAGCCGGTTCAACTCGCGCATGAAGTGACGGGTCGAGTTGACTTGATAGTCGAACGGCAGCTTTGGCCCCTTGGCCAGGGTCGCATAGAGAATCCCAGCGTTGGGCTTGGCGAGCAGCAGGCCGGTCGGGTTCCCCGACGCATCGTGGATGATCTCGCCCCCGGGCGGATTCGGCGTGTCCTTTGTGTAGCCGACGGCGCGCAATGCCGCTCCGTTCAGGATCGCGCGATCGTAGAGATGGAGGATGAAGACGGGCGTATCTGGCGCGACGGCGTTCAGCTCCTCGATCGTTGGCAATCGCTTTTCGGCGAATTGATGCTCGGTGAAGCCGCCGACCACCCGCACCCACTGCGGCGGCGGCGTGATCGCCACCTGCTTCTTCAGCATCTCCATCGCATAGCTCAGCGAGCGAACGCCGTCCCAGCGCAATTCCATATTGAAGTTGAGACCGCCGCGAATGATGTGAAGATGGTTGTCGATGAGGCCGGGCAAAACGCGGCGCCCCTTCAGGTCGACAATCTTCGTCTCCGGACCAGCAAGCGCCATGACCTCCTTGTCATGACCGACGGCAGCGAAGCGGCCGTCCTTTATGGCGACGGCGCTCGCCGTCGGGTTGCTTCTATCGAGCGTTGTGAAAAGGCCGCGATGAAGGATCAATTCAGGTGAGTCGGGACGTTCGCTCATGACAACTTTCCTGTCGTACTATCGCTGTGCCGGCCCGGGAGCATCCCGAACATGTGCGGCGCGCATTTCAGCTCGCGCCACGCTGCTTGAATGGATTGGCCGGTGACGACCTGGCGCGCAATCGGCAGAGCCTGCTCGCCGATGAGAATCCCAAGGAGCCCGACTAGCGCGACCAACGGCGGGGCCGGCGAGCGCACGTTGAGAAGGCTGTAGACGACGCCAACCAAAATACCCGCGCCGAGCGATAGAATATAGATCTTCATTTCGAATATCCCGCTTGTTCGCCCACGATGACCCGGACCGCGCCGAATTGGAAACGAGTAATCGTCGCGTATCAACCTATTCCTCGATCATGATCGTCACGCAACGAGTCCGGTTTCCGCATCGCGGAAACGGGACTCCAATGCTCAAAATGCTAGCCCGCTTCGGACGCGTGCTCTCCGAGTGCCCATTTCGAAAAACGCACCTGGATGCCGTAAGGCGTGAGCGAGCGCAGAATGTCCATGACGCCTTCGTAGGTCTCGCCACGCGCCCAATCCTGCTGCAATTCGAACAGGAACTGCAGGGTCGTCACTGGAACGGCGCCGGCCTGGACCATGCGTTGCATCGCGCGTTCATGCGCTTCGGGACTGGTATCGCCGCAGGCATCGGCGACGACGAAAACCTCGTAGCCTTCCCTAAGCATATCGAGCGTCGGAAAATTCACGCACGCGCCGGTCCAGAGGCCGGCAAGGACGAAACGCTTGCGGCCTGTCGCGGCGACGGCTTCGCGAAAGCCGGCATTGAGCCAGGAATTGATGGAGGTGCGGTCAATCACGGGATGGCCGGCATAAACGCCCTCCGTCACTTCGGGCATGAACGGTCCGGAGAAGGAGTCTTTGGCAACCGTCGTGATAATCGTTGGCACCTTGAACAGCTTTGAGGCGCGGGCCAAGATCTGAACGTTGTCGAAGATCACCTTGCGATCGTGACTCTGAACGCCTTGAAACATCGCGGGCTGGAAATCGATCAGCGCAAGTGCGCAATCGGAAGGCGACAACAATTGCTGATAGCCTGATGACATGAGCTTCTCCTGATCACTCTGAGTGACTGTGCGAGCGTGTCCCACCCGTGTAGTCGCGGTTTCTCTATCAACATCCGGGAAAACGGGCTTGGAGATTGTCGTCGCTTTTTGGACGATGTCGCGGTTGAGCCCTTTTTCTGGCGTTTGTTGGCGGCACATTTTGAAAAACGGCCGT
>JARLIW010000195.1 GCA_031291515.1 Beijerinckiaceae bacterium | reverse complement strand
GTCGCCTGCTTATAGCCCGTCGTTCCGGAATTCGCGATATTGTCACCGATGGCGCTGAGGTAGCTGCTCTGCGCGTTCATACCAGAGACGGATGTCTGAAGTGCGTTTAAGAGGCCCATGAATTTCTCCTGCGAACCCGCCCAGGGCGGTCTTGATTGGGGTTGGGACGGTGATGAACTAAGGAAGAGATCTCGACCAGGCCGATCGGGCCTGGCCTCGTCAGGCGGCGTCCGCCATCACGGCAAGTTGCTCCGCGTCATTTCGTTTGTCGTCGAACTGAATACAATAGCCCAGGTAGCGCTTGGAATCGATCGGATCATAGCCCAGGTGGCCACGCAGCTTCTTGCGTAGCTTGCTGACGTGGCTCTCCACGACATTCTCCTCGACGTCTTCATCGAAGATTCCATAGATCGAATTGAAGATCTGCGATTTCGTGACTCGGCGGCCCCGGTTGCGGATCAAGAATTCGAGGATGCGGCGCTCCCGACGCGGGAGGCGCAGCGTCTTTCCGCCAACCTCGGGATCTCGGCCATCGAAATAGACGAGCAGATCGCCGTGGGTGGCAAAACTCTTTTCGACATTGACACTCTTGTCGACTTCGACGCGGCGGCGAATCGCGGCGATGCGAGCCAACAATTCGCGCACATGAATCGGCTTGCGCACGACATCGTCGGCGCCAGCCTCGAAGAGAGCCAAGGTCTGCTCGAGCGATTGCGTGTCGTTCAAGGCAATCACCGGCGCGCGCGATCGCGAACGGATGAGCTTGGCGCACGCGATCCGGTTTTCGCAATCGCCGATCAAGAACCCATCGATGGCAAGAATTTCGTGATCGTCCGCGCCATTCAGCCATTCGGTGAAGTCGCTCGGGGCGAAGCCCGCCGTCGACATGCCCTCGCTCTTGAAACCTGTCGCATAACCAGCTGTTACGAGCTGGCGATCATCAACCATTACAAGCATGGGAGCCCCCGAATCATCATGCTTTTGATGGTAGCCAACTCGTTAATCCTTAGGGTAAACGGAAATTAACTTTTGGCCCCGGAACGCCCCGTGTACAAAAGTAAACAGAAAATTAACGCCAGCTTAATCATTTAAAAAGAATTCCTACTAAAAGTATAACGGTTGAAATTTAATGATGTTTCAAATTGAAGCGGCGTTATTCCGGTTAAAATCGATTAACGATTGTGACAGCGGACCAACGACGCGACCTCGGCGAGACCATTAATTTTTTTTCGGCGGCGCCGGATTTCGTCATTGTGACTTATCCGCCACGGCGGACGGCTGGCAAAAGGCGCGCGCCTTGTCGGTCCATTCCCCGAACCCGCTCGCCACCATTTTGCCCAGCACGCCGCAGACATATTTCTTTTGCGCGGGATTGTTGTCCGGTCCCGCGTTGTAGCGGGCGACCGCCATCGTCCACGTCTTCTCGCGCTCTTTTAAATCCCGCAGGAATCGCGCGGCATAATCGATATTCCTCGCGGGATCGAACATCGCCGTCAGCGACGAGAAATTGGCCCCGTGATAGTGATGATTGATCTGCATGCAGCCGATGTCGATCATGCGGGCGCCGGAGGCCTTGGCCTCCTGGAACGTCCGCAAGGCCTGATCGAGAGAGGCGTTGGGCACCGCTCGTCCATCGATATTCATCGAAAACGGCTGCAAGCGGCCGTGGCTCCCGGTCTCGTTCAAACCGACGGCGTAAAAGACGGCAAGCGGAATATCATAGCGCCGCGCCGCGACGGCAATCTCGCGTTCACACGAGACGACGGGCATTGAAGGCGTCAGCGCGGTGCTCTCAAATGTAAACCCCGGACGAGGGGCTTGAAGCAGAAGAACCACCGTCCAGCTGAGAAGATTGAGAAGCGGACGAGCCCGCATTGCCTCCCGTGCCACGGCCGCCGTTCGATCCATCGGAGAATGTTCCACCATTTTGATAGGCACCGCCATTTTGTCCGCCGTCACTGGCGGATTGGTACGACCCTTGGCCGGAACTGCCCTGGTTCTGGTTCTGAGAGCCATCATTGCTTCCCGTGGAGGAGGATTGGACATCGCTCGCGCGCATGGTGAGCGTTCCCATCGCATAGTCCTGGGAGCTCATCGCGGCGGTCAGGCTATCCCGGTCTTTGTTGAGAAGAGCGAGAGTCTGCGGATTGGCGACATCGAGCTGCAAATCGAGACTATCGCCGCGCATCTGCATCTTGACGGTCACGGTTCCCAGGTTCTCGGGTTCGAGGACGAGCGTCATCGTGCGGGTCGAGGCGGAAGAGACCGTCGTCGCCACCGTGGGAGAGCTCGACGACGTGGTCGCGGCGCCGTCTCCGGTTCCCGCGGTGAGCTTTTGCACGGTATCGATCACCTGCTGCATTGGCGACAGCGACGGCCCCGGCGCGAATTGCGTCTCGACCGACACCGACTTGACCATCGAGGCAGGGTCGGATTCTGGAGCCCCGGTCTTTGAAAGCGAAGAGGAAACCGCATCGCTCGCGGCGGCTGACGTGGCGGTTCCCGCCGCGACGGCTTGACCAGCCACGGTTTGCCCCAGTCCCGTCTGGCTTAATCCGCCTTGGCTTTTACCAGTGCTCGCCGCGCTTGCCGACGAAACGGAACCCGATCCACCCTGGAGTGTCGTCGCGGAAGACAGGCTCCGGGTCAGGCCCAACACGTCTGAGAGGAATGCCGTCACTTGCGGGGCCGCGCTCGGATCTTGCTGCGAATCCGACGAGACCGAAGACGCGCTCGGCTTCGACGTGGTCTTGCCTGGGGCCAGGACGTCGGATTTCGCCGCCGTCGCAAGGTTCGCGGAACTCACCGAAATCGCGGCCGCGGGAAGTGCCGCCGGGAGACCCGCGGATGTTTGCTGTGCGAGGAGGTTGGAATTACTGGCATCGTCGACCGAAGCCGCGGCGGCGGCCGACGGGGAGAGAGCGTCCGCGGCGATCGAACTGGAGCTGGAAGGGACCGTGGAAGCGGCCCCGGAAGACGCGGTCGCGCCGGGCGCCGAATTCGCGGATGAAGCCGAAGCATTCGGATTTGCCCGACTTAGTATCCCCACCGCCTGCTTGAGCATCAGGGATAACGAAGATCCCGCTGCTGTCCCTGGCAGCTTTGTACTCGACGCGGAGCCCACGCTTACCGTTGTGGCCGCCGCCGCCTGCGCGCCACTCCCCACCCGGGGCGAGGCCGTGCCCGTGGAGCCAAACGTCAAGGACGCGAAAGCCGCGCTCTTGAAGCTTGTGGAATCGAGCGCGACGGCGGTCGGCGTCTCGGTCTGACCCGCTGTATCCTCGCCGCCAGCAAGATTCGACATGATCCCGGTAAACTTCGCGTCGGCTTCGCTATTTTGCGACGGCGCGGACGAATTGGAGGTCAGAGTTCCCGCCGAGGTAACGGGATCCGGAAGCAATGAAGAGAGGTTCACTTGACACTCCGATGAAGCAGATCTTCCGAAGCCGCCAAGGATTTGGCGGCATCATTCAAGGTTTTTTCGATACGTCCGGGATCCCCGGTCAAATCGGCGGGGTCCGAAGCGTCGAGCAGGGACGCGCGGCTCCGAATCAAATCCGCGACCTCCAATGCCGATGCCCTGATCGCCGCGTCGCGCGCGGGCAATCGCGAAGGATCGGCGCTTTTGAGCGCTTGGACGCCTTGATCATAGTCCTCGGTCGCGACGGTGGCCGCCCCGAAGTAGACATTCGCGCGCGCTTCATCGTCGTCCGGCTTGGTCGAAAGCTTGATCGCCGCTGCCGCGGCGGATCGGGCGGTCCCGGTTCTCCCGTCGAAAAGGGCGTTTTGCGCGACAAGAAGATAGATCGAACGCCGCTCATGGGGCTCCATCCCGTTCAACAGCGTATCGAGGCGGCTATTGCCGACGGCATCGCCCGCCTTGGCCACTTCCATCGCGGTCTTGATTTGAAGCTGCTTGAAATTTTCCGCGTAAATGGACTTGGGGAATCCATGCATGTAGCGCCGCGCGAGCAGACCAAATTTATCCAAGTCTCCGGTCGCGCCGATCAAAAACATTTCCTTGCGCAAGGCCGCTTCCTCGACCAGCGTTCCGGGCTCGAGAAGGCGCGCCAAATCAAGCAGCTGCAGCGCCTTGGGCTTGTCTTGGTTGGCGACGAGCGTGGCTTGAACGAGCGCGAGATGTCCGCCGAGACCGCTCGGAAGATTGCGGGCATCGATGGGCATGAGAATGGACCTGGCGGTGCCGTCATTCCCAAGACCATAAGCCATCGCTCCCTCGAACAGCGCGCCATAACCATCGGCGAGTTGCTCTTTCGCGATCGTGCCCTCGAGCGCGGAGGCATTGCCGCCGCCGAAAAGATAGAGCACCAAGGCGCGCGCGTTGCGTTTGTCCTTCCAGACAGCCGGATCGACCGATGCGAAGCGCGTCGCCATCCGGGCGATCATTTTGACGTCGCCGACCTGAGCGATCGCGTTTCCCGCCGCGATCTGATCTTGCAAGACCTCGAGCGCCCGCATCATCTCGTAAGGTGCCGACGCGCCCTGCTCCGCCGAAACCGGCGCGGCCATCACGAGACCCAGACATATTGCGCCGGCGCCAAGGAGAATATTGGTGATTCGCCGCATCATTGCGCATCCCCCATGACGAGGATTTCGATACGGCGATTGATGGCACTCGCGGGATTCTCGGGGCTCTTCAAATTCCGGTCGGCAAAACCTTCGATATGCGCGATCCGCGTTTCGTCAAAACCGCCGCGGACCAACATGTAATGCATAACCTGGGCGCGATCCAACGACAGGCGCCAATTGTCGTAATGGCCCGACTTGTAAGGACGGTTGTCGGTAAACCCGCGAATGATGATCTTGCCCGGCTTCGATTTGAGAATTTGCGCGATCCGGTCCATCATCAAAACGACTTTACGCCCAGGTACCGCCGAGCCGCTCGCGAACATTTCGAACTCCTCGGAATCCGTCAGGCTGATCAAGATGCCGCCATCGGCCTTGCGCACCTCGACTTGCGGGCCGGACTTGTCCAATCCGGCCGCCTTGGCCGCCGCCGTAATTTGCGCCTTGAGTTCCGCGCTCTGCTCGTTCGCGGCCTGAACGCTCGCGGCCTTTGAATGCTCGAGCGAAGCGACCGTCGCGCCAGTCTCTTTTCCCGATGTCCCTTCCTTGCCCGCGCCTTTAGGGGCGGGAGGCATGTCGGGGTTGCCGCCCGGCGGGACGGCTTTCGCGTCGGCTTCCGGCGCCTCGGACGGCGGGATTTGAACTTCGGGCTGAAGCGGCGGCGGCGGCGCGAAGGGATCCCGAAAGGCTTCGCCGCCCTTGCGCGTGATCGCATTGACCGCGGTCTTGGTGCTATTCGACGGCGTCGGCGGCGCGGAGGATTTTTCGCCCGCGCCTTTCGTGCCGGCAATTTCGGTCAGGGCGGCATAGGGATCGTCGATCACCGCCGCCGCCAAGCGTTTTTCCTTGGCCTTGCTTGCGGCGGCGTCGGCGCCACCGGCCTTGGCGGCGTTTTCGGCCTTGGCGGCGCTGTCCGCGGCGGCGCTACTTTCAGCCTTAGCCGCGGCCTCCGCCGTTGTGACGGCCGTCTCCTTCGCGGCGGCCTTTTCGACGGGCGTCGGTTTTGCCGCCTTTTTCCCCGCCTCGACGCTCTCGACGGCCTTGGCGTCCTCGAGCCCCTTGGGCTGCGTGGTCGTATCGACCAATTTGACCGGGTTGAAATAGCTCGCGATCGTCGCCTTCGTCTTATCGTTGGCGCTGATCAGCCACATCACGAGGAAGAAGGCCATCATCGCCGTCATGAAGTCGGCGAAAGCGATCTTCCAGACGCCGCCGTGGTGTCCTTCCTCATGATCGCCATGGCGCTTGACAATGATAATTTCGTGAGCGTGTTCTTCGTCGGCCATCGCGTCAACCTTCGGTCAGCTGAAAAGCGGCAAGGCATGCGGCGAAGCATGATTCGATCCGCGTCTGATCTGTTATGATTGTAAGTTCGGCATGTTCCGTTTCGACGTAGTCCACGGCCATGTCACCCGTTTGAGTTTTCCCGAATGCGGTGAGCAAATCGATAGGCCCTTCAATTCGCACCGGGGGGTGGGCCGGATCGCCGAGGATGGAACCCAACGCCGACCGCATCTCGGTCAGAATCCGTTCGCGGATCGCCTCGGCAAATAGCGGACGGAGAGCGTTTCCCGCCCCGGTCGCGAGTTCCGTCCCAAGCCGCGCGACCGATTCCGCCAGGCTGGTGCTGATCCGCAGCCCCTCTTCGTTGACCCAGCTTTCCCGAGCCGCTTCAAAAGCGCTGGTCAGCTCCGCGCGTTGCTCGGTGAGACGCGCCTCCATCAGCGCTTCCAAACGCGTGCGCTCTTCGGCCGCCGCCATCTCGCGCGCCTCGCGCAAGGCGTTGGCGATGGAAGCGACCGTCAAGGTCATGACCGGTTCGGAACGAACGGGCTCCGGCTCCGGCTCCAAGTCGCTGGTTTCCTCGAAACCAGCGGTCGCTTCGACGGCCTTGTCGTCCAGCCTTTCTTCCGAGAACTCGGCCAAGAAGCGCGCGAGGGGAGCGCCCATCAAGCCGCGCTCCCTTGTTGCACCCATTGTTTCAGGATGCTCGCCGCTTGTTGCTCGTCGAACTCGACCATTTGTTCAAGCCGGCGTTGCGGCGAGCGCTTCGGTCTGTTTGTGACATCCTCGATCAAATTCGGCTCGGTATCCATCGTCATCATCGCGCCGGTATCCGGCGTCTCTTCGTCATCGCCAAACGAGGTTGGCAGCGCGGTGAAATCCGCGAGCGGTTCGATCATGGAGATTCCATCCTCGGCGGAGGCCGCGAGCTCCGCTGGCGCGGCCGGCGCCAAGACCCGGGTCAAGGGACGGATGCCGAACAAGATCAGCAAAATCGAAACGATCAGCACCGTGATCGCATTGATCGCCGTTCCGGACTGCCGCAACAAGATATCCATGAAGCCTTGGGACGGAATCGGCTCGAGATCGTGGCCGCCATCAACGAACTCGACCGCAAGCACCTTGACCGTATCGCCGCGCGCCTTGTTGAGACCCGCCGCGGAGGAAACGACCTGTTCGATATCGGTAATTTGGCTATCGACCGTCGCGCCGCCCTTTTCGGCCGCCGCCGCCACGAGAGCCGCCTTATTGATGAGAACGGCGAGAGAGAGATGGTCGATAGCATACCCTCCACTCACCGTCGTGACGACTTTCGACGACAATTCGTAGTTGGTAAGTTCTTCCTTCTTTTGATTGTCGGTATTTGAGACCTTGCTATCGCCGGACGCGCCCGTCCCCGCCGCCGGGACATTATTTGCGACTGTCGTCGGCGCTTGGCTCGTGTTGTTCTGAGCGATCTGGTTTTCCTTGATCACGCGCGTCGATCGCTCGACGCGCGAATCCGGATTGTAAATCGTCTCGTTCGTCTGCCGGTTGTCGGTGTTGAGTTTCGCGGCGACGGTCACTTGGAAATTATGCAAGCCGAGATAGGGCGTGAGGGTTTTCCGAATGTTGTCCTGAATGTCCTTGGACACCGTTTTTTCGAGCGTGATCATACGCCCGGGCGCGGCCTCCGCCGAACTCGCATCGTTTGAGAGCACCGTACCGTCGGTGTTGAGAACGGTCACGAGATCGACGGTCATGCCTGGAACGGAGGCGGCGACGAGGTGGCGAATCGCTTCGGCCGTCCGGCCATCGGCAATCGTATCGGATCGAATCATCACCGATGCGGAAGCGGGTTGCTTGGTGCGCCGGAACGATCCTTCGTCGGGCAAGACGATATGAACACGCGCCGCGCGGATCCCGTTCATCGTTTGGATCGTGCGGGCAAGTTCGCCTTCCATCGCCCGGACGCGTGTCACGTCCTGCATGAAGGATGTCAGGCCGAGCGAACCAAGCTTGTCGTATAGTTCATAGCCCGCGTTGGTGCTATGCGGCAGACCTTTTTCGGCGAGCAACATACGTGCTTGCGACGTCTGATTATATTTGACGAGAACGGTCGCCCCGTCCGAACTCACGTCGAAGGGAATGCCTGCCTCGGTCAAGGCCGCTCCGATTCCACTCACGTCTTGCCGGTCGAGCCCGGCGTAGAGCGTTTCCATGGATGGCCGGCTCAGATAATAGCCGCCAAGGCCGGTAATGGCGAAGACCGCCATGCCGATCAAACCAAGAGCCGTGAGCCGCCGCCAACCAAGTTGCGTCAGACTCGTCAGGAGCTTTTGTAACTGTTCTTGAAAATTCATCCGCTGCCTCGGGCCGGACTATGACATAGCCGGATTTTACGCGCGGAAGCTTGCGTGGGGATTGCAATAAAAAAGGGCCGCGTGTGACGCGGCCCTTTGAAGCAAAACTATTGGAGGATCGACTAGCCGCCGAACAATTTCAGGATGAGCTGGCTGTTCTGATTGGCGATGCTGAGCGACTGGATGCCCAACTGCTGTTGGGTCTGCAAGGCATTCAACTTGGTCGATGCCTGATTCATGTCCGCATCGACAAGCGAGCCGACACCCGACGTCAACGAGTTTGAAAGCGACGTCGTGAACGTGCCTTGCGCGGTGAGGTTCGACAAGACCGAACCAAGCGTGCTGGCGGAGGTCGTCAAGGAGGCGATGGCGGATTCAATTTGATTCTGCTCATCGGCTAGATAGGTACCTGTGGCCGCATCGGTGCCCGCACCCGCGGAGCTTGTCCTGAGATTATCGATGCTGTAGCCGGTAACCGTGCTCGCGGAATCCAGAATGCCCGTGCCGGTATAGGACGTGTCGCCCGGGGCGCCATTCGCTGTGCTGTAGAGCACTTGGCCCAAGGAAATATCGGTGAAACCAACCGTATCGACGCCCGAGGAGTTCTTGGAGAACGACGTCACGACGTTTTCAGAAGCGGTGCTGCTTGTCGCTAGCAGATTCACGCCGTTGAACGTCGCGGTGTTCGAGAACGTCCGGAGCTGCTGCTGGAGCTGCTGGAGCTGCGTATCGATCGTGGTCGTATCCTGACCAGCGGTCTGCGCATCAACGAGCAGGTTCTTCATTTGATTGAGAATCGAAATCGACGAGCTGATGGCTTGATAGGCGGTGGAAACCACCGACGATCCGAGATTGATTGAGTCGCTGACAGCCGTAAGAGCGCCGACATCGGACCGCATGGAGGTCGCGATCGACCAATAGGAGGCATTGTCCTTCGCGCTGCTGACCGCGAGGCCGGTCGAAATCTGGTTCTGGGTCTCGGAGAGCGCGCTCTGAGTCGCGGAGAGGCTCGAAACAGCGTTCATAGCCGACACGTTGGTGAGGATGCTCGACATAACTGTAAGTCCCTGTGAGTTGGAAAGTGGATTGGGACATTCCGGATCAAAACCGGCACGACAGGGCGGCCTAATGCCTTTGGACCTGAGTCACACTCGTTGATGTCCAACCTTCCGTTCCCTCATCAATGAACGATGAAGATTTATTAATCGTAAATTTTAACGTTAATTTTTGCTTTTCGTCATTTCCGGGTCGGCCCATCTCGCCGGACCGGCCCGGACGCGCATCCATCCACTGGTATTTCCCACGTATTCAGGGGGTTGCACCCCACCCGTCCCGGACAAAACGATGTGACATCCGGTCAATTGGGGACCTAAACCGATATCGCGCGAACCTGCGGGCGTTTCGACCGTGAGCATGGGCTGGCCCGCGCAAAGGCGGCAACGCGCGCAACCGAACGATATGGATGCGCACCGTGGCTGCATCAGCTTGGCGAAAGGCTCGATCCTTAACCTCTCTCTAGTCTGGCCCTCGCCTTCCCATGGCGATGGCGGGAGCCCGCCATCGGTGGCCGAATTGGCCGATGACGTTGCCCTGCGCTGGGTGTCAGGTTGCGGATTTTAACGGCCCGTAAGACGACGGATTAGGATTCATCAGAAATGCCACAAGAATCGATTTCGAGGACGTTTCGGTCAAAGGCGGCGGAAGGTGATACCCGCGCCCAGATCTCTGCGCTGTTGCGAGAGGCGGCCAGCGAAACCGCGGCCGCCAATTACTATAAGGCCGCCGCGCTCTACCTTCGCGTCGTGGACCTAGATCCCAAGCAGCCGGATGCTTTGACGGGCATCGCGACTTCGATGCGGCGACAAGGAAACCTCGCCGGGGCGACGGACGCCTATCGCAAGGCCCTGGCCGTGCATCCGGAAATCGCGGGCAACCATTTCGGCCTTGCCGAGGTTCTGCGCCGGCGCGGCAGATTCGACGAAGCGCTCGAAGCCTGCGGCAAGGGCTTTGCCATCGGGGCCGCCGCCGGCGAAGGGCTGATCGTGCGCTCCGAAATCTGGAAGGACCTCGGCCAAGGCGAAAACGCGATCGGCGATATCAGGCGGGCCGCCACCCAGAATCCCAAGCTTGCGCCCATCCAAATTCTCCTCAGCGACACCTTATGTCGGTTCGGCCACATCGACGACGCCATCACCGCATTGCAAAACGCAACGCGGGAAACCCCGGACGACCCGCCACTTCTTCGCGAGCTTTACAAGCTTCTCATCGCGAAGGGCCGGCAGCAAGAAGCCCTGACGGTTTGGGAAAAAATTGCCGAAGTTAGATCCGACGACGCGGAAGCCTATCGATCCTTGGCTGCTCTCTATCAGGAGCAAGGCCGGACGCAGGACGCCTTCGCCGCATATCAAAAGGCGCTCGAGATCGAACCGAAATTCATTCGGGCTTACATGAATCTCGCCGGCCTCATGAACGCCGACAACCGGTTCGACCTCGCCACCGCGATTTACCGGTTCATCGTCGCCCTTTCCCCGGATGATGCCATCGCTCACCATAACCTGGCGCGCTCCCTGCGGATCGAAGGCAAATGGGAGGAAGCGGTCCAGGAGAACAGGCGCGCGCTCGAACTCGATCCCGATTTCGTCCAGTCGCATGTCGAATTCTGTCTCATCAAGCAATACACTTGCGACTGGGAAGGCCAGAAGGCGAGCTTGCGGATTTTGGATTCCTTCACGGGGCGCCCTGACTCCCCGGTTCCGCCGTTCACTCTTGTCATTGCCCCCAATTCGACACGCGAATCGCAGCTCGCCGCGGCGCTGATATGGGCAAAATACAAGCGAGACCGGATTTTCATCCGCGAGCCCTTTCCGGCCAAACCAATCAAGGAAAATCCCGGCCGGATCAGAATTGGATATGTCTCGTCCGACTTCCATGATCACGCCACCGCGATCCTCATGGTGGAGTTGCTTGAAAAGCATCACAAGGATCGTTTCGAGATCTTCGCTTACTCCTTCGGTCCCGAAGATGGGAGCGAACTGCGCAAGCGCGTCATTGAGGCATGCGATACGTTCCGCGAGCTACGCGCGATTTCCAATTCGGAAGCGGCGCGGCGAATTTATGCCGACGAAATCGATATTCTCATCGATCTGAAAGGCTATACACAAGATTGCAGAACCGAGATCTTCGCCGTCCGCCCCGCTCCGATCCAAGTCAACTTTCTCGGATATCCGGGCACGATGGGCGCGGACTACATCGACTACATCATTGCCGACCCGATCGTCATTCCCGAAAGCCATGCCGGATCGTATAGCGAGAGATTAGCTTTGCTCCCGCACTGTTACCAACCAAACGACCGAAAACGCGCGATTGCTCCCCTCAGCGCTTCGCGAGCGTCCTATAATCTCCCCGAAGACGGATTCGTCTTCTGCTGCTTCAACAATCCTTACAAAATTCCGGATTTTGTGTTCAATTTGTGGATGGATTTGTTGCGAGAATTGCCGGGATCGGTCCTATGGCTCTTCGCGACCAATGAGATCGCGACGACAAACCTCAGGCATCACGCGGCCGCGCGAGGCATCGATCCAAACCGGCTGGTCTTCGCGCCGCGACGTCCCAACAGCGAGCATTTGGCGCGGCTGAAGCTCGCGGATCTCTTCCTCGATACCTTACCCTATAATGCCCACACGACAGCCAGCGATGCGCTGTGGGCGGAGCTCCCCGTCTTGACATGCCTCGGCGATACGTTCGCGGGCCGCGTCGCCGCGAGCCTTCTCACCGCCGTGGGCCTGCCCGAACTGATCACGGATTCACTCGAAGCCTATAAAACGAAAGCCCTGGCTCTCGCGCAAGACCCCTCCGAGTTGCGGCGAATTAGAAGGAAGCTGGCGGCGAACCGCCTCGTCACGCCGCTGTTCGATTCCGATCGCTATGTCAGAAATTTCGAAGCGGCTCTGACCCGCATGTTCGAGCAACGCCAGTCCGGGCTGGCGCCGGAGGCCTTTACCGTGGCCGATCAATGTTGATCCCAAAGCATAAATCGGCGTCTCCTTCCGGAGGCGCGGCGTCGTGAAACGAGCGCGTCAAACGAAGCGTACTCCGAAGCCAAAGGAGCCGATACGGTCGTCACCGGAAACGATCGGTCATGACGGATATCTAAAGGCGGTCGCCGCGCAAAACTCCGGAAGCCTTTCAACCGCCGCCTCGCTTTTTCGGACATGTCTCGAACAGGACCGTCGACACATCGAAGCCTGGTTGGGTCTCGGCGCCACATTGAAGGATCAGGGCGATCTCAAAGGGGCGGAGCATGCCTACCGGACCGCCATCGGCCTTCAGCCCGGCGTATCCGCGGGGTTTGGCGGTCTCGCGGAAGTCTGCCTCAAGCAAGGGCTTCTCGAAAGGGCGCTCGATCATTGCGGCAAGGCGATCATTCTCAGCCGTTCGGCTCCCAAGGCGGACTATTACATCACGGCGGCCAAGGCGCTCGCGGAATCGGGACTGTATCATGAGGCTCTGAAGGCGTTGACCTCCGCGTGGCGGATCGAACCCGCCAATCCCGACGTCTACTTTCAGATGGGTTTGATTTACGAGGACCAGGGCGAACCGGCGGCCGCTTTCGATGCCTACCAGAAGACCGTCGCCTATCGTCCGAGAGATGCGCGGGCCTATAATAACATGGCTGCCGTCCTCATAACCCTGGGGCAAGTCGAGCTGGCGATTGCCACGGCTCGCATGGCCGCCGCGCTCGCGCCCCGCCATCCCGATGTCTATCTCAACCTGGCGGCGGCGCTCCGGCTTCACGGCGACGACGACGAGGCGCAGGGAATCTACGAAAAAATAGTCGAGCTCGACCCCGACCATGGCGAGGCCTTGGTCGAGCTTTGCCACCGCAGGCAACACGCTTGCGATTGGGACGGACTTGCGAGCCAGCAAGAAGAGGCCTGGGAAAATAGCTACCGCAAAGGCCGCGTGGTTTCCCCCTTCATCGTCATGACGGCGACCGCATCGCCCATTGAACAATTGCGCTGCGCCCGCGTTTGGGGCGAACGTTTGAGCAAATTGGCCCCCGCGCCTCTTGCTCCCTATCGGCCGACCGCCGTGGATCAAAAGCACTCCAAGCTCCGACTTGGCTACCTATCGGCCGATTTCCATAGCCATGCCACCGCGATGCTGATCGTCGACATGCTGGAGCAACACGACAAAACCCGCTTCGAGCTATTCGGCTATTCGCTCGGACCCGATGACGGAAGCATTCTCCGGCAACGTGTCGTCGATGCCTTCGACCATTTCGCCGATCTACGCGGTCTCTCCGACGCCGGCGCGGCAATGAAAATCCACGCCAATCAAATCGACATTCTTCTCGACCTCAAGGGCTATACGCAGGGGGCCCGCGTCAAGATTCTCGCCTACGAACCCGCGCCCATTCAGGTCAATTATTTGGGCTTTCCCGGCACGATGGGCGCACCTTTTATTGATTATATCGTTGCCGACCCGCATGTCGCGCCAATGGCGCATCAGGCTCATTTCGACGAAAAGATCGTTCATCTGCCGCATTGTTATCAGCCGAACGACCGACGACGCGCCCTGCCGCGCGGCCTGCCTGAACGCGCGGAGTTTGGTTTGCCGAAAGATGGGTTTGTCTTTTGTTGCTTCAACAATCCCTACAAGATAACCGCTGAAATCTTCGATATCTGGATGCGGCTCCTGCGCGAGACTCCGGGATCGGTCCTGTGGCTTCTCGCCCCGAAGAAACGCGTGGCAAAGAACCTTTTGCGGGAGGCTTCCGCGCGCGGGATCGGCCCAGGCCGTCTCGTTTTTGCGCCGTTCGTCGCGCCGGAACAGCATTTGGCCCGGCTCGCCCTTGCCGATTTGTTTCTAGATACCCTGCCCGTCAATGCTCACACGACGGCAAGCGAGGCGTTGTGGGCCGGTCTCCCCCTCATTACCTGCCAGGGCGAGACATTTGCGAGCCGTGTCGCGGCCAGCCTCCTTCACGCGATCGAGATGCCGGACCTTGTCACGGGCTCGCTCGAAGCTTACGAAGCCTTGGCGATGAAGCTGGCGCACGATCCCGCGGGCTTGGCGGCGATCCGGAAACGATTGCAAGACAACCGTTTGAACACAGCGCTCTTCGATACGCCGAGATATACAAAAAATTTCGAGGCGGCGCTTTTGCGCATGGACGAACTCCGCCAAAGTGGCCAACCACCTCGCCCATTCGCCGTCGACGTAAACTTGAAGTAAAAAGGGACCGCCCCCCGGAGACGGTCCCTTTTTCATGGCGGGTTGCTCGCGGCTTACAGACCGAAGAGCTTCAAGATCATCTGGCTGTTCTGGTTCGCGATGCTCAAGGACTGGATACCAAGCTGTTGCTGCGTCTGAAGAGCATTCAACCGCGTGGAAGCCTGGTTCATATCGGCATCGACGAGAGAACCGACACCAGACGTCAAGGAATTCGACAGCGTCTGGGTAAAGGTCCCTTGGGCCGTCAAGTTGGACTGAGTCGAACCAAGAATGCCGGCCGCGGTGGTCAACGAGGAGATTGCGGCTTCAATCTGGTTTTGTTCGTCGGTCAGAAGGGTCGTCGTCGTCGTGTCGGAGCCAGAAGCCGTGACACTGCTCGTGATCAGGTTGTCGATGCTATAGCCGGTCGAGGTATTCACCTTGTCGAGAATGCCCGCGCCAGTATAGTTCGTGGCCCCTTGATCGGCGTTGCTGCTGTAAAGCGCCTGGGTCAAGGAGATGTCGGTCAGTCCGACCGAGTCGGTGCTCGTTTGCCCAGCGACAGACCGCGAGAACGACGTCACGACGTTGTATGTGTTGGTCGTCGCGCCGCTCGTCGAGGTCAAGAGGTTGACACCGTTGAACGATGCCGAGTTGGAGAAGGTCCGCAGCTGGGTCTGAAGCTGTTGAAGCTGCGTATCGATCGTCGACGTGTCCTGACCGGCGGTCTGGGCGCTGACGACAAGATTTTTCATCTGCGAGAGAACGCCGATGGACGAGCTGACGGCTTGCAACGCGGTCGAAACGACGGAAACGCCGAGGTTGAGCGAGTCGCTCACCGAGGAAAGCGCGCCGACGTCCGAACGCATCGAGGTCGCGATCGACCAATAGGACGCGTTGTCAGCCGCGCTGCTGACGGCAAGGCCGGTGGAAATCTGGTTTTGAGTCGAGGCAAGTTGGCTCTGGGTCGCCGCGAGGCTCGAAACAGAGTTCATCGCCGAAGTGTTCGTGAGAATGCTACTAGACATGGTCTACGTCCCTGTGATCGTGGGTTGGAAGCTATTGGACACATTCCGGACCGGGACCGGCACGATAGGGCGGCGTAATGCCTTTGGACGGGAGCGAAACTTGCCGGGGTCCAACCTTCCGTGCCTGGAAGATAGGACTCGCCATATTGCTCAATCGTAAAGAGAGCGCGGCTGGGGCGCATAAGAGCCCCGAGGATGCCAGTTAAAGCATGTTAAGCCTAACGGATGGTTAACACCCGGTAACAACGGCTCGTCTATTTTGGGGATTCTTCAAATCGACGCCGGTGGGGGCGGAAAGGCGCGATCCACACCGAGACCGCTTAATTCCGAAAGGGGGGAGGCCCGTCAAAGCCGCGGGGAGCCCGTCGCAATCTTCGAATGTAATGCGGCATCCAGCGCGACAAAGGCGCATCGCTCGGTATCGTTCAGGTAAAGCGGATCGGCAACCGTTGCGGGATCGTAGCCCTCGCCAATGAGAGCCTGCTTCTGATGCTTGAATGTCCCTGTCACCGCCATTTGCCCTCGGAGCCGGAGAAAGAGAGGCCGGGCGAAGGCGGGAAGATTCTGCTGAAGGTGGGCGTGAAGCGCCGTGAGGTCGATAGAGGGATCGGCAACCACCGCCGCCATGCCGGCGCGGCCGTCCATTCCCGGAATTGCAACGCCATAGACATTCGCTTCTCTGACGCCGGGATAGCGGCAAAGCACGGCTTCGACCTCCTGCGTGGCGACGTTTTCCCCTTTCCATCGAAAGGTGTCGCCGGCGCGATCGACAAAATAATAGAATCCCTTGCGGTCCTTCCGCATGAGATCGCCGGTCCGAAACCACGCGTCGCCTTTCTCGAAGACATCACGCAAAACTTTGCCTTCGGTTTCGGCGCGATTGGTATAGCCTTCGAAACGCGTCGAAAGACCTGCCTCGCCCTGCGCGAGCCGGCCCAGCGCCTCCCCGGGCTCGCCCGGTTCGCAGCGCAGGCAAAATCCCTCCGGCGTCCGCGCGGGGACCCCGGCTTCCAAATCGAAACGGACCAAGGCAACAGGCGAGCGGTGCGCCATGAAACCGGGAATTTTCCCGATCGCGCCGGGCTGTTCCTCGACATTGAAAAGCGAAAAGCTGCCCTCCGTTGCCGCATAGAACTCGAGCAGCCGTGGAATCGCGAACCGCGAGCGGAACGCGTCCCATATATCCGCCCGCAATCCGTTGCCGCAGCAAAGGCGCAACCGGTGCGCTCGTTCCATCGCTCGCGCCGGCTGATTCACGAGGTAGCGGCAGAGCTCGCCGATATATTGAAATATCGTACAATCCCACGCCGCGACCTCATCCCAAAAGCGCGACGCTGAAAATTTTTCCCGAACGACGACGGCGCCCCCCGCCGCGAGCATGGCCCCGACCGCGGCGACGCCGCCAATGCTGTGATACATGGGAAGGCAATTATAGAGACGATCGTTCGGCGTGGCCTCCATGAGACCGGCGAACCATTCGCTCCACATCCGAATGCGGTAATGACTGACCCGCGCCGCCTTGGGCAAGCCGGTCGTGCCCGACGTATAAATCAGGAGTGCCGGATCCCGAAGCGTCAGACCGGCGCGGGCGGCCTCATCGAGCGGACCACTGGCGTGTGTTTCGATACTGGGCTCGAGCCGCGGCACGCCGGCTCGGGCGCCGCCATGGACCCAAATCTCGCCCTCCGGCGCCGCCGTTCTGTAGATATCGAGCCACGCCGAATCGACGATGGCGATACGAGCGCCGGCAATCGCGATACAATGCGCTAGCGACGCCCCGGTGATTTGCGTGTTCAAAAGCGCCGTGACGATCCCGACGCGAGACAGCCCCAGCCAAATCGCGAGATAATCAGGACTGTTGGGCAGCATCAAGCAGACCGTGTCGCCGGTCTTTAAGCCACGATCCATCGCCCAGCGCGCGACTTGGTTGGACCTTTGCGCCAAGGCGCCATAGGTCAGCGAGCCTCGATCCGCCAACAGAGCTGGCGCCCCGGCGGCGCATGCGGCATGGGCGTCCACGACATCCGCAAGCAAGACTGTCTGATCATCCGTGATTCCCGCTGTCCGCTGCAGGGCGCGGGTCCAGATCGCGGAGGCGGAGACGGCTCCACGCGCCGCGGCGGTCGAAGGTGCCGCGGCCACCGCTCCGAATTGAGACGGAACCGCCGGCGCGTTCACGCCGAACCAACAGTCAAGCGCGACATCACCGCTTCGATGCTCGCGATCGAACGGAAGTTTTCAGGCGTCAGATAGGGCGGCGGAATCGCAATGTCGAAGGCCGCTTCGATGGCGAGCATCAGATCGACCATGGCAATCGAGTTCAAACCGCTGTCGACCAGCCCCTCGGTTTCGCCGATCGGACGTTTCAGGCCATTACGCATTGCGATGTCATTGACCACCTGGGCGATCTTACCACTGACGATATGTGTTCTCGTGTCGAGCACGGCTCAACTCCTTTTCGTGGGCGGCGCGGCACAGCGACGTTGCTTTAGACACACGCGCCACCCGACCGTTCAATGATTGCAAAAATGCTTGCTGACTCGTTCGGAGTCAATTAAACAGAGCGCTTATAACTAACAGCCCACTTTTTAACACTGATGTTATCCATTTATTAATGATTTACGAAAGTTATATGCCTCAAATCGCATGCCAATACAGACTACGGAAATCGCGTGAAAACTTTATTTGGTTTATAGTTCTGAAATATGCGGGAATTCATTAATTTAAAAATTACCATCAATCCGCTTTTTAGCGTGGCTTTAACAAACTTAACAGCAAAAAGCCCTATAAGATTCGGCATTCCGCGATAGACAGCTGCGGCGGCTGAAGCGACATGCCGCCGTTTGCTGGACAGCATCAAGGTTATTGCAGACGAGGCACGGCATGACGATACCCGGGATTCACGGCAACGCGAGCGCCAGGACGCCGCTCGGAGCCATCGGCATCGAGGATCTGGACCACGCGGCGAACCTCCGTCAGCGCGCCGCGGCTGTCGCGACCGTTGCGGCCCAACATGCCGAACAGGTCGATCGCGACGGCGTCTTTCCGAGCGCCGCGATCGCCGCCGCGAAAGAAGCCGGATTTATGGGCCTTCTCATTCCGCGCGAACTCGGGGGTCTGGGCGCGAGCCTGACCGAAACCGCCGATGTCTGTTACACCTTAGGCCAAGCCTGCGCCTCGACCGCCATGATCGTCGCGATGCATCAGGCGGCGCTCGCCTGCGTCGCCCGGCATTATCAGCCCGGCGGCTGGCATGAAGCGCTGTTGAAGCGCGCCGCCACGGAGCAACTCCTGTTTGCCTCGTCGACAACGGAAGGCAACGCGGGCGGCAATGTGCGCTCGAGCGCCGCGCCGCTGATCGGCGATGGCGCCGCCGTCGAACTCGATCGCGACGCGAGCGTGATCTCCTACGGCGTCGAAGCCGGCGTCCTTGTGACGACCGCCCGGCGCTCGCCGGACGCGGCGCCGTCCGATCAAGTGCTGGCGATCTTCACACGCGACGATTACACGCTGGAGCCCTCGAGCGAATGGGACGCCTTCGGCATGCGCGGCACCGCCAGCGCCGGCTTCCGCCTCAAGGCCAAGGGAATAGCCGCGCAAATCATGCCCGTGGGCTACGATAAAATCCATCCGCAATCGATGGTCCCGGTGTCGCATCTGACATGGGCCGCGCTCTGGGCCGGCATTGCCGCCGGCGCGGTCTCGCGAAGCCAAAATTTCGTTCGCACCGCGGCCCGCCGCGCGGGCGGGCAAATGCCGCCCGGCGCCGCGCACTATACGAAGGCAGTCGCATCGCTGCGCAAGCTGCGCGCGCTGATCGCGACGAATCTGCAAACCTTCGAGCAGATTGACGGCGACGAGCGCGCCCTGACCTCGATCGACTTTCAAACCAGCATGAGCCTTCTCAAGATCGAAGCCTCGGAACTGACCGTCGAAACCGTGATGAGCGCGATGCGCGCCAGCGGTCTCGCCGGCTATCGCAACAATGGCGACTTTGGCTTGGGCCGCCATCTGCGCGACGCGCTGTCGGCTCCGATCATGATCCACAACGATCGCATTGCCACCAATATCGCTTCGGCCACCTTGATGCGGGGCATCCCCGCCTCGCTGTTCGATTAGAGTCTTTTGTAGACCGCGCTTGGCGATCCGACGCCGGGCCAAGCGCAACCGCCTTTGGAGAACGACCGATGACCGTCATGATGCGCAGCAAGCCCACCCCAAGCGCCGATCCTCAGCCGCTGCTGCTCGACACGCTCTTCCGGCCGATGGGCGCGGATGGCGTCTATGCGCGAACCCAACTCTATGAAGACGTTGTCGAGCGCTTGACGCTCATGATCACGCGCGAGCGCGACGCCCGCGCCGAGGTGTTTCGCTTCCCGCCCGTGATGAGCCGTCGCGATCTCGAAAAAGGCGGATACCTCAAAAGCTTTCCCAACCTCCTCGCTTGTGCTTGCGCCCTGCATGGTTCGGAGGCGGACATCCGCGCCGCCGCGAATCGCGCGACCACGGGCGGCGATTGGACCAGCGCGCTCGAGGCCACCGATCTCGTGCTTTCGCCCGCCGCTTGCTACCCTGTCTATCCGATCGCGGCCGCGCGCGGCATCGTGCCGCGAGACGGCTACCTCTTCGATGTCGCCTGCGACTGTTTCCGCCGCGAGCCCTCGCGTGACCTCGATCGTCTGCAATCCTTTCGCATGCGCGAATATGTCCGCATCGGAACCCCCGCCCAGATCACCGAATTCCGCGAGGCCTGGTTGACACGCGCGCAAGACCTTGCCGCCCAGCTCGCCTTGCCGTGTCGGGTCGAACAGGCCAGCGATCCGTTCTTTGGTCGCACCGGCCAGATGATGGCCATTGCGCAATTGCAGCAATCGCTCAAATTCGAACTTCTGGTGCCGCTGCATTCGGAGAGCCGCCCGACGGCTTGCATGAGCTTCAACTACCATCGCGATCACTTCGGCGAGACCTGGGAGCTCGCCGATGCCGAGGGCGCAGTGTCCCATACGGGATGCGTGGCGTTCGGCATGGATCGGCTCGCGATCGCTTTGTTTTGGACGCATGGTCTCGACCCGAAGTCGTGGCCCGCTTCGGCGCGCCAAGCGCTCGGCTTCTAGACCTCATGGCTCCGCCCCGCGAAGCCCGCACGGGCGCCGAAATTCTTGTCGATCAACTGATCGCGCACGGCGTCAGGCATGTCTTCTGCATCCCTGGCGAAAGCTATCTCGCCGTGCTCGATGCGTTCCATGATCGCGATATCACCGTCACCGTCTGCCGCCACGAGGGCGGCGCGGCGATGATGGCGGAAGCCGTCGGCAAAGCCACCGGACGCCCCGGCGTCTGCTTCGTGACCCGTGGGCCCGGCGCCACCAATGCCGCGCTTGGGGTGCATATCGCGCAGCAGGATTCGACGCCGATGATCCTCTTCGTCGGCCAAGTCGAGCGTAAAGTGCGCGGCCGCGACGCGTTCCAGGAAGTCGACTATCCCGCCCTGTTTGGCGGCATGACCAAATGGACGGCGGAGATCGACGACGCCGCGCGGATGCCGGAGCTCATCTCCCGCGCCTTCCACGCCGCGACGAGCGGGCGTCCTGGGCCCGTCGTCCTGAGCCTTCCCGAGGATATGCTGACGGATCGCGCCGATGTTGCCGACGCGCCCGCCTTTCAACCCGTCGAAACGAGCCCCGGCGCCGAGGATTTAGCGCGCCTGCAAACGCTGCTCGCCGAGGCCCAGCATCCCCTGCTCCTGTTGGGCGGCAGCCGTTGGAACACAGCGGCCTGCGCCGCGATCACGAATTTTGCCGAGCACTTCGAACTCCCGGTCATCACCAGCTATCGCCGGCTTCCGCTGTTTGACGCCGAGCATCCCCTCTACGCCGGCGATCTCGGGATTGGACCCAATCCGGCGTTGATTTCGCGCCTCAAGGCCTGCGATCTCCTGATCGTCGCGGGCGGCCGTCTGGGCGATATTCCGACGCAAGGCTATGCCTTGTTCGATATTCCCGTCGCCACGACGCGAATCGTGCATATCCACGCGGCGGCCGAGGAATTGGGCCGCGTTTTCGCGCCGGATCTCGCCATCAACGCAACGCCCCGGCGCTTTGCCCCGGCGCTCGCCGCGCTCGAAGCTCCGTCTAAGCCGGCATGGCGTGGCGGCGCCGCGCAAGCCCATGCGGACTACAAAGCCTGGACCGACGTGGCGACCCCCCAGCCCGGCGACGTGAACCTTGGCGCGATCATGGTTTGGCTGCGGAATTTCATTCCGCCGGAGACGATCCTGTGCAACGGCGCCGGGAACTTCGCCTCGTGGATTCATCGTTTCTACCGTTTCCGTCGCTATGGGACACATGTCGCGCCGGCCGCCGGCGCGATGGGATACGGCGTTCCCGCCGCCGTCGCGATGAAGCGGCTCTATCCCGACCGCGACGTGCTCTGCATTGCCGGCGACGGCGACTTTCTCATGAACGGACAGGAGTTCGCGACCGCCGTTCAATATGATCTGCCGTTTGTCGTCATCATCTGCGACAACGGGCTCTATGGCACGATCCGAATGCATCAAGAGCGCGAATATCCCGGACGCATTTGCGCGACGGAATTGCGCAATCCCGATTTCGCCGCCTATGCCCGAGCCTTCGGCGGCTTTGGCGTGACCGTCGAGCGCACCGAGCAATTCGCGGGCGCCTACGAATTGGCGAAGGCCTCGCGAATGCCCGCGATCATCCACCTCAAAATCGATCCCGATGCGATTCTGCCGGGAACGACGCTCACGCGAATCCGCGAACAGGCCCTCAAGGGACGTTAAAACGTCTTAGTCTTGACGGGCCGCGCCGTGGGCGAAATCCCAGTAGAGACCGCGCGCGAGCTTGTAAAAAGGACCGGGCTCGAGCTTGCGCTCGTCGATCCGCGTGATCGGCGCGACTTTCAAGAAATTGCCGGTCGAGAAAATTTCGTCGGCGGTCTCGAAATCATTGTAGCGGAGCACCGTCTCGACGACATGGACCCCGGCCTTGGCAAGCAGTCCGATGACGCGGTTTCGCGTGATGCCGCTCAAAAACGTCCCATTCGCCGCCGGCGTGTAAACGACGCCATCTTTCGCGAGAAAGACGTTCGAATTAGCGAGTTCGGCAATATTGCCGAGCATGTCGCGCAGCAAGCAATTGCCGAAACCGCGACGATAGGCTTCGATCAGTGCGTGTGAATTGTTGGGATAAAGACATCCCGCCTTGGCCTCGACCGGCGCGCTCTCGCGCGTCGGGCGGCGGTATGGCGACAATGTGATCGCGCTCCCCGTGGGCACGGGAAGCGCGGCTTCGTAAATGCAAAGACACCATCGCGTCGTGACGGGATCGAAGCGCACCCCGCCACCCGCCGCGCCGTCTTCCGCCCAATACATCGGCCGGATGTAAAGCTCGGTGTTCGGCGCGAAGCGCTTGATGCCGTCATGGGCCAATTCGATCCAGCGGTCGACGGAAACGACCGGCTGTAGAAAAAAACTCGCGGCCGAGGCATTGACCCTTTGGCAGTGAAGATCGAGATCGGGCGTCACCCCCTCGAAAGCGCGCGCGCCGTCGAAGACCATGGAACCGAGCCAGGCGGCATGGGTCCGCGACCCCATGATCGCAACATTGCCCGGCTGCCATTCGCCTTCGAAAAAGGTCCAGGTCGGCGTCATCGCGGCGGTGGGTTTGAGAATCGCCATGGCCCTAGGTTTCCTTCCTTGCGCCGTCTCGGCTCAAGACTTTTGCGCGCGAAGATATCGCAGCCAATTGTGGATCAGCGTCGCGGCATCCTGGCGCCAAGACTCGGCCTTGAGTCCATCGCCCATGATGCTCACGGGGAACGAAAACATGCTTTCCGGCTTTCGCTCGATCCGCGCCAGCATTTCAAAATCCCGCAATCGCATTTCCACGTCGTCCCGGAAATAATTCTCGGGCATTGTCGGATAGCGGCCGGATTCCGCTGTCAAAAAGCGCAGGATGTCGCGCCGATATTCGCGCGTCAGCGCGGGCGCGTCGTATTCGGGGTGCCCCTGGAGATAGACAAAGAGGCTTCCCCATTTTTTCACGAATGTATCGACGCCGGCGGTTCGCGAATGGGTCAGAACCTGATAGCCGTGGGATTCGAGGCTCTCGGCGTCCAAACCATTGAACCGGGAATGCGGGGCGCGATAAGATGCGCCGGTGCCCGCGAGCAAGGCATGATCCCCCGTGCGCTGAAATTCGTAGATGCCGGACTGCTTCGCGGGGAGCGGTTGACGCTGGATGCCATCGAGATGCAGCACGGCGGCATGCGCGGCAAGGCATGACCAAATCGTCGAAATGGTGTGATGCTCCGCCCAATCCATCACCTCGGTCAGGCCGCGCCAAAAGGTTTCGCTCGGCAAATCCGGGGCCGAAGGCTCGGCGCCGGTCACGATCAAACCATCCAAACGCCCCGAGAGCATGCTCGACATGCTCGAATACATCCCGCGAATCCGTTCCCGCGTGGCTTGGCTACGCCGGATCTGCGGCAAGGAATAAAGCGTGAGCCGAACGACGGCATCACCCGCCGCGGCTTCGAGAAGCGAAATGAACTGACGCTCGCCACTGGCCAGCCCACCATCCCCGAGATTATTGAGCAACCCGATTTCGAGACAATCGCCCGGCGGCGCCGTGCCAATTGCATGGTTGTCGTCGCCGAGGCTGCGGGCTTCAAGCAAAACGGGCATCTCTAAGCCTCTACTCCGCGGCAATGCTGTGGAATGATTCCCGGGCGGCGTCCAGCGCTTGATCGATATCCGCGATAATATCGTCGATATGTTCAATGCCGATGCTGACGCGAATGAGATCGGGCGTCACGCCGGCATCGCGCTGCTGGCTCGCGGACATTTGCCGGTGGGTCGTCGAAGCGGGATGGCAGGCCAACGACTTCACGTCCCCGATATTGACGAGGCGCTTGATTAGTTTCAACGCGTCGTAAAACGCCTTCCCCGCCTCGAGTCCGCCCACGACGCCGAAGGTGAACAGCGACGACGCTTTCCCGCCCATATATTTCAAGGACAGAGCGCGATAGGGGCTATCCTCGAATCCGGCATAATTCACCCAGGCAATCCGGGAATCGCGTCGCAGGTATTCGGCGACGGCGCGCGCGTTCTCGACATGCCGCTCCATGCGCAGGGCGACGGTTTCAATCCCCTGCAATAAAAGAAACGCGCTCAAAGGCGCAAGCACCGCGCCAGTCGTCCGTTGATAGACGCTGCGGCAGCGCTGAATATAGGCCTGAGGTCCGAAGTGGTCGGTATAGACCATGCCGTGATAGGACGCGTCGGGCGTTGTGAACATCGGGAACCGGGCGGCGTTTTCGGCCCAGGGGAAGCGCCCGCTGTCGATCACCGCGCCGCCCATGGTCGTTCCATGACCGCCCATGAATTTGGTGAGCGATTGAACGACGATATCGGCGCCATGTTCAATCGGCCGGAACAGAATGGGCGTTGCCACCGTATTATCGACCACCAGCGGCACGCCACGCGCATGGGCGACCTCGGCCAACGCCGCGATGTCGCAGATATTTCCAGCGGGATTTCCGATGCTCTCGCAATAGACGGCGCGTGTCTCGCCATCGATCAATTCGGCGATGGCGCTCGGATGATCGCTTGCCGCGAAGCGAGTCACGATGCCTTGTCGCGGCAATACGTGAGACATGAGCGTATGGGTCGTGCCATAGAGCTGCGGCACCGAGACGATATTGCCGCCACAATCCGCGAGATTGACGAGCGCGTAGTTTAGGGCGGCCTGGCCCGAGCTTGTCACGAGCGCGGCGACCCCGCCTTCCAGCGCCGCGACCCGGCGCTCCAATATGGCGCACGTCGGATTGGCGATGCGGCTATATCGAAAACCCTCCGCCTCCAAATTGAAAAGAGCGGCGCCGTGATCGGCACTCTCGAATTCATAGGCCACGGTCTGATAGATCGGCACCGCGACGGATCTGGTCGTGGGATCGGTGTCGTAACCGCTATGCAATGCGATGGTCTCGCTACGCATGAACCCAAACCTCCGACGTAAAACTCGGGCAAATAGTGGTCCGACTTACAAAGCAGACCCCGGATTATAATACACGCAACGGAACGAAAGTCCGCTGCGATCATGATTCGAGCATACCACCGGGTTAACACGAATGTTCGCGCGCCACGTGGAGCCGAAGATTACGCCGTATTGCCGGCATCGACGGTCAGAACGGTCCCCGTCACATTGCGCGCCCTCTCGCTCATGAGATAATCGACGGCGTGCACGACGTCGTCAACGTCGGGCAAGCGCCTCAACGCGCTGCGCCGCGCGATCGTGGCACGATGCGCTTCGTCCATTCCGCCGGTCATGCTGGTCTCGACAAAGCCTGGCGCGACCGCGTTGACCGTAATTCCAAGCGTCCCGACTTCGCGCGCGAGGGATTTGGTGAACCCGATCAACGACGCCTTCGTCGCGGCATAGACCGACAGTCCGCTATAACCCGTCGATGCGATGATCGAGCTGATATTGACGATGCGGCCATTCCCGGCCGACATCATGGAGCGCACGGCATGCTTGGTCACGACGAGGGGAGCGATTGTATTGATTCGCACCAACGCCTCGATTTTCGAGACGTCCATTGTCGCGAGCACGCCTTCGGTCCCGATCCCCGCGTTGTTCACGAGCCCGTAGATTGGGCCATGCTGCTCGCGCAATGTGGCGAACAAAGCGGGGATGTCGTCGAGATTGGCGAAATCGAACGGGAGAAAATGAATCGCGCCCGTTCCCGCCGCGACGGCCTCTTGCGCGGCCTCGTCGATCTCGTGCGTGCGCGAGCGCGCAATCGCGATCACGGAAAAGCCCGAGGCCGCAAGCCCGCGCGCCATGCCGAGGCCAAGACCACGGCTTCCGCCCGTGACGATGACGTTACGCATGGACCCGCCTCAGCTTTCCGCCAGGCGTCATGTCCAGGGCTGGCACGAACCGAATTGAAACGGGGACCTTGTGACGATCGAGCGCGCTCCGGCAAACTTCCAATATTTCGGTCTTGAGGGTCACGCCGCCGGTCTCGCCGTTTTCCAGGGCGGCGGCGGCTTCGGGATCAAGCACGACATCCGCAACGACAATCGAGCCGGTAAACGGATTTTTTCGCGCGCTGACGAGGGACATGAGGACTTTGGGATGGCCGTTGATCGCGGCTTCGACTTCCTCGGGATGAACCTTGAGGCCGCCGACGTTCACGATCCCATTGCGCCGCCCAGCGAAATAGTAGCGATCGCCGCGCTGCTCCAGCATATCGCCGGTATCGACAAAGCCGTCGGCATCCGCGAGCCCGGCCGACGCCGGTCCCGCGTAGCGCGTCGCCGTGCGTTGCGAGCGAATCCGCAATGAACCGTCGACGACTTTCATCTCGACCGGGCCGCCGTGGCGCTCCGCGAAGGCGACCGGAAATCCCTCCAACCCATCGTTGACGTCAAAACCAACCCCCGCCTCGGTCGAGGCATAGGCATGGCCGATCGCGGCCTGGGGATAGGCCTCGCGCAAGGCGTCGAGCACGGCTTGATCGGCAATTTCGCCCGACAAGCGGATATAGGCGGGCGCCATGACGTTCATGTGCTGGCTCATCAAGACGCGGCGCCAATGCGACGGCGTTCCCGAAATATGCGTAACGCCGTTTGCGCCCAGGCGTTGGAGGTGGGCGGAGATTGGTTCGCCGTGGCTCGACAGAATGAGCGAACCGCCGCCAAACACCGCGCGCAGAAAGATCTGCAGGCCACCGTAGCGGCGAATGTCATAGAATGTCGCCCAGACCGGCGCCGCGCCCAGCGTGGGGGTGTCGCCGATCGCCCCGGTCAAACCGCTCAGCCGATGCACGACCATCTTCGGCCGGCCGGTGGTCCCCGACGTCAACAGCACCCATTCGGTTTCCAAACCCGTCCGCGGCTTTTCGCTCGCGGGCACGATCGGCAGCCGGCAGACGAAGCGCGGAAGGCCGGTGCTCGCGAAGTCGCCGGGCTCGTCCGCGATAATCGCCTCGACGCCCGCGTCGGCCATGATCGCTTGCAGGTCGCTCTGCTTCACGTCCGGCGGCGCGATGACGATTCGGCTCGCGACGCCGTCCAATTCGATCATCGCCAGCGCCGCTTCGATCTGCCCATGCGTGGCGATGAGAACGCAACGCCCGGCCAGCGCGCGGACCTGGCCGCCGAGGCTCGACCCCGCGATCAGGGCGGCCGCTTCAAACCCGTGATCGCGATCGCGAAAAACACCCGACGCCGCTCCATGCGCACGCGCCAACGCGCGTGAAAGCGCGGGGATGTCAGACGTCCGCATGTTCGTAAAGCCGCACGAGATCGCCGACCGTCACCGGAAACTCGACCTCGTCGGAGGCCGAGAAAGGATCGCGGCCGAGCTTCTCCTCGAGCCGCGCGACGAGGATCGCGAAGCCGAGGGAATCGAGCCCGAGCGTCAATAGCGGGGCGGCATCGTCCAAGAGCGCCAGAACTTTCTTTTGCTCGGCGGCAACTGTTTGGATTTCCTCAAACACCACGGATCGGGTCGACATGGATTCACGCTCTCGAAGTTTGGATCTCGCCTCATACCTAACGGCCAAGGCTTAAAAAGCGGACGAAGCTCGGTCATGGGGTTCGAAATTGGGGGAATATTTGGTTGTTATGCTTGACGCGGCGTAAACGGCGTTCACGGGGAACCGAGGGACGACGCCGTTTCGTCGGAACCGACGTCGCGCCGCCGCATTGTCTCGAGAGGCGACAATTCATCATCCTGTCAAACAGTTAGGCGTATAAAGGGACAAGCGCGCGTGGTAACGCGCGGCATCGCGGCGTGTCGTTTTCGGAAGTGGGGAGACTATTCCGATCAGGCGCCTCGAGATTCGGACGCGGGCCTCCAAAACTCCATGATTCTCGTTCAAAGCTCGTGCCGAGCAAAATTCGCATTGGGCCACATGAAGCTAGCGTGACGGAGTCTCGCGATGTCTGCCAATGAGAGGTTCCGCGAAGCGCTGTCGTCCTTCGCTTCGCGCCGGCTAGGCTCCAAGCGCTCCCGGTTTCGATCGGCCGTGACGCTTGGATTTTTCGTTGCCACGGCGGCTTTGATCGCGATGGGTCCCGACCCGAAGTCGCTCCGGGCGGACGGTTTCTCCTGGGGCAACCTGATATTCGACAAGATGCCGGGCGACGCCCGGGTTCCTCGACATGACATTGCCGGCGAAGGCGGCGGACGTAAACGCGGGCACCGGTTTGTCACGGCCTACAGTCATGTCCCCGCTCATTCCCTTGGCGCATCCAGGCAAGCGATCTGCGTCCGCTTGTGCGACGGCTTTTCGTTCCCGATCGGCGCCTATTCAGGCGAACGGGGTCTCGAACGGCAGGAAACGATGTGCCATGCCGATTGTCCGGAGGCCGCCACCGCGCTCTATCTTCTTCCCAAAGGCTCGGACAAAATCGAGGACGCCATCGATGCGCGGAGCGGGCGAAACTATTTGGAGCTGCCGGACGCATTCCACTACAAAACGGTGCTCGACGACGCCTGCACTTGTCGCAAGGCCGGCTCCGTTGGCCCCCTGATGTCCATGCTGCGCGATACGACACTGCGGCGTGGCGACGCCGTCATGACACCGGACGGCCTTCGCGTCTATCATGGCAGCGACGTCTTTCCCCACAAGCGATCGGATTTCGTCGCCTTGGCACGAAGCCCCGACGTTCCCCAATCGCAGCGGGCGGCCTTCGGCGATCTCGAGCGCGCCAGCCGCGGAGCGCATCCCGACGCGCGTTCTGGCCCCGGCACCTTGTTTTCCGAGCAACCCGCGCCGCCGGCGCCGGCATTGCCGCCGCGGGCGCGATTGAACAAACAGGCAAACCGGAACTGACCGGCAACCCGTCGTAGCCTCTATCTTTCAATAGAGGGCAAATCGACGATTCCCGCGCGCCCGCGGAAAACCAGTTTTGTCGAACATCTTGCCGCCATGCTATCGCTTAAGATCACGCAGCATGGGCAGCGTCGTTGCCAGCGCCACGGGATGGGAATCATGGACCAAGACAAAATCCAAACCAACACGTCGACGCGCGCGGCGCGCTATAATGCCGGGAAGGCCCTCCGAGAGACGGTCTCGCGCGAGAGCCATGCCGATTTCACGCCGGACCCGCATCGCGATCCGCTGCCCATCCTGACCGCGAGCGATTCCGGGCGCGTGGCCTCCTTGGTGCCCGAACGCTATAAACGCATGAGCGTGTCGCCCTTCACGTTCTATCGCGGCGCGGCCGCCTTGATGGCCCATGACCTCGCGGCGCATCGCCAAGTCGGCGCCCTCGTGCAAGCCTGCGGCGATTGCCACCTTCTGAATTTCGGCGCCTTCTTGACGCCGGAGAACCGCGTTCTCTTCGATATCAACGATTTCGATGAAACTTATCCCGGCGCCGATTTCACGCTCGACTTGAAACGGCTCTGCGCCAGCTTGGCTGTCGCGGCGCAAGATTCGGGGCTCGGCGACAAGAAAGCCCAAGCGATCGCTCAGAGCGCGGCGAAGTCATACCGGACCTTCATGGCCGAACTCGCGGAGAAATCGCCGCTGGACGTCTGGCGCGTCAGTATCAGTCTCGAGGACGAAGTCTGCCGGCTCGAAGATCAAGAGCTCGAAACAAAGGTATTGGCGCAACTCATCAAGGCGGAAAAAAGTGCGAAGCCGGCCAATGACTTTCCCGATTTCACCATCAGCCAATCGGGCGATATGGTCATCGGCGACAAGCCGCCAACCATCTTTCACGTCGGGGCCGACGGCGAGGCTGTACATACAGTGCTGAATGACAAGGCACTCGCGAACTACAAGGCGACGTTATTGCCGGACCGGCGTCTGCTTCTCGACCGCTACAGCCTCCGCGACGTCGCGTTTAAGGTCGTCGGCGTTGGAAGCGTCGGAACCTACTGCGCGGTCGGCCTGTTCGCGACTCCCGACAATGAACCGCTCATTCTACAACTGAAGCAAGCTTGGGACAGCGTCATCGCGCCGCTCGCCTCGAAGCAAACATCCTATGCCAACCAAGGCCAACGCGTTGTCGACGGGCAGCGCGCGATGCAGGCGGCCAGCGATCCGTTTCTCGGTTGGACCCAGGACGAAACCGGTCGGCAGTTTTACTTCCGCCAGCTCAAGAACCGGCGCCTTGGGTCCTTGGGCGAACTGATCGAAAGCAAGTCTCTGGCGGCGTATGCAACGCTTTGCGGTCGGACGCTGGCCCGCGCCCATGCGCGCACTGGCGACCCGGTGGTGATCGCGGGCTATTTGGGCAAGAACAGCGTGATGGACGAAGCCTTGGCACAATTCTCGATGGCCTATGCGAGCCAGACCGTTTTGGACCACGCCAAACTCATGGCCTCCCCGCTCGTACCGCATGAGGCCGCGAAAACAAAGACGACGGCCTGACCGACGACGCGCCGTTACGGCATTTTAACGGCGCGCCGTTCTAACCTTGCGCGAAGCTTGTTGAACTTGCGCGAAACTTGTGACTCGGAAGCCGAAAGCCCCGTTTTGCTTCAAAATCAGTTTATTCGTGACGGAATTTGCTTTATATATGCGACATGAATAATGAAACAAGCAACCTGACCCGGGCGCCCGAGGGCTCCATCGATGCCTTGGCGAAAGCCCTTGGCCTCATTGCCGATCAAGGCAACGAAACGATTTCCGCGCGGCCCTGGGTCACCAGCGAGACCGCCGGAGTCAAAAGCGACGCGGATCTTCATATCGAAGCGATCGAGGCGAGACTTTCCCTCATGGAAAAAGGCCTTGCCCTTGTGCAAAGCCAGCTCGGCCGTTCCGAACAATGGCAGACCCGCATGGAACGAACCCTCGGAAGTCTCCAAGAAACGATCCGCGGCGAATTCCAAACGGCCTCGCGCATCGTGCTCGGAGCGGCCGGTGGCCTGGCGGTCATAATGGTCATCGGGCACTGGGTCTGAGATCAAGGCGGATCCGGACCGACCTCTCCCTTGAGCATGTCCCGAACGAGTTGAAGACTTTTTTAAGGACATGCTCCAACTTCTTAAAAAGAGAGCGATTTCTGATCACTTGGGTGAGTCCACCCAAGTGGGAAACGTTCTAGCCGGTGCAAAGTTTTTTGACTTTGAACATGTCGGGCGGAGACCTTTTCGAATATTGCGCGTTGGGCTATGCCGTGATTGCAGCCGCCCCATCGAGCGGATCTGCCCCGGCAACGCGCGACATGATCGATTGGGAGAAACCATGAATAAAAAAATGACGACCTTAATTGGAGCGGCATCGGCGCTTGCTTGCTTTGGCGCGGCTCACGCGGAGACGGTGACGCGGCTCAATGATGCCATGAAGGCGGAGAGCTATGACGACCTACTGCGACCCGTCGCGGATCCGGTTCCTCTTCTCCAAGCCAGCAACGCTGTTTTGATCGAACAAGCCGATACCGACACCGCGAAGGTCGAAGCGGTGCAGTACTACCACCATCATCATCACCATCATCGGTTCTTCCGGCGGTATTATCACCACCACCACCATCACTGGTTTCGCCACCATCACCATCACCATTACGCGCCCTACTAGCATGTCCCCAGAAGTTGAGGAGCCGTCCGGTCGAGGACGGGCTCTCACTTCTTAAAAAGAAAGCTAGGGTTGTCACTTGGGTGATTCCCCCAAGTGACAACCGCCAGGCGCGTTCAAGGCCGCCGCGGGAGCCTAGTCCTTCCGCTCGCGTGCTTTCGCCGCCCGCAGAATGTGGCGATAGGTTCCGTCGAACACCGTGTTGGAAATCGATGTCCATTTGGATTCCAGCGCGAGCGTGTCGCGGCTCGCATGAATGCGGCGGCCCTGCAGCTCGCGTTCGGCGGCTTCTTCCTCGCCCATCGGCTCGAGCTCCATATCGGGCTCCGCGGGAATGACGAGAAGTTGCGCCATCGGCTCTCCGGGCCTGAAAACATGCTCGCATCCCTCCGTTGGCGATTTAAACACCATGAAGTTCAGCATCGGCCACCAGTGCCGCACCAAGGCGGGCACCGCGATCGGACAGGTCCCGGTCCGGTCGGAATAGAATCGCGGATGGGGCTCCATCCTGACGGCAAAACTCGGCTCCGGTTTAAGGTCGAGCAACAGCTGATACGTGTAGAAGACCTCGCCGAACGTCCGGAACGGCGGCCATTCCAATCCCGTCTCTGGATCGGGACCGAAATCGCCCGAGAAGACCAGCTTCCCGTTTTGCATTTTGACGGTCAATTCAAAGTCGTAAGGATAGAAAATCTCGATCCCGTATTGCGCGCCCTCGGTAAAGGGCATGCAATGCCAGACCTGCTCGCTCGACCCGTCTTTTCGCGGCACCGGTTTGCCCGACCATCCCGGGATCTCCATCTTGGTCCGGCGGGGGTTCAACCGCGGATCGACGAGCCGGTATTTGACTGTCTGCAACCTGTCCTCCTGTTCCAGCGCTTGCCGCGCAAAGCCCGTCGAAACCAACGGCGCGGCAAACTCTCGAGAAATTAGAGCGGAAAATCCCGCCAGAGAACCCCGCCATCACGAGGGCTCGGTCAAGACCGTCCCGTCCGCCAGAAAACTCCGAAGGTAAGTCAGCATAAAGCGAGGCATGGAGCGCTCGTCGATCCCCTCGGAGGGCCAAATCGGAATCAGAGCCGAGAGTTCCGGATTCCGCTCCCGGGCTTGAAAAGATTTGAAACGCGCCACGATCTCGTTCGCGGTGAACGGTGAAAAAAGTCTCTTCATACAAGCGATCCGCGCGCCGTCGAAGACAACGCTCCACCCTGCTTGAACCGTCACATTCGCGGGATCGATCCCGGTTTCTTCCTTCAATTCGCGCAGCGCATTGGCTTCGAGATCGACTTGTCCATCGCGCGCATCGGAAAGATCGGGCGTGCCGGCGGGAAAATACCGGAGACCGGCGGTGGCCGTGCCGGGGCCCATTTCACCGATGATGAAAGCTCCATCAGCCGCACGAAGAGCGCCCATCGAAAAGAGATTGAAAACGCCTTCGCCGGGAAAACCCAAGTCGCGCCACGTCAAGAAATTGCGATAATCGGTCTCGAACGCGACGGCGCGAAGAATGGGGCTGCCCGGCTCCATTTCGACCGACGCCGCGAGGAAAACACGGCCATCGAACAATCCGGGCTGCGCCGCGACGCGACGCGCCCAATGCGCATCGATTTGATCGGCTTCCTCGCGCGCCCAAACCCAATCGTGGGAGCCGCAACGAAACGCGACCGAGGCGATCTCCGCGATCGCGCCAGACCGGATCATAAGTCCAAGGTTCCCTGCGCGATCATGACCGCCGAGCCGCCGATCGCCGCGCGGATGACGCGCCCTCCGGCAACCGTAACGGCAAGACCGATAAAGCTTGGCCGTCCCATTTCGACGCCCTGCTGAAAGGTGCAATCATGATCGCCGTCGGACAGCGCCTCGCAAGCGAGCAGCGCGCCCGGAAAAGCCGCGACCGCGGAACCCGTCGCCGGATCCTCGCCGACGCCGAGGCCGGCCGCGAGCATGCGAGAGCGATAGCCATGCGCGCGTCCGCCGCCGCTGGGCGTGTAGAGATAGTAGGCCTGCCGGTCACTGGCGGACCCCGACCCGCGAAGCGTCGCGCGCGCCAAAACATCGAGCGACGCCAAGGGAACGAAGGTGAAGGGCACGCCGGCCGAAAAGCGCGTGGGGCGATGCGTGCCAAAGCCGATATCCTTCGCCTCCAGCCCAAGACGTTCGGCAATCTCTGTCGCGCCGGGCGCGTCGCCGATGGGTTCAGGCAAGAGCGGCGTGTCGAACGACGCATGAGCCGCTTCGCCGCGTCGGTGCCGCACGCTGCACGAGACTGGGCCGACGCCCTCCTCGAGCGTCAAGCCGACATCCTGCGCCGCCAACAGTTCGGGCGCTTGAAGTTTGGCCAAGAGAACCGCCGCGCCAACCGTCGGATGACCGGCGAACGGCAATTCGGTGGTTGGGGTGAAGATCCGCAGCCGCGCGAAATTCACGGGGTCGGCGGGTTCGCTGACGAAAACCGTTTCCGACAAATTGAACTCGCGCGCGATTTTTTGCATCGCGACATCGTCGAGACCCGCGCTGTCGAGAACGACCGCCAGCGGATTGCCAGCCAGCGGCGCGCTCGTGAACACATCGAGGATATGATAGCGCCGCCGCATTCCAGACCCCGTGCTTTGCGCGAGAGGCAACCCAGATCGAAGAAAGAACCGTCTCTCTCAATCCGTTGAGCATAGCCCGCCGCGCCCGACGATTCGACGTTCACCGAGAACATGCCCTCGACGAAATGCACGGGGGCGGCGCCCCGCGTCAAGCGACCCGCGGTTCCGTTGCCCAAAATGCCGCCCGGAGGGAATGGAATTCAAACGAAAACGGCCGCCGCGGGACGTTTTTCTCGATTCGGCATGCGAAACGGCATGAAACAGCTCTGGACGCTGGCCCGCGACCAGTTATGTTCGACGCGGAATAGAGAGATTTGGACCCGCCATGGCAAATTACACCGTTGAAAATGTAAGCCGCGAAGAGCTCAAGCGTGGATTGGCGGATGCGTCGATCGTGCTCGTCGATGTCCGAGAGCCGAACGAATTCGCCGCCGGCCACATTCCCGGCGCGATTTTAAACCCGCTGCAAAGCTTTAATCCCGCGACCTTGCCGGCCAAGCAGGACGGCAAACGGATCGTTTTGTCCTGCCGGTCCGGGAAGCGCTCCCTTGTCGCGATGGACCTCGCCCAGGCCGCGGGCCGCACGGACGTTACGGCGCATTATCCCGGCGGGATGTTGGACTGGAGCGCCGCCGGCGAACCCGTCGAAGAATAGACTGGGCGCCGCGTGCCGTCGCCAAATGGATGCGATGACGGGGCTGCCCAGCATCGCATCTCGATGTCGCTTATTTCTTTTTCTCGCCGATCTTGACCGCTTGCGGCGCGGCGGCGATCACTTTCGGCTTTTCCTTCTTGGGTTTCTTGGCTTCTTTATTGCCGCGAACTTGACCTTTTGCCATGACGCACCTCCATATTGAGTAAGCTTAGGCGCGCAAGGCAAACCTGTCCATACGCCAATCCGGCGAGTCCCCAAGCCGTCAACCCGCGGCGGCGCGCGGCAAAGGCGCGACAGCGCTCGCGGTTTTCCTGGAAAGGCTTGGGGCCATGACATCTTGATGGGGCTCGAGCTCGTTTCGCGGCCAGAACCCGCCCCGGACAGCCGGCGCGAGCCGACTTGGGCGGAACCCCGTTTAAGTGTACGATCGGATCAAATTGCCCACCAGCATGTTCCATCCGTCGACGAGCACGAAGAACAAGACCTTCATCGGAAGCGAGATCACCGTTGGGGACAACATCATCATGCCCATCGACATAATGACGGTGGTGACAATGACGTCGATCACTAGAAATGGCAGCACGATCAAAAAGCCGATCTCAAATCCACGCCGGATTTCGGAGATCATGAAGGCCGGGACCAAGATGCGAAGATCGATCGTGTCGCGATCGGTGGCCTTCATACTATCCTTGGCCAAATCGTTGAACAGCTTTAAATCCTTGTCGCGGACCTGCGCGAGCATGAAGTCGCGGAACGGTTGAACGATCTTCGGAAAGGCTTCCGCCTCCGTCAGCTTGTTGTCCATCATCGGCCGCAACCCGGTTTGCCACGAGCGGTCGAATGTCGGCCCCATGACATAAAAGGTCATGAACAGGGAAAGGCTGATCAAGATGATATTCGCGGGCGCGGTCTGCAGGCCAATTCCAGATCGCAAAAAGGAAAAGGCGATCGAAAAACGCGTGAAGCTCGTCACCATGACCAGCAGTCCTGGCGCGATCGACAGAACGGTGAGAAGCCCGACAAGCTGAACGATACGTCCCGTCGCCGTGCCGCCCGCCTGTGGCAGAATCCCACTGAGATCGATCGACTGCGCGGCGGCGGGTCCAGAGAAAACCACCGTCAAAGCGGCAATAATCGCGAGGCGTTTGATGAGAGAGCTTGTCATTGGACCACTAAGGTTTCGATGATGAGTTCGCGGACATGGCCTTCGGACCGAATCGCCACGCGTTCGTTCAAGTCCTCCCGCAGGCTTTGGAGGCCGCTACCGCCCTGAAGCTGCACGATCGTCAAGGTCTTGAGATAGCCGATGAGATCGTCGGTGATTTGGGCCGCGACCACGGTTGGGGACGCAACCTCTTTTTTGTTGAACAGAATTGAAGCCTGAAGCCGGACTTTCGCTCCCTCGGGCTGCGCGAGATTGGTGACGATCGGCGACAACTCGCGAATGACGATGTCGTCCGCGAATTCGCTTTTGGCGGGCGCCGCGGAAGGCGGCGGCGCGGCGGCCATCGATCCCCGGACCTTCGCAATGATCATCGTGCCCACCAAGCCGCCGCCGGCCGCGCCGAGCACGGTCAGGCCGACAAGCGTCAGGATCAAGGGCATCATGGAGCCCTTCGCCTTGGAATCGGAATCGCTCATCGTTGCCATCGCCATGGCGGCCTCCTAATTCAACCTCTGCCCGGAGCGAACGTCTTGCGGCCAGGACAAAAGGGGGCAAAATCGCAAAGTCGTGACATGCTAGAATGGCTTGAACGCATCGTAAATTTGTTGACCGATTCCCGGCTGTTGGACCTCGGTGAGACGGCCGCGTCCGCCATAAGAGATCCGGGCCTCCGCGATCTTTTCGTAGGAGATCGTATTGTCTTTCGAAATATCGCGCGGACGCACGATGCCCGCGACGCTCAATTGCCGAAGTTCGAAGTTGACCCGGACTTCCTGCGAGCCCGCGACCATCAAATTTCCATCCGGCATGACTTCTGTCACGATAGCCGCGACCGAGAGCTGAATCTTTTCCGAACGATTTATCGTACCCGTGCCATTGGCCGCGGATTTCGTCGACGAATCGAACGAGCCCGCGATATTGACCGGGCTAGTCGAGGTTCCAAGCCCGGCATCCCACTGATTGTTCACGGTGGAATCAAGCTCGCGGCCGGTCGAATTGCCGATCGTGGCTTGGTCGTTGATCGAAATATTGACCGTCAGCACATCGCCGGGCCGCATGGCGCGAGGATCGCGAAACAGATTGGCCTTTTCCGTGTAGAGCGAGTTGAAGGGCAACGGCGGCGGCTGACGCGCGGAAAAATCATGCGCCACGACATTGGCCTGAAGCCCCGCGCCAACGGGCGTCATGGTCGGCTCGTGACCAATCGCCTTGGGACTCGTCGCGCAGCCCGCCATGCCCATCGACAGAACAGCCGCATAAACTTTTTTCATTCTCAAAGCTTCTTATCGGCTGGAGGCGCCAACGGATTGGCAAGCATGCCGGCGAGTTTCGCGGCGCGCTCGGGAGGCGTAATTTCATTGAAGATCGCGCTGGCCTGACGAGGACTCAGAGCCGCCAAGACGGCGGTGGCCATCTCGTCATCGAGCGCGCCGATTTGCGTCGCGGCGGTTTCCGGTTTCATCTTCGCGTAAATGCCGACGAGCGCTTCGCGCGCCTGCTTCGAGACGGCTTCGTGCTTGTCGAGCAGGCTCTTGAGTTCACCTTGCTTCGCATCGAGCTCCGTGATGCGCGCCCGGATTTGCGATTCGAGCTCCTGCAACTTCTTGGATTGCCAGGCGAACCGCGCATCGGTCGCGGCGGCGGCAATGTTCGTGCAATATTTCCGGACATTGGCGCTGGCTTCGCCCGTAAGCGCGCCATCGCCGATATTTCCGGTCCTGGCGGTGATCGTTCGAACCGGCGAGGGCACGGGCGGATTGGCCGCCACGGAATCGCCGTTTGCGTCGAGCTTGGTGTCTCCCGGCTTCGACATGCCCTGACCGGGCTTGTCCGGATTGGGCGCCGACGTCGCGGGCGGTGCTTTGTCGGCGGGCTCTCCCGCGGCAAAAACCGGCGCCAAGCACAGGCTCGCCGACATGGCCAGCCAAAATGCGAAACGTTTGATGCCGGTCGCCACCATGGTCTTTCCCAACGTCACATCCGATGCGCTTTCCATGAAACGAGAATGCCCTGGGAAGCTTGCGTCGGGCTGTCGTGCCGGCGGTATCCGAGAGGGAAACGGGTCGCGCCATACGCTCGCGCCCGAACGCGTCGCGGGTGGCGCGGCGGCAAAAGAGAAGGCCGCGCTGGCTCTTTCCGGCGGTTCGGACGTGTCCTTGATCGCAAGAGTCCCGGACGCGCCGGGACATATTTTCGCGACGGTCAGCCGCGGCGCAAGAATGAAGGGGAGACGGCCTTGGCCGCCTCCCTCGTTATTGCGTGATCAATTCGGCTTGCAGGGCTCCAGCCGACTTAATGGCCTGCAGAATGGCAATAATCCCGCTGGGTTTCAGGCCGATTTGATTGAGCCCCTTGACCAAGGTGCGCAATGTCGTCCCATGAACAATTTGAAGCTGCCCGCCCGATTCGTCCGAATCGATATTGGTGCGCGGAACAACCACCGTCTTCCCGCCTCGCGAAAGGGGAGCCGGTTGCGAAACTTGCGGCGTCTCGGTGATCCGGACCGTCAGGCTTCCGTGGGTCACGGCGACTGTCGAAATCTGGACGTCCTGCCCGATCACGATGGTCCCGGTCCGCGAATCGACGATCACGCGCGCGGCGGTGTCGGGCTCGACGAGAATATCCCCGATATCGGCCATGTAACGCGTCGGACCCATCCCGCGCGGGAGCGTCAAGGACACGCTGCGAAAGTCACGCTCCTGCGCGGTCCGCACGCCGAAATGTTGCAGGGAATAGGCGTTGATCGCATCCGAGATCCGCACGGCGGTCGCGAAATCGGGATTTTTAAGATTGAGGGTCATCGGCCCGATATCGCCGGGCCGCGTCTGATTCGGCAATTCGATGATGGCCCCGTTCGGAATCCGACCCGCGGTCGGGACGCCTTGCGAAAACGACTCGGCCTGCCCCTGGGCGCTGGTCCCCGACACGGCGATGGCGCCCTGCGCCAAGGCATGAACGACGTCGTCAGGTCCCGACAGCGGCGTCATCACCAGCGTGCCCCCCATCAAGGAGGCGGCGTCGCCAAGCGAGGAAACCGTGACGTCGATTCGTTGGCCCCGGTCCATGAACGGCGGAAGATCCGCGGTCACGAGCACCGCCGCGACATTGCGTGTGCGCATCGACCTGTTGCCGACATTGATCCCGAGACGCTCGAGCATGGATTGCATCGATTGTTGCGTAAACGGGGCGTTGCTCATCGAATCGCCCGTGCCTTGCAAACCGATCACGAGGCCGTAGCCGATCAATTGATTGTCGCGCAGCCCTTCGAGCTGCGCGATATCCTTGATCCGTACGGCCGAGGCCGCGGGCGATGCCACGGCGAAGGCGAGCACGAGAATCGCGAAAAACCTGATCATCATCCGTTGCTCACATGGATCGAGCCGTCCGGCGCGATGACCCCCGTCAGGGTCAAACCACTTTCGAGATTGCGGACGGAAATGAGATCACCCGCCGCGCCCGCCTGAAGGGCGGAGGCATAAGTCGAAATCGTCAGACCGCCTTCCTCGAAGATGAGCTTCACCATCGCCCCGATCGTAACCAACTTCGGCAAGGCGACGGAATTGGTCGAGATCGCTTGGCCCGGCAACAAGGTGCGCCGCGCGACCTTGCCGACGAGATCCGCGCGCTTGTTGATATAGCCATCCGATGCGATCTGATCGGGAAAATCATGATCGGTGAGCATGTTGTCGCGCAGCATGTCGCCGGGGTAAATGGTGACCGCGGCGACAGGCAGCCGCTGGGCCGCGGACGCTGGCCCGGCCCAAGCGAAGAGCGAAACGCCGACAAGTCCGATGATCGTCCGTAAAGTCGTGAGCCGCATCGTGACTGTCCTCCGCGCGCATTAAACGGTTGAAGCGAGGCCGGTGTTCGCCTAGCCCATATTCTTCGAGAGCGTCTGACTCATCTGATCCGCAGCGGTGATGATCTTCGAATTCATTTCGTAGGCACGCTGGGCGGAAATCAGATTGGTAATTTCGCTCACGGGATCGACGTTGGACGCTTCCAAATAGCCTTGCGTGATCGTGGCAAATCCGGGATCGCCGGGAACGCCGACGACCGGGGCGCCGGAGGCCGCGGTTTCCTGAAACAGATTGCCGCCCAACGCGAGCAGGCCGGCCGGATTGGCGAAGGTCGCGACGGTCAACTGGCCCAAGGCAAGTGGCGTCGTCGATCCCGTCACCGTCGCGGTGACCGCGCCGGATTGACTGACGTTCACTTTCGTCGCGTTTGTCGGAACGATGATCGGCGGATTGACCACGCTGCCGTCGATCGTGACCAACTGACCCGTGGCATTGGTGTTGAACGCGCCGGCCCGTGTATAATTCAAACCGCCGTTGGAATTGGTGATTTGGAAATAGCCCGATCCTGTCAACGCCAAGTCCAACTGGTTTCCGGTATTGGTCAGCGTCCCCTGGATATTCAAGGTGCGAATCGCCGCCGTCTTCACGCCGAGGCCGATTTCCGCGCCTTCGGGCACGACGCCCTGATTGCCGCGATTCGAAACGCCGGCGAGGCGCTGTGTTTCATAGAGAAGATCGGTGAACTCGGCACGCGAGCGCTTGAACCCTGTGGTATTAATGTTGGCGATATTGTTCGCGATCACATCGACGTTCGTCGATTGAGCATTCATACCGGTTGCCGCAATGGCGAGCGCTTTCATGTCCTACCCTCAGATCGACATACGCGTAACTTCTTGAAAGGCCGACACGGCCTTGTCACGGACCGCGACCGCGGTCTGAAGCGATTCTTGAGCCTGCATGACAGCCTCGACGACCGATTGCGTCGTGGCCTTGCCGCTCATCCCGGCGATCGACATTCGCTCCGACGTGTTCAACGAATCGACGGTGCCGTTGGCCAATTGCGCCATCATCGAGGAAAAATCCCCTCCGGCGCCGGACGACGTGGATTGCACGGCTTGCAGCGACTGCGTGACCGGAGCGGCTTGCGACGAGCCGAGAAGCGACGAGATCGCGGACGAGACGAGAGGGATTGCGGCGAGCATGGTTATCCTTTCAGCAGACCGATGGTCATCGATAACAGGGCGTTCGACTGCTTGATGACCTGAAGGTTGGCTTCGTATGAGCGGTTGGCTTCCCGCATGTCACCCATCTCCATAAGAAGGTTAACATTTGGAATCTTTACAAATCCTTTACCATCCGCGGCCGGATTGCCGGGATCGAGCTGTAAATTGAACGGCGTGGGATCGCTGCCGATCGAACTGACCTTCACGACATCGGCCCCCGAGACTTCGTCCATCGCGCTTTCAAAGCTGATCGTCTTGCGCCGGTAAGGATCGGCGCCCGGCGTCTGCCCCGTCGATTGCGCGTTGGCAATGTTTTCCGACGTGACCCTCAAGCGGGCCGAGTTGGCGGACATGCCAGAGGCGGCGATGCTGAAAGCAGCCTGCAACGGATCGATCATGGCTTATTACTCCTTGACGACCGACATCAGCATGGCGTGAAAACTCTTCACGATATTCGTGGTCAGTTCGTAATCGCCGCTGATCGTATTGGCCTTCATCAATTCTTCTTCGAGCCCGACGGAATTTCCTGTTTCCGTCACCTCCCAATTCCCCGTCGCTGACTTGGCCTCGTCGACGGCATCGGGGTTGTCTGGCGTGATATGCCCGACGTTCGTCGACGCGAGAGTCATCTGCGTTTTATTGAGAACTTCGGAGAACGCCGCCAGGTCCTTGGCTCTATAGCCAGGGGTGTTGGCGTTCGATATGTTGCTGGCGACGGTTGCTTGCCGCGCGGCCAGCCAACCGCTTTTGCGGGAGGCTAGGCTGAGAAGGTAGATCGGCTCCATCGTTAGTCCCAAATGTAATTGTGACAATTCATTGATAGGATCTAAAGCTTGCACCAAGCTGGCTAGTTTGAAGCACCAACCGCATTCAGCATCCGTACATGTAACAAAGCATCAAATGCGAATGACGCCGCCCTGAACCCACGCCCTGCCATAAGTAAGCCACGACGTCCCCCTTTCATGGGAACCTTCACACCAGGTTGACCATCGATAGTCTTTTCACGAGGCCCTCTTAAATGAAAACAATCAAAACAATCCTTGCCGCGACGACGGTCATGCCTGCCATGCTATTGGCCCAACCCGGTGCCGGATTTGCCCAATATGCACCGGCGACCATGCAAATGGCGCAAGCACAGCCCGGCGGCGCGGAAGAGCAAAAGAAAAGAGAAGAGGAAAGGAAGGCCCCGCCCCACGCGCCTGCCGCGCCACCGCCTCATGCGCCGCCGGCTCCGGCGAAACCCGCGGCACCCCCGGCTCCCGCCGCCGTGAAGCCGCCGGCCCCGGCGAGACCCGCGACACCCCCGGCTCCCGCCGCCGTGAAACCGCCGCCGCCACATGCGCCGGCTGAAGAGAAACACGCCGCGCCACCCGCCCCGGCGAAACCGGCAACGCCCCCGGCCCCCGCCGCCGTGAAGCCGCCGCCACATGCGCCGGCTGAAGAGAAACGCGTCGCGCCACCCGCCCCGGCGAAACCGGCGACGCCGCCGGCCCCCGCCGCCGAAAAACCAGTTCCACCCGCCACGCCGCCAACGAAAGCGCCTCCCCAAACGCCTGCGGCACCGGGGCCCCAGGGACAAGCCACGCCAGGACAGACAGGTCCCGGCGCGGGACGTCCGGGTCCGGCGAACGCGGGCCGGACCGGCAGACCAACGGGCGCCGCCACCGGCGTCGCGGCTGGGCTCACCGCCGGCGTGCTCGCGGGGGCGAACGCCCACAGCCTCGCGGATATTCACCGCGACCGGCACGAGACCCATCAAGGCGGAATCGATTTCATCCGCGAGCCCGGCCGCACCATCATTGGCGAGGGCGGCCAGAATTTCATCGTCCACGATGAAACCGAACGCTTCCACGACCTCGGCCTATCCGTCCGGACCGAACGTCACGACAACGAAATCATCAACACGTATGATCGCCCCGACGGATCGCACATCATCACCGTCACGGATCCCCAAGGACGGCTCTTGCGCCGTTTCCGGCGTTTCCCGGACGGCAGCGAATATGTGCTGATCGACAATGGCTACGACGGTCAGGTTCGCGATTATCGGGAGGATGTCGTCGTACTTCCTCCCCCGCCGATCGACATCCCGCCCGCGGAATATGACGTGGATGCCGATACCGCATCGGCCGACGTCTTGTATGACACGCTGATCGCGCCTCCGATCCAGCCCCTGGCCCAACGCTACACCTTGGACCAAGTGCTCTACAGCCCCGCCCTGCGGGCCCGGATGCGCAGCGTCGACATCAATACATTGAACTTCGATACCGGCTCCTGGATCGTCGGGCCGGACCAAGTGAACAAATTGCGCGTTCTCGGCGAAGCGATCAACAAGGCCGTGGCGCGCAATCCCAACGAAGTCTTCTTGGTCGAAGGCTTTACCGACGCGGTCGGCAATCCGACCGACAATCTGTCGCTTTCGGACCGCCGGGCGCAATCCGTCGCGGCGCTTCTCACGCGCGAATTCAAGGTGCCCCCGGAAAATCTGACCACGCAGGGATACGGACAGCAATATCCGAAGGAGCAAACGACGGGGCCGTCGCGGATCAACCGCCGCGTCATCGTGCAGCGCATCACGCCGTTGTTGGCTGATACCGGACAAGCCGTCCCGCGCTGAGGCGCGTGGCCTTTGGTTTGGAGATGAACCATGAGGGGGCGTACGCGCCCCCTTTTCGTAGGCCGCCACAACCTTGTCCGGGCTTGCCGGCGCAAGAATTTTGGGCCCGCTCCTTGCGCCGCAAGACCCTAACCCGCAAGCCACTTGCGCGCGAAACGCTCGTCGACGAAGCCCGCCCCGGGGAGACGGAAAAAGGGACGCGCGTGGCAAGGCGGCCGGGATGCCGCCATTTCGTCACTTCGACGAAATCCTAGCAGACGTCTCCGGGGATCTGAGATAGGATTTCGCCGGCCGCGCTCATAGCGAGCCCTTGCCAGGAGAGACCCGATGGCGCTTCGTCTTGCTCCCGCCTCACCGATCGCATCCCTTTTCCGAACCGTCGCGCTGCTCGTGCCTCTCACGATGGCCTCGCCGGTCTTGGCGCTCGATTATCTCAACGTCACGGTGGAACCGGATCGCGCTGTACCAAGCGCCTGTTTCAGTTTTTCGGGCGAGCTGCCGCGCGCCAAGGCCAATGCGCTCGAGCCCTTCGTGGCCATCGAGCCCGCGATCGATCATTCCTTGGAAGCGCGCGGAAAGGACCTCTGCATCAGCGGTTTGAAGCACGGCGACCACTATAGGATCACACTCAAGGCAGGTCTGCCCGGCGCCGACGACACCAAGCTCGCCAAGGACGTCCCGCTCGACGTCCAAGTGCCGGACCGCGACGCGCAACTGAGTTTCGATCAAGGCAAGACGCTGCTTCCCTTCACGAAAGACGCCGCTCTCCCGCTCAAGAGCGTCAATACCGGCAAGGCACATATCACGCTCTACCGGTTCAGCGAACGCGCCATCATCGGACAACTCGTCAACGACTGGTTTGGCCAAGCGCTGAGCGGCTATACGATCGAAAATATTAAAGACAGCAGCTCCAAGATCTTCGAAGGAACGCTGGCCATCAACTCGGCGCGAAACAAGCAGGTCACGACGGCCATTCCCGTCGGCGCGCTGATCAAGGATTTGCAACCCGGCATTTACGTCGCCTTCGCCGAACCCGACACCGGCACGCCCGAGAAGGATACCGAACGCGCGACACAATGGTTCAGCGTTTCCGATACGGGGCTCGTCACGATCAAGACGGGCAACGGCCTGCTCGTCAGCGCGCGTTCGCTGCAGACCGCCAAGCCCTTGGCCGGCGTTACGCTGCGCTTGATCGCGCAAAGCAACGAGATCCTCGGATCCTATAAGAGCGATGCCGACGGGCGCTTTCTGATCCCCGGCAGCCTGCTGCGCGGCGAGCACGGCGACGCCCCGAAAATCCTCACGGCCACGAGCGATAACGGCGGTTTCACCTGGCTGCAGATCGATTCGCCCGCGCTCGATCTCAGCGATCTCGACATCAAGGGCCGCGCGCCACCGGACACCAACGATGCGTTTTTGTGGACGGATCGCGGCGTCTACCGGCCCGGCGAAACCATGCATATCGGCGCGCTGCTGCGCGACCGCGATGCCAAGGCGGTGCCGAACCTGCCGCTGACGCTTCATATCGTGCGGCCCGACGGGATCGAAGTCGACAAACGCGCGATGACCCTCGCCAGCGCGAGCGGCGGCGCCCTCGATTTCGCGGTGCCTGACAATGCCTTCAGCGGCACCTGGCGGATCTGGGCGAGCGCCGGCGGCAAGACGGAAATCGGCACGATCTCGGTGTCTGTGCAGGATTTCGTGCCGCCCCGGCTCGAGGCCAAACTGACATTGCCGGCCGGCCCGTTGGACGCCAGCGCCGCGATCGAGGCGAAAGTCTCGGCGGATTATTTCTATGGCAGCCCTGGCGCCGATCTCTCGGGCCAGGTCGAGGCCACGATCCAGCCGTCCGCCCATCCCTTCGCGGGGTTCGAGGATTTCCGCTTTGGCTTGGCGCAAGAGCCCTTCCTGCCTAAAGCCTTGGAGACCCAGAGCTTCACGACGGACGACAAGGGCGCCGCCACCGCCGTTTTGCAAATCGACGAAGTTCCCGATACGTCGAGCCCGCTCGAAATCGCGCTCCACGCCACGGTCAACGATGTCGACGGACGCGCGGCGCTTGCGGAACTGACCAAGCCCTTGCACACGGCCAACCATTTCATCGGACTCCATGCCCGGTTCGGCGAGGGATTGGCCGACGGGGCCGAAGCGACTTTCGATGCCGTCTCGCTTGACGGCGACGGCAAGCCCGTGGCCTTAGCCAACGTCAAATGGAGCCTCGTGAAAGAGGATTACGAATACAGCTATTTCTACCGGGATGGCCGCTGGCAATGGAAATCGACGATCATCGACCAGCCGGCCAACGGCGGCGACCTGACCTTTGGCGCGGACGGACGCGCCACGATCTCGGCGAAAGTGACGAACGGGCAGTGGCGTCTCGAAGCCTATGACGATTCCGGCAAGACCGCGACGAGCCTGCGCTTTGGCGCGGGCTGGTGGTCGAGCGGCGGGGACACCGCCAACCGCAAGCCGGAAATCATGGCCGTGACGGTCGATAAAAACGCCCCTGCGGGCAAGGTGCGCGCGATGGTCGAACCGGCTTTCGTCGGGCGCGTCCTCGTGATGCTCGAGGGCAACGGCCTCCACGGCCTGCATGAAATCGACATGCCGAAGGGCGGCGGCGCGGTCGAGTTCGACGCCGCCGACGTTCCCGCCAGCGGCGCCTATATTCTCGCCGTCGCGGTCTCGCCCGCCGGCGCGGTTCTGCCCCGGCTGCCCGTCCGCGCGGTGGGGCTCGCCTGGGTCCCCGGCGTCACCGCCACGCATAAGCTCGAGGTTTCCCTCAAAGCGCCCGATACCGTCCATCCGCTGACGAAACTCAACGTCGACGTGAACGTCGCGGGGGCAAACGGCGAAGACGCTTTCGTGACGCTCGCGGCGGTCGATGAAGCGGTCCTGCTGATGACCGATTTCGAAACGCCCGATCCAGCCGATTTCTATCTCGGCCGGCGCGCGCCCGGTTTCGAGTTGCGCGATGTATTCAACGCGCTCATCGACCCGTCGGGTCAGGTCGGACAATTGACGCAAGGCGGCGACAACGCCAACCTCAAGACCGGCGGTCTCGACGTCAAGACGTTCAAGACCGTGGCTTTGTTCCAAGGCCCGGTAAAACTCGATTCGAAGGGCCATGCGACGATCGGCGTCGACGTGCCCGACTTCAGCGGCCGCATCCGGCTAATGGCCGTTGCCTGGACCAACAACCGCTTCGGCTCGGCGGACCACCAAACGACCGTGCGCCCGCCGCTGCTCGCCGAGCTGACCTTGCCGCGCTTTCTCGCGCCCGGCGACAAAGCCACCGCGCGCCTGATGCTGACCGACCTCGAAGCCCCGGAGCAGACCTATACGGTCACCATCAAGACCGAGGGCGCGGTGAGCGTCAACAAGGCCGACGCTCTGTTCAAGGACGTGAAACGCGACAAGAGGCGCTATGTCGATCGCGTGCTGACCGCCGATAGCGTGCCAGGGACCGGCCGCATTCACATCACCGCCAAGGGCGCCGATGGCACGATCGCGGAGCGCGACTTCGAGATCTCGGTGCGGACGCCCAATGCCTTCGTCACCAACCGCCAGATCATCACGCTCGCGCCGGGCCAACGCCTCGTCGCGGACGACGCCTTGGGCCAAGGGCTCGTGCCCGGCACGGGAAAACTCGATGTCACGGCGTCGAACATGCCGGCCTTCGATGTGCCCGGCCTGCTCGCATCGCTTCGCGCTTATCCCTACGGCTGCGCCGAGCAGACCATCAGCCGGGCCTTTCCCGAACTCTTCGTCAAAAAACTCGGCGGCACCCTGGCGCTCGCGACACCGGGCACCCCCACGGCGCAAAGCGCGATCCAGCGCCTATATTCGCTCCAGGCGAGCGACGGCTCCTTCGGCTATTGGACGTCGTTCGACACGGGGCATCTCTGGCTGACCGCCTATGCGCTCGATTTCCTCCAGCATGCCCGCGCGCAAGGACTGGAAGTGCCGACGTCGATGGAAAACCGCGCCGTCACGTGGCTTGCGGGCCAATTCGCGAGCGTCGGCCAAAGTCCGCAAGAGGCGGCCGGCGTGGCCTATGCGGCCATCGTCCTCGCGCGAGCCGATAAGCTCGATCTCTCGCAATTGCGCTATGCCGCGAATCGGCTCGCGGGGCATTTGCCGAGCGACATCGCCCGCGTCCAGCTCGCGGCGGCCTTGAACCATGTCGGCGAGCGCGATCTCGCCGCCAACCTCGTCAAGGAGGCCGCGATCCCGCGCGATCCCAAAATCTACCTCAACGATTACGGCAGCGAATTGCGCGACAAGGCGATGGTCCTGTCGTTGATGGAGGAAGAGAAACT
>JARLIW010000194.1 GCA_031291515.1 Beijerinckiaceae bacterium | reverse complement strand
GAGTGGCGGCATGAGCGCCTTCACCCTCGACACGCTCGCGGCGCTGATCAAATCCCGCGCGAGCGCGAGCGCGGAGCAATCCTATACCAAGTCGCTGCTCGAAAAGGGCGTGGCGCGCGTCGCCAAGAAATTCGGCGAGGAGGCGGTCGAGCTCGTAATCGCGGCCGTCGAGGGGGAGAAAATTCCGCTTATTGGCGAATCCGCGGATGTCCTTTATCATCTCTTGGTTTTACTCGAGGCGAGTGCCATATCCTTGGACGAGGTCGTCGCCGAACTTGAACGCAGGACGGCGCAATCCGGCCATCAGGAAAAAGCATCACGCCCAGCGGATGGGGGAATTTCCGGGGATTGAATGGACGAGCGCACGGCGGCCAGCCTACAAGTCTTCTCCCCGTACCATCATTTTACCCGCGCGCAATGGGCGGCGCTGCGCGCCGACACGCCGCTGACCCTATCGATCGACGATCTGAAACGGCTGCAATCGATCAACGAGCCGATCACCTTGGAAGAGGTCATCGCGATCTATCTGCCGCTGTCGCGCCTGCTCGCGCTCTATGTCGCGGCGACGCAGGGGCTGTTCAAGGCGACGCAGCGGTTTCTCGGCGCCGAGGACGGCAAGGTGCCCTATATCATCGGGGTCGCGGGATCGGTGGCGGCGGGCAAATCGACCCTCGCGCGCGTGATGCAGGCGCTGCTCGCGCGCTGGCCCAACACGCCGCGCGTCGAACTCGTGACGACGGATGGTTTTCTTCTGCCCAACGCCATTCTCGAGCGCGACGGCTTGATGTCGAAAAAGGGCTTTCCCGAAAGCTATGACGGCACGGCGCTGTTGCGCTTTCTGTCCGACGTCAAGGCCGGGCGGCGCGCGGTTCACGCGCCGGTCTATTCGCATCTCACCTACGATATCGTGCCCGGCGAGAGCGTCGTGGTCGACCGGCCGGACATTCTGATCGTCGAAGGGCTTAACGTGCTGTTGCCCAACCGCCGCGTCAAGGACGGCCGGGCCAGCGCCTTCGTCTCCGATTTCTTCGATTTCTCGGTCTATCTCGATGCCGACGACGACGATTTGGAGCGCTGGTACGTCTCGCGTTTCATGCGCCTGCGCGAAACCTCGTTCCGCGATCCGCGCTCTTATTTCACCAAATATGCCGAATTGAGCGACGCCGAGGCCGATGCCAAGGCCCGCGAGATCTGGCGCGAGATCAATCTCGCCAATCTGCACGAAAACGTGCTGCCGACGCGCCAGCGCGCGAACCTGATCCTCACCAAGGGCCCAAACCATCGGATCGAGGAAGTCGAACTGCGGAAGTTGTAGGCTTCTACACCACGGCGGCGAGGCTCGCGGGCAGCATGGCGCGTTCCTCGGGGGTCGCCGCCGCGATCTTTTCGGCGGGAATACCGGCCGGCAAATTCGGCGGGGCATAAGCGGAATCGTTGCGCTTGGCGATCGCGCTCCAATGCACGCGTTCGTTGATGTTGACCTCGCCGGGCACGGCGCTGTTCGTGACCCAGCCGTGATGGATCGCCTCGGCGGAGAGAATCTTGCGAAAATGCGGAAACGCGGAATCGATCGGCCAGCCCTGGGTCGAATCGTAAATCGCGCCCAGGGCGGAGGCCTGGGCCGTCGCGGATTTCACGGCCTCGGTGGCGAAGGTCAGGCCGGTCAGGCTTTGCAGGCGGGCGATCATCCAGAGCAGCGCGATGTCGGACAGCGCGGGGTCCGTCTCGCCGCCGCCGATATTGCCATGCGAGCCCGCGAACCAAGTTTGTTCGATGATCGCATGCGGCAGGTCGTTGCGCGGCGCGGTCCAAAGCGTCGGCACGAATGGATGCCGGTGCTCGTCGATGGCGAGCCCGTGAAGCCCGATCTCGACATGGCTTCCAAACTGGGTGTCGTGAAAGCCGAGAAACGCCAAGGTGATGTATCGGCTCAAGGCGGCAAGGCCGAATCCGGCGGGAATGCCATAGGATCCGACCGTGTCCCACACCGCGACGCATTTGATCCGTCGCGCGTCATGGACGTCGCCGCGTGACACGAGGCCTCGGTAGTCGGCGATGGATTTCGCATCGGACTTGCCCGCCGCCGCGGGCGCGGTCCGGACGCTGGGCGCGACGCGGTAGTTTTGCCATGCGATTTCGCGCTGGGCCGGATCGGAGCGGCGCTGAATGCCGGAGGCGCCGATCAAGCCGGCGAGCGCGCGCGCCGCATAGGCGCCACGCGAAAAGCCGCAAATGATGAGGTCGTCGCCCGGTTCATAGTTTTGGACGACCGTCTTGTAGGCGTCGAGAACGATGTCCTTGAGGCCGAGGCCGATCGCGCCGCCCAACCAATGCTTGACCAAGTCGGATTCCGCGCCGACCCCTTCATGGTAGAAAACGGCCTGCTGGATCCCGTCGTCGCTGGTCTTGCGGATGAGCGGCGCGCCCGCTTTGGTATTTTTGGGATCGAGCTTTGCGACATTCGTATCGATGCCGGTCCCCTCGACGCCCCAAGTTCCGTCGATGAGTATGACGAGCCGCTTCATGGGATCCTCCCGCCAGGTAGAACGAGAGGATCAAAGCGCGCTTTGCGTGTAGTTGCAACACTCTTGATCGCGCATCGCGCTTGCGGCGCCGATGCCACGGCCCGCGCGAGGCGGCTGCCCGCCCTCGCGGAGGCCGTGCCGGCCGTCAGAGGGCGGCGGAGACCCCGGACGTCGGTCCCGTCGCGCCCTTGCGCGCCGCGAACGCGAACGCGATCAGCGTCGTGCCGCCGAACACCAAATCGATGCCGACAAGCAGGCCAAGCGCCCACACAAGCGTTCCCGGCAGTCCCGCGATGATGATGCCGGCCAGGACCAGATCGACGAGGCCGTTGATCAGCATCCATTCCCACCGGCCCGACAATTCGCGGCGATGTTCGATCGACAGAAAGATGATCGCGATCCCGTCGACGATGAAATAGGCGATCAAGACGTAGGTCAGGGTGATCAGGCTTTGGAGAGGGCTCCAGAGCAATATCGCGCCCGCGACGATGGCCACGAGTGCCGACAGCAGCGACCATCCGAACCCCGGAGCCTTTCTCGCCTGGAGCGTGAACACGAGGCCGACAATCCCGGCAATGAGGAACAGCCACCCCAGAAACAGCGCGGTGGCGAGACCGGCCAAGACGGGCACGATGATCGCGCCCAGCCCGAGCACCGTGAGAATGATCCCCTCGGCGAGAAACAAGCCCCAATGTTCGTGCAACGACCGGGCGAGAGGGGCCGATACATCGGGCCCGAGCGACGACTGCAAATTTGACATCGAATTCCTCTTGGCTTCCAGCTTTGGCTTTACCACGCGGGCCATTCGCTGTGCGCGCCTACGCCTACGCTAGGAAACGCCATGGAACCGAAATGGTTCACGCGCCCGGTGACGTCGTCTTACGACGCGACCAGCGGGGAGGGGCTACGT
>JARLIW010000030.1 GCA_031291515.1 Beijerinckiaceae bacterium | reverse complement strand
TCGATGGACATGCCGACCGCCCTGCATCCCCAAACGATCCTGGCCACCCATTACGATGGCAAGCCGATCACCGACCCCTATGGTTCGCCGGTCCGCGTCCGCACCTCGACCAAGCTCGGATTTAAAAACCCGAAATGGGTCACCGCCATCGAAATCACGGACAAAAACCCCGGCGGCTATTGGGAGGATCGCGGCTATAATTGGTTCAGCGGCTTATAGGAAGGACAGCCGTTCCTCCGTGCCGCGAACTCGCTTTGCAACGGCCTCCGGCAAACGAAATATCCCTGCCCGGAACCGATCAAATGCGCGGGCCGGCGTGATTTCGCGGACGATGCGAGGAGCCTGCCGTGGATGGCTGGTTCGTGCCGAGCGAGCGGCGAAGGACATGTTTTGCGCCGCGATTTCCGCGCCCGCGCGGGGCTTTGGCCCGATGAAGCAAACCGTCGGCTTTCCAGATCGATCCGCGCCATCTGATCCGGGACTAAACCTTTATAAATCAACATCATCGCACGGCCTCAACCGGCCGCGGAAAGCGCGAGGCCAAATTAGATCTTAACCTTTTCCGGATACGAATGCGAACGAGTCCCTGGAATCGCGCAACATGCTGTCCTTCATGTCTCGAATGTCGATCACCCGTCAATTCAGCCTGCTGGCGATTCTTGGCGTTGCTCTCACACTGGCTGGCCTAACCCTGGCGCTGAAGAGAAGTTCGGAACTCGCGTTTAGCGCGAAACAAGCGGAGGTCCAGCACCTCACCGAAGCCGCGGCTTCCCTTCTGAGAAATTACGTTCAATTGGAGCAAAGCGGCGTGCTGCCGTTGGACGAGGCCAAGAAACGGGCCTTGGAAGCTCTCGCGGCCATGCGTTTCGACAACGCCAATTATTACTTCGTGTACGATTACGATGGGGTCCTGCTGGCCAACCCCAAAAAGGACATTGTCGGGACCAACCTCCTCAATGCCCGCGACAGCAGCGGACAGCTCTTCGTCCAGTCATTCCTCGAGATCGCGAAATCCGGTCATCCCGGAAACGTCACTTATCATTGGGCCAAGACCGGCGAGGCCGTCGCGCAGCCGAAAGTGTCCTACGTGATCGGGGTCCCCGAGTGGCAATGGCTCGTCGGAACCGGTCTTTACGTCGACGACGTCTATGCCGCATTCGTCGACAGCGCCGTGAAGCTCGCGATGATCTTCGCGCCTCTGCTCGCGGGCTTCTTGATCATCGTCTACTTCATGCGCCGATCGGTTTCCACGCTGCTTTCGACCCTCGCCGAAGGCACGCGTCGCCTCGCGCATGGCGACCTCGATGCTCCGATCGCCGGGCGCGGCCGCCTCGACGAGATCGGCCAGATGGCGGAAGCGATGGTGACGTTCCGGCAGGCGGCGATCGACAAGGGCCGCCTAGAACAAGAAACTGAAAAGCAGCGCCAGGTGCTCGAGCAGGAACGACGCCTCAAGGCGGAGGTCGATCAGAACGCGATGATCGCCAATCGCTTCGTCGTCGACTCGCTCGGCGAGGCGCTCGCCAGCCTGTCGCAAGGCGACCTCTCCCTGAACGTCGCGCAGCCCTATTCGCCCGAGTATGAATCGATCCGCGAGAACTTCAACGCGGCCGTGGCGCAGCTGCGCGAGACGATGATGGTGATCGCCTCGAACACCACCGGCATCCGTTCGGGCTCGGTGGAGATGGCCACGGCCGCGGACGACCTCGCGCAACGGACCGAGCGGCAGGCCGCCGCGCTTGCCGAAACGGCCGCCTCGCTCGCCCAGATCGGGCAGACCGTCGGCGAGACGGCGCGTGGCGCGACGCTGGCCCGCCAGATTGTCGCGACCGCGATAAGCGACGCTGAAAAGGGTGGCGCCGTCGTCAGCGGCGCCGTCGCCGCGATGGGCGAAATCGAGAAATCGGCGCAGCAAATTTCGCAGATCATCGGCGTCATCGACGAAATCGCCTTCCAGACCAACCTGCTCGCCCTGAACGCCGGCGTCGAGGCCGCACGGGCCGGAGACGCCGGACGCGGATTCGCGGTGGTGGCGTCGGAAGTGCGCGCCTTGGCGCAGCGCTCCGCGGAAGCCGCGAAGGACATCAAGGCCCTGATCTTGGCTTCGGCCACGCAGGTCGGCAAGGGTGTCGAACAGGTCGCCGAAACGGGCAAGGCCTTGGATCGCATCCACGGCCGGATCGCTGAAATCAACGAGCTCGTCATGAAGATCGCGACCTCGGCACAGCATCAAGCGACCAGCCTCTCCGAGGTCAACCAGGCGATCGACCAGATGGACAAGGCCACCCAGCAAAATGCCGCGATGGTGGAGGAGTCCACCGCCGCCAGCCATTCGCTGGCGTCCGAAGCGGATCAATTGGCAAGCCTCGTCGACCGCTTCTCGCTCGGCGACGACTTGCGAGGCCACGCCCCGCGCGGGACGCGTCGCGCAGCGTGAGGTCGGCGACCGCGCCCAATGCGGTGGCGACCCTCGCCCCCGGATCGCGCATGGCCCCATCGTCGCCGAGGAAAATCTCTAACACACTGAAATATATCGGTCTATTTTTGCAGCCGCGTGCTTTTACGACGCTTGAAAAGGGTTTAGAAGACACTGTGAGTTGCTTCGCGCCCTGAGATGGCGGCCGGCTGGAGTCGGCCCTTCGGAACCGGGAACGAGGTTGTTCACATCGACGTTGCTCCTAGTGACCCCCAGCGCAACCCTTCGAGATCCCTCCCAGCTTTCGAGATCCCATGGCCAGTCAATTGTTCACGCCCTATCGCCTCGGCGAGCTCGCTCTTGAAAACCGCATCGTCATCGCGCCCATGTGCCAATATTCGGCGCGCAACGGCGAGGCCAGCGACTGGCATATGATCCATCTCGGACAGCTCGCGATCTCGGGCGCGGGCTTGCTGATCATCGAGGCGACGGCCGTGACCCCCGAGGGACGCATCACGCCGGGCGATCTCGGCCTCTATAGCGACGAAAGCGAAGGCGCCTTGGAGCGCGTGCTGACCGCGATCCGCGCCTATTCGCCGATCCCCGTCGCGATCCAACTCGCCCATGCCGGACGCAAGGCGTCGTGTCACGTTCCCTGGGAGGGCGGCGCGCAAATTCCGGCCGACGCGCCTTCGGGTTGGCGCTGCCTCGCGCCGTCGGCCATCCCCTTCGACCCCAAGGACGAGGCCCCGGCCGCGCTCGACGCGGCGGACCTCAAATCCACGATCGCCGCTTTCGTGGAATCGGCCAAGCGCGCGGCCCGGCTCGGACTCGACGCGATCGAACTCCATGGCGCGCACGGCTACCTTCTCCACCAATTCCTCTCGCCTTTGTCCAACCAACGGACGGACGATTATGGCGGCTCGCTCGAAAACCGCATGCGTTTCCCGCTCGAAGTCTACGACGCCGTGCGCGCCGCCTTCCCCGCGGGCAAAGCCGTCGGCGTTCGGATTTCCGCGACCGACTGGGTCGAGGGCGGATGGGACCTGGCGCAGTCGATCGTCTTTGCGAAAGCCTTGGCGGAGCGCGGCTGCGGCTACATCCATGTTTCGTCCGGCGGACTGCATCCAGACCAAAAAATTCGGCTCGGCGCGAACTATCAAGTGCCGTTTGCCAAGGCGATCAAGGCGGAGGTGGGCCTGCCCACGATCGCGGTCGGGCTGATCACCGAACCGGAACAGGCCGAGGCCGTTATTGCCGACGGCGAGGCGGATTGCATCGCGCTGGCCCGAGGCATTCTCTACGATCCGCGCTGGCCCTGGCATGCGGCGGCGAAACTGGGCGCGCGGGTCCGGGCGCCCAACCAATATTTACGTTGCCAGCCTCGCGAGCTGAAATCGCTATTTCTCAGCTCATGAGGACCGTCCGGCGCGGCTTCTCCGATGACGCGCCGGCGCGGGCCGC
>JARLIW010000006.1 GCA_031291515.1 Beijerinckiaceae bacterium | reverse complement strand
GCTCTCGTCGCGCAGCTCCCGGAGGCCGGAGCCACGAGCTTCACGCGCCAGCAGAGCCCGCTCGGCCTCGGCCACGCCGTCTGGTGCGCCCGCGAGATCGTGGGCGACGAACCGTTCGCCGTCTTGCTCCCGGATATGGTGACCATGGCTTCGGACCCTGGAAAAAGCCGCTGCCTGGCCCAGTGCATCGAAGCCTATGAGACGCATGGCGGCAATATCATCGCGGTCGAGGAAGTCGCTCCGGACGAAACCCACAAATACGGAATCGTCGCGCTCGGCGAAGATCACGGCGCGTCTTTTGAAATCACCGGCATGGTGGAAAAGCCGCCACAAGGCACCGCGCCGTCCAACCTCATCATTTCCGGCCGCTATGTGCTCAGCCCCGAGATCTTCGACATTCTCGGCAATGTCGAAAAAGGCGCGGGCGGCGAAATCCAGCTGACGGACGGCATGAGAGAACTGAGCAAATCCCAGAGCTTTCACGGCGTGCGGTTCGATGGCGCAACCTATGACTGCGGCTCGAAGCTCGGGTTTCTTTCCGCCAACGTCGCTTTCGCGCTCGCCGACGCGGAGATCGCGCCAGGATTTCGGCAGGAATTGCGCAAACTATTGGGATAGGTCAGCGCTGCAACCGGACGCCCAGCAGGAAGATCGTATTGGTGAAACTCGATCCCTCGAGCGAACTGGCGAGGGACTGGTGCGTCAGGCTCCCGAAGATCTGAACCTCGCGACTGAGTTTGTAGGTGGCTTTGAGAGTCGCTTGGGCAAAGGTCTCGTCGACCGCGATGCCCTGATACTGATTGACCTGGAAAGCGCCGGCCGCGCTGACGGTGAAATCGCGGAATAAAGCATGCGCGAGTTCCAGGCCGATGCTCCGTGAAATCGCGCCGGTCGCGCCCGGGAGCGTCGTCTCGGTCAAAAACGTGCTCGCGCGCAATGTGGCCGTCGTGAGCGGCGTGATCGTATAGATCAACGTTCCATCCACGGTCGGTCCCCGCAGATCTTGCAAACGCGAATCGGCGTAATGGCGATCGGCATAGCCGAGCGTGGCATTGCCGGTGAGCAGCCGGGTGAATTCGAACGTCGATCCGACCTTGGCGGTCACGCCATTGGAATCGCGGGCATACCCCGACAAATCGATGGGATTGTCGTGAATGCGGGTATCGTAGCCGACTTCCGTGAATGGGATCAGTGCTGGCGTCAGCTCGTAAGCGGCGCGCGCGATCACGCCGAAATCGTTGTAGTCGTCTTGCGAGAACCGGTAAATGGAGCCATCGGATTCCGTGCCGTCGCCATATTGGGTCCGGTCGAACGTCCCGCGCAAACTGATCGAAAGCCGATTGAAACTATGGGTCGCCCCGACGGTGGCTCCGTCCGTCAAGATGATTGGCCGGTTGATCAGATATGTGCTGCCAGGCACGGCCAAAAGCGGCGATCCCGGCGTTTGCGTGGCGAGCGTAAACCGGCCCTCGAGGTCGATCTTGTCGTTGCGGGTGACATCGATTCGCCCATCGATCAATCCACTCCCATCGGGACGATTGGCATCGGAATCGCCGGGATATTCGGCATAGCCCCCGCGCAGCGACGCGGTGACACTGCCGGATGAAAAATTCGAGCGCAGGTCAAAACCCGCTTCGGTGCGCGCTTCGGGCGAACTTCGAACAGCCGCATTCGAATCGTTCGGATTGGTCTCGTAGCCGGCGTTCAGTTCGACGAAAGGAAACAAGCGGAGGTCGCCGATTCCCACGCCGAGCGGGGCGAAGGGATCGTCATCCACCACCGGCTTGCGGGGATGTGGCAGACCGGGAATCACGGCCACGGTCGGCGCGGGTTGCTTGGGATCGATGGAATCCTCGGGCAGGCCCGTCACCGACTTCGGCGGAAGAGGCGCCGTGCGATAGGGCTCGAGCGGCTTCAACGGCGGCGAACTCTTCGGATTGGGCTTATACAGCTTGGATTTTTTAGGCTTAGCCTTGGCATCGTCGGGCGTCGCTTGGTCCGCCGCCGGCAGCGCGGATGGCGCGGGCGCGGGAGGCGCGTCCGTGTCGGTCGGCGCTGCGGGCAACGCGACAGCGGCGGGCATTGACGACGACGGCGCCTCCTCGCTGCCCAGGGGCCTCGGGTCGCTTAGTGTGGGATCGCTCGCTCCTGGTCCGGGAAGATTGGCGGGACCTTCTTGCGCCCAAGCGCCTTCTCCCGTCCAAACGGCCTGGAGAGCCGCTGCCAGGTAAAGCACGGCGCGGAAGTTGGAGCGAACCGCCACTAGACCTCTCGAAGCGCGAAACCGCCGCGCTCCGAGAGTTTTAGGCGTTTATGGTTAACCCGACGTTATCATTGCCGCGCCGCTGTGCCGGAACGACACGGTTCAATGCTATTCCGCGGCATCCGCCTGATCGAGAACCGGGTAATCGGTATAGCCTTCCGCGCCGCCGCCGTAGAACCGCGCCCTGTCCGGCGTGTTGAGCGGTGCGTTCGCGCGCAACCGCGCGACAAGATCGGGATTTGCGATAAACGGCACGCCAAAGGCAATGAGATCGGCATCGCCTCGGTCGACCGTTTCGATCGCGAGCTCACGCGTGTAGCCGTTATTGGCCATATACGCGCCGTTGAAAGTCTTGCGCAAAGCGGCGAAATCGAATGGCCGGTTGTCGCGAGGTCCGCCCGTGGCGCCCTCAATGGCATGAACATACGCAATGCCGCGTTTGTTCAATTCCTCGATGAGATAGAAGAACACCTTTTCCGGCTCGCTATCCTCTGCGTCATTGGCGGGGCTCACGGGCGAAATCCGGATGCCCACCTTGCCCTTGGGCAGCACACGGAGAATGGC
>JARLIW010000193.1 GCA_031291515.1 Beijerinckiaceae bacterium | reverse complement strand
GAAGGCGAGATTGTTGCCCCGGAACGTCCCGTTATGTTCGCCCGGAGACCATTTGTCCCAGATGGGCTTGATCAGGACGAGCGCCATCGGCAGGCCAAGGCCGCTCAAGGACTTCGCGAGGCAGACGATGTCGGGTTTAATGCCGGCGCGTTCGAAGCTGAAAAACGGTCCCGTCCGCCCGCAGCCGGCCTGAATATCATCGACGATCAAGAGCGATCCGAGCCGCTTTGCGAGCGCCGCGAGACGTTGAAGCCAGGCCTTGGAGGCCACGTGAAGCCCCCCTTCGCCTTGGACCGTTTCGACAAGGAAGGCCGCCGGGGCTCCGGTTTCGGGCGCGCCGGCCTCGAAACGGGCCGCGAACATGTCGAGGCTCGGCAATCCGCAATCCTCGTCGTTCTCATAGGCGAGGCGCGTCACATTGGTCAGCGGAACGCCGGCGCCTTGGCGTGCCTGCTTGTTATAGGTCGCGGCCAAGGCGCCGAGCGTCATGCCGTGAAAGCCGCGGGAGAAGGCCACGACCGTCTGCCGCTTGGTGACTTTGCGCGCGAGCTTCAACGCCGCTTCGACCGCGTTGGTGCCGGTCGGCCCCGGAAACTGAAGTTTATAATCGAGGCCGCGCGGGGTGAGGATAACGCGTTGGAACGTATCGATGAAATCACGCTTGGCCGACGTATGGAGATCGAGACCGCAGATCATCGCGTCGGATTCGAGATGGTCGAGCGCGGCCCGTTTGATCTGAACGTCGTTGTGGCCGTAGTTCAGGGAACCGCAAGCCGAAAAGAAATCGATGAATTGCGTGCCGGCCTCGTCCCAGACATGGGCGTTCCGGCCTCGCGTGAAGACACTCGACATTCGGCGGCAATAGGACCGGACTTCGGATTCATGAGCCAAGAACGTTCCGGTATGGTTTGGCGCGCAAGCAACTGAAACAGACATTTGGCGTACCCCTATGGTCGTGACTCGAATGGATCTGTACTTCGTTTTTGTATTTTTCTTTTTGTATTATTGTATTGAAATACATATATCACAATTTTGTCTATATATAACCTGGGATATACACGAGGTATCTGTGGTCGTTGCCGTATCAATGGCGCAGAGCTCTTGCTTTCTGCGCCGTTTTTCCGAACGCGACGTCGCGGTCGCGCTCGTCGCGTTGGGCGTCCATCATCGCATCGATCTGGGTCCCGAGTTTCAAATGGACCCTCAGGAGCTCATGGGCGATTTTTTCGAGCTCCGAGCGAGAGGCGAGGGCCGCGAGATAGGCCACGGCTTCCCGCATCTGAAGCGCGATCTTGAGCGGATTTGAATCCTTGCGTGCCACCAACCGATTCCCAAATGAGTGTGTTTAAGCGGCGATCGCGAACGATTCGCTTGGCGCGATGCGTAGGACCGATTCGGGAATGGAAAGTTTCGCGCAGGTCTCGTGCATTCGGATGAGACCCTGCGGCATCAGGAAGGCGCGTTCGATCTTGCCTTCGACCTCGGCCGGCTGCCCGAGCCAACGGAAGCCGGAACTCGAATGATGTTTGACGAGGGTCGGAGCGGCGACCCCAATGACCGATTTGATCCCTTCCATCGCGCAATATTCGTCGATGCCAGCGAAAATTTCGGGGAAAATGCGAAGTCGCTGCGCCGCCGGGAACGATCGGTCGATGCAGACGCGCGTCACTTCCCACGTATCGGGGGCGGAGGGTGGCGTGCCGTCGACCAGCTCTGGCCAATAGCTTTGCATCATGTATGGCCGAGACGTCGGAAGAAGGCGTGCGAGACCCCTCACGGTAAAGGTTCTATCGCGCCATACAAAGTATACCGCCGCCGGGGTGTCGAACTCATCATATTCCAACCCCGCGTAATGGTTGTGCGGCAAGCCACGATGAGCTACGAATGTCTTGTATCTCAAACGAGCCTGCGAGGCTAAGGCATCGCCAAAGTGATGCGCGGTGGCGAGCGTAAAAGCTTCGATCATAACGGCCACTCCGTTCAAAATTCTTTGAAAAATAAAAGCAATTTCGGCTGGGTTGGAAACCTGTGGACTTGCCCAGGTTTTTCTCTCGGAGGTTTTCGCTAGGGTCCCGCTACGCTGCAGTTTGGGATTCCAGACCGTCGCGACGATCTGCCCGGGCATGCGAATACCGTGGTCGTTTTGAGGTTTTTATTATTTATAATGCCAATAATATTTGAGGTTGCGCTGTATGATATAATAAAAGTGGTCGAATGACCTTATGGCTTATTTTTAATACGATTCTAGGTGCAGAATAAGACCGTAATACTATGGCCATAAAGGGAGGTCGGGATGATTGTGAAAGAGGCAAGGCTATTCGTGGCCGAAGATACGGATAAGCCGGGTGATTCCATAAAAATGCCGTTGGAGCAGAGTCGCTTGGATCAACTCGTCACGATCGTCGATCACTGCACGGCGGCAAAAGACATTGCCGATGCACTTGGCGACACGTTCCTCGCTTATATGCTGTCGATGACGATCCAATCGGCCCGGACCGAGATGCGGCCCAAAACGCTGCGGGCGCGCCGGTAGAGCGCGTTGGCTTCGGCGCCATCGTCGAAGCGACGGACATCGCTATCGTGAACCGCCGCGAACGATGCGCGGTCATTCGGCTATGAAGCGAGGCTCAGGGCGCGTTCGATGGCAAGGGCTTGGGCAGCGATCAGGCGCCGCATTTCCTCGCCGCTCCGGGCGGTCAGTTTGAGACCCTGCATCGCGGCGACGATTATGCGCGCCAGGTCGGCGGCCGTGACGCCGAAGCCAGACTGCTCGGTCGGTTGCCGCAGGATGTCGGTGAGGCAAGCTTCAAAGCGCGCATAGCTTTTACGAACGGCCGGCAGACCGGTCATGTCGCGCACATCAGGGTTGGCAAGAGCCAGTTCCACCCCCTCGACGCACCAGGTCTCGCAGGCGAAGCGGAGTTTCTCGCCGAGCGTCGCGCGGGCGGCGAGGCCCGCGGCAATCCGCGCCAGACTCTCGTCGCTCCATTGCGCGATCACGGCCTCGAACACTTCCTCCTTGCCGCAGAAGATCAGGTACAGCGCCGGCCGTGACATGCCGGCCGCTTGCGCAATCTCACCCATCGTCGCCCGCGTGAAGCCGAAGCGCAAAAAAACGCGCGCGCCTGCGTCGATCGCGCGCTGCCGCTTGGATGGGGGGGTCGATTCGTTCATGGGGTCTAACTTGACATTCTTACGAGAAATGTCATCTGGTCGTCCTCCTGACGAATTATCTTAAAATGTCAAAACGTCAGACCTTTTGAAGGAGAGAGCGATCATGTCCAACGGAAAAGTATGGTTCATCACGGGCTCATCCCGAGGTTTTGGCCGCGTTTGGGCCGAGGCGGCGCTCGAGCGCGGCGACAAGGTGGTCGCGACAGCGCGCAATCCAGCGGTCTTACAGCCCCTTGTCGACACCTATGGGCGGTCGGTTTTGCCGCTGGCCTTGGACGTCACCGATCGCGCCGCGGCGTTCGAGGCGGTCGCGAAGGGCAGGGAGGCGTTCGGGCGGCTCGATGTCGTCCTCAACAATGCCGGCTATGGCCAACTCGGCGCCGTCGAGGAGCTCGGCGAGGCCGAAGTCCGCGCTCAGATTGAAACCAACCTGTTTGGCGCCTTGTGGGTCACGCAAGCCGCGTTGCCGATCCTGCGGGCGCAGAAATCCGGTCATATCCTCGCGGTTTCCAGCATCGGCGGCGTGGCGACGTTCCCCACCGCCGGCATGTATCACGCATCCAAATGGGGACTGGAAGGGTTGATGGACGCCCTTTCACAGGAGGTCGCGGGTTTCGGCATCAAGGTCACGCTGATCGAGCCCGGTGGCTATGCCACCAATTTCGCCGATCCGAGCTCGATCCGGGCGTCCGCGCCAATCGCGGCATACGCGCCGATCAAGGAACAGGTTTTCGCGGCGTTCGCCTCGGAAAGCCTGGGCGATCCGCAAGCGACGTCCGAGGCGATCTTCAAAGTCGTGGACGCCGCCGAGCCGCCGCTGCGCCTTCTGCTCGGCGCCACGGCCGTGCCGATGGTGCGCGCGGCCTACGAACAGCGGCTGGCGACTTGGGACGCGTGGGCGTCGGTTTCGGCGGCCGCTCAGGGAACACGCACGGACCTGCGGCTGCCGGAGACGTTTTGGTAGGTTTCTAGGATTCGTCAGGCGCGGCGGACATTTCGCCGCCGCGCTGACGTCCGGCCCGACCTGAACGCGCGCCGCGAGGCTAGCGGGACTCGCGGGCCGGGCCTTGGGCGAATGCGCGCGCCATTTCCACGAACTCGCTCGGCATCATGATGATCGTCATGGTGTTTTGTTCGGCGCCGACTTCGGTGATCATTTGCATGCGCCGCAGCTCGAGCCCGGCGGGCGCGTCCATGATGATGCGCGCGGCGTCACGCAGCAACGTCGCCGCTTCGACCTCGGCTTCCGCCTTGATTTGGCGGGCCCGCTTTTCGCGCAAGGCTTCGGCTTCTTGCGCGAGCGCGCGCTGCATCGAGTCGGGAATCTCGACGTTTTTCATCTGCACCCGTTCGACCTTGACGCCCCATGGTTCGGTCACCAGGTCGATCGAGGCCGCAAGCGCGGTGCCGATCAGATCTTGCGATTTCAAGACCTCGTCGAGCGAATGCTGCCCGATGATATTGCGCAGAGCCGTTGCCGCCACTTGCACGACGCTGTCGTCGGCGTCGTTGACTTTAATGATCGAATCCCTGGGGTTGACCGTGCGCCGCCAGATCACCGCATTGATCTTCACCGGCACATTGTCGCGCGTGATCGTTTCTTGTTGTTCGACGATCGTGGTCAGAACCCGCAAATCCGTCATGGCCCGCCATTCCAGGAACGGAATGGTGAAATAGAGGCCGGGACCCGAGGTCCGGTTATATTTCCCCAGCCGAAAGACCACCGCCCGCTGATATTCGTTGGCGACCCGGACGGTCGAGAAGAAGATGCCCAAAACCAGAACCAACAGGATGATGTCGAACGCAGCCATGGCGGTTCTTCCGGTTTCGAGGCCCAACTTTACCCTATCCTCATGGCGCCGCCGAAGCTAGCCGCCGCCTTTTGCAGCGGGTCGAGCGGTGTTTGAACGTTCCGTCGCGCGCGCGGATCTTGCTTCGCTCGTTGCACTGCGGTAGTGCATCCGCGCCGGAACTGGTCCGCGGCGGGGCGAGAATCATCCCGCTTGCAGGAAAATAACGCGAGTTCAGGGCGTTAGGATTGAGGACTCTGCACGTTTCTTGTAATGGCGGCTATCGTCGTTCCGTAAAAATGGGCTAGAGGAGATATCGATTCCGGCTGGCCCGGAATCACCCGGACAAAAATACTCCGGGGGGCGTAGGTTGCGGGTTGGGCGATAACGTCCATCGGGTCCTTTTCGAGCGGGGAAAAGCGGGGTCATGCAAGACATTCTCGGCGACTATCTCCCTCTTGCCGTCTTCATTGGGCTTTCGGCATTCATTTCGGGCGCGCTGCTCATCGCGCCGTTTCTCGTGGCCTTTAAGTCACCCGATCCCGAAAAACTCTCGGCTTACGAATGCGGCTTCAACGCGTTCGACGACGCGCGGATGAAATTCGATATCCGCTTTTATCTCGTGTCCCTCCTGTTCATCATTTTCGATCTCGAGGTCGCGTTTCTGTTCCCTTGGGCCGTCGCGTTCAAGCAAGTCGGCGCCGCCGGGTTCTGGTCGATGATCGTCTTCCTCGGCGTCTTGACCGTTGGCTTTGTCTACGAATGGAAAAAGGGAGCGCTCGAATGGGAGTGATCGTCACCGCGCCGGACGATGCGCCGGTCCATGGCCTTTCCCGGCCGGGCGGCCAGCCGGTCAATGATCCCTATTTTCTCGCGCTGAGCGACGAGCTCGCCGACCGCGGTTTTCTCGTGACCTCGGCCGACGATCTCATCACCTGGGCGCGCACCGGCTCGTTGATGTGGATGACCTTTGGTCTCGCCTGCTGCGCGGTCGAAATGATGCAAGCCTCGATGCCGCGCTATGACGTCGAGCGGTTCGGCTTCGCGCCGCGCGCGTCACCGCGCCAATCCGACGTGATGATCGTCGCCGGCACGCTGACCAATAAAATGGCCCCGGCGCTGCGCAAGGTCTACGACCAGATGCCGGAGCCGCGCTACGTCATTTCGATGGGCTCCTGCGCCAATGGCGGCGGCTATTACCATTATTCCTATTCGGTGGTGCGCGGCTGCGATCGGATCGTGCCCGTGGATATCTACGTGCCGGGTTGCCCGCCGTCCGCGGAAGCCTTGGTCTATGGGATTTTACTGTTGCAGAAAAAAATCAGACGGATTGGAACGATCGAGCGGTAAGGCGGGACGTCCGTCGATAATGTGTATCGCATGCCCGCCGCGACGGTCCTCGCGGCGGCCTCCGGCCAAGGAATCTCGGAATGGATGACAGCTTGAAAAGCCTGGGCGATCATGTCGCGGCGAGCCTGCCCGGCGCCGTGATCTCGCAGACTTTCGCCCACGACGAGCTGACGCTGCTGCTTGATCCGGCCCGGCTCGTCGAGACGGTGACCTTTCTGCGCGACGATCCGGCCTGTCTCTTTCTGTGCCTGATCGACATCACGGCCGTCGATTATCCCGGACGCGAGAAACGGTTCGAGGTCGTCACGCATCTGCTGTCGCCGAAATATATCCGGCGCATCCGGATCAAGGTCCTGACCGACGAGCGGACCCCCGTGGCCTCGCTGGTGGACGTCTATCCGGCCGCCAACTGGTTCGAGCGCGAGACCTACGATCTGTTCGGCGTTTACTTTTCGGGCCATCCCGACTTGCGCCGCATCATGACCGATTACGGATTCGACGGGCATCCCCTGCGTAAGGATTTCCCGATGACCGGCTATGTCGAGGTCCGCTACGACGACGAGCAAAAGCGCGTGATTTACGAGCCGGTGAAGCTCAATCAGGCCTACCGCTCCTTCGATTTCCTTTCGCCTTGGGAAGGGTCCGACTACGTGCTCCCGGGCGACGAAAAGGCGGGGGCCAAGACGCCATGACGATGCGCAAAGCCATTTCCTGGGCTTTCGTCCTCGCGTTCTTGGTCGCGGCGTCTCCGTTGCGCGCGGCGGAGCCCGTGCCCACCGACCGCGGCGCGCTTGAGAAGCGGCTTGCGACCTATGACCCCGCGGCGGTTAAGGCCGCCCGTCATTACTACGGCTCCCCGGCGCTCAAGGCCGGTTTGGTCGCGGTGATCGACAATGTTCAAAAAAGCATGACGGGTTTCGTCTCCAAACAAAATCCGTCCCTGAGCGCGGAGCAGCTCGCGAAAATCCAGACGATCGTGCGCGACTCAATGAATGAGCGGCTCGATCTGATTTTGGAGATGAGCATGGTCGTCGCGCTCGACACGATGACGACGCCCGAGATCGTTGCGCTGGACCAATTCTATTCGTCGCCTTTGGGCTCTTCGATCATCGCGAAGTTGCCGCAAATCGCGGCGCGCATGCCGAGCATCATGCAAGCGGTCATGCCCGATTACATCAATGACATCAAAACCAAGCTGAAGGCTGCAAATCCGGAGTTGAAGCTTTGAGCGACACGGTGGAAGTCCCCCAGGCGCGCAATTTCTCGATCAATTTCGGGCCGCAGCATCCGGCGGCCCATGGCGTGCTGCGTCTCGTGCTCGAACTCGACGGCGAGATCGTCGAGCGCGTCGATCCGCATATCGGCCTGCTCCATCGCGGCACCGAAAAGCTGATGGAAGCGCGGACCTATCTGCAAAACGTGCCCTATTTCGACCGGCTCGACTATTGCGCGCCGATGAACCAGGAACATGCCTTCTGCCTCGCCATCGAGAAGATGTTGAAGGTCGAGGTGCCGCGGCGCGGCCAGCTGATCCGCGTGATGTTCTGCGAAATCGGCCGCATTCTGTCGCATCTTCTCAATGTGACGACGCAGGCGCTCGACGTCGGCGCGCTGACCCCGCCGCTCTGGGGCTTCGAGGAACGCGAAAAGCTCATGGTGTTCTACGAGCGCGCGTCGGGCGCGCGGCTCCACGCCAATTATTTCCGCCCCGGCGGCGTGCATCTGGACCTGCCGGTGCGGCTGATCGAGGATATCGGCGCCTGGTGCGACCCGTTCCTCGTGGTGCTTGACGACCTCCATAACCTGTTCATCGAGAACCGCATCTTCAAGCAGCGCAATGTCGATATCGGCGTCGTGAGCCTCGAGGATTGCTGGCGCTGGGGCTTTTCGGGTCCCGTGCTGCGGGCATCGGGCGCCGAATGGGATTTGCGCCGCGCCGAACCCTATGAATGCTACGAGGAGATGGAATTCGACATCCCCGTCGGCAAGCACGGCGACAGCTACGAGCGCCAGGTCGTCCGCATGGAAGAAATGCGGCAGTCGACCGCGATCATCAAACAATGCGTCGAGAAGTTGCTTGGACCGGGCGGGCAGGGACCCGTCTCGTCCCAGCAGGGCAAGATCGTGCCGCCCCATCGCGCCGAAATGAAGCGCTCGATGGAAGCCTTGATCCATCATTTCAAGCTCTTCACCGAAGGGTTCAAGATCCCGGCCGGCGAAGTCTATGCGAGCGTCGAGGCGCCCAAGGGCGAGTTCGGCGTCTATCTCGTCGCCGATGGGACGGACAAGCCCTACCGCTGCAAGATCCGCGCGCCGGGCTTCGCCCATCTCGCCGCGATGGATTTCCTCTGCCGCAAGTCGATGCTGGCCGACGTCAGCGCGATTTTGGGCTCGATCGACATCGTGTTTGGCGAGGTGGATCGATGATCAAGAAAGTCCTGCCCGAAGACCCCTCATCCGTCACGGCTTCGCCGCGACACCTTCTCCCGCAAGCGGGAGAAGGGGCGTTTCAGAGGATTTCTCACTAATGTCCGTCCGCCGTCTCGCTGAAATCCAGCCCGCCAGCTTCGCCTTCACGCCTGAAAATCAGGCCTGGGCGGAGACGCAGATCGCCAAATATCCCGAGGGGCGCCAGGCTTCGGCGGTGATTTCGCTGTTGTGGCGCGCGCAGGCGCAGCATGATTATTGGCTGCCCAAGCCCGCGATCGAGGAAGTCGCGCGCATGCTCGGCATGCCCTACATCCGCGTGCTCGAGGTCGCGACGTTCTACACGATGTTCAACCTCGCGCCGGTCGGCAAATTCTATATCCAGATGTGCGGCACGACGCCCTGCGTGCTGGCCGGATCGGATGCGATCAAGGCGGTGCTGCAAAAGCGTGTCGGCGAGCAGCGGCATGTGACCCCGGACGGCCTGTTTTCGTGGCTTGAGGTCGAATGCCTCGGCGCCTGCTGCAATGCGCCGATGGTCCAGATCAACGACGATTATTACGAAGACCTCTCGCCCGAGAATTTCGAGCTGCTGCTCGACAATCTCGCCGCGGGCAAGCCGGTCACGATCGGTTCGCAGACGGGGCGCAAGACGTCGGAGCCGGCGGGAGGCTTGACCTCGCTGCGCTCGCTTTACGGCGTCGATGGCCGCAGCGGGCCGGAATCGGGCGAACACGTTCCCGGCGCGGCCTCCAGCGAACAAGAGAAGGGTTGACGGGATGCTCGAGGACAAGGACCGCATCTTCACCAATCTCTACGGCTAT
>JARLIW010000192.1 GCA_031291515.1 Beijerinckiaceae bacterium | reverse complement strand
GGCAAGAATAGGACGCATTACATGGATTCAAATAGCCGGAAGGCGCGCCGTTGGCGCCACGCCGCGCCGGTAACGTTACAAGCCGTTAAAAATCAATTAGCGCGGCGCGCCCGGAAGCGGCTTCGGCTTCATCGGCAACAGACCTTCGCGCTGCATCTTCTTGCGCGCCAACTTGCGGGCCCGGCGGACGGCTTCGGCTTTTTCGCGCGCGCGCTTCTCCGACGGCTTCTCGTAATGTCCGCGCAGTTTCATTTCGCGGAAGATACCTTCGCGCTGCATCTTCTTTTTCAGCGCCTTGAGAGCCTGGTCGACATTATTGTCGCGAACGAGAACTTGCACGCATCGATCCTTTAGCGTCACCGCCTTTGGTTCTACCGAAGAACCACGGGCGAGGAGGTTGAAATGGGAATAGCAAGCCGGGCGCGCGATTGCGCACCGGATGCGACGGCGCGGTGGTAGCAGAGGCACGCTGGAATGTCTAGCGCGCTTCACCATATCCGCACATGAATGAAACGTCACGCGTCGTGAAACACTTGGGTCGTATGGCCCATCTTGCGGCCGGGCCGGGCCTCCATCTTGCCATAGAGCGTCAAGCTGACGCCGCTTTCGGCCAAAATATCGCGCCAGGCGAGAATGTCGTCGCCGATGAGGTTTCGCATTTCGACTCGCGTGCCGTGGCGGGCGGTTTGTCCCAGCGGCCAGCCGCAAATCGCGCGAACGTGCTGCTCGAATTGCGAGGTTACGGCGCCATCGAGGGTCCAATGTCCGGAATTATGGACCCGAGGCGCGATTTCATTGACGCGGATGACTTCCTTGCCCTGTTCGACGGTCAAGAACAGCTCAACGGCCAGGACCCCGGCATAATCCAAGGCATCGGCAATGGATTTGGCGATCGCGATAGCCCGTCCCGCCGTTTCCGGAGCGATGGCGGCCGGGGCAATGGTGCGATCGAGAATATGGTGCTCGTGATGATTCTCGCAGACATCGTAAGCCGCGAACGAGCCGTCGAGGCCGCGCGCGGCGACGACCGAAATTTCCTTGGTGAAGGGCACGACGCCTTCGAGAATGGCCGGCACGGCGCCAAGCGAGCGGAACGTGACGGCGAGGTCGGAGCCTTCGCGAATCAGGGCCTGGCCCTTGCCGTCGTAGCCGAAGCGCCGCGTCTTGAGAATCGAGGGCCGGCCGAGCTGGGCCACGGCGCGGGCCAGGGCGCCTGCCGAATCAACCCCGATGAACGGCGCGGTGGGAATGTCGAGCGATGTGATGAATTCTTTTTCGACCAGGCGGTCCTGGCTTGCCGCCAAAGCCGCGGCATCGGGGCGAACCGGCTTGAGCGCGGCGAGGACGCTCGCCGTGCGCGCGGGCACGTTCTCGAATTCATAGGTGATGACATCGACCGAGGCCGCGAAGGTCCGCAGCGCTTCTTCGTCTTCATAGTCCGCAATCGTGTGGGCGGCCGCGACATCGAACGCCGGGCTTTCCGCGTCGGGCGAATAAATATGCGCCTTGAGGCCGAGCTTGGCGGCGGCCATTGCAATCATGCGGCCGAGTTGTCCGCCGCCGAGGATGCCAATCGTCGCGCCGGGAGCTAGGGGCTCGGTCATGACGCGGCGCCGGGAACGAGCGCGACTTCGTCGGCGCGCGCCGAACGCCACGCCGCGAGACGCTCGGCAAGGGCCTTGTCGTGCAGGGCTAAAACCGAAGCCGCGAGCAGCGCGGCATTGATCGCGCCGGGCTTGCCAATGGCCAGAGTGCCGACCGGGACGCCCGCGGGCATCTGCACGATCGAGTAAAGCGCATCCTGGCCGTCGAGAACGGTACCCGCGATCGGCACACCGAAAACGGGCAGGGCGGTTAGGGCCGCCGTCATGCCGGGCAAATGCGCCGCGCCGCCGGCGCCCGCGATGATAACGCTAAACCCCTTGGCTTTCGCGCTCTTGGCGAATTCGACCATCCGCTCGGGCGTGCGATGCGCCGAAACGATCAAGGCTTCGAAGCCGATGCCAAGCGTGTCAAGCGTTTCCGCGGCATGCGACATCACGGGCCAATCGGACTGGCTTCCCATGATAATGGCAATCGGTGTGGGCGAAGACGGCACGGTCGTGAGATTCCACAGGTGATCAGGCGGCTTAAACGAAGGGAGTCGCGCCTGCAAGCAGGACGCGCTCCGGCCCAGCATTTGGACCCGACACGAGCCAGGTTGTTAAGCGCTAATATCGGGGGTGAGCTGGTCGCCGAGAAACGTCATGCGATCGCGCAACAGGAGCTTTCGCTTTTTGAGACGTTGGATTTGAATCCGGTCCATGCCGCCGAGGTGCAAGAGCGCTTCGATGGCGGCATCGAGGTCTCGGTGCTCCTGGCGCAATTGTTCGAGTTCGGCCCGCCAAGCCTTCTGCTCTTCCTCGGTGGGTTCGTTGTCCATATCACTCATGGTCCCGCCCCGTTCGCCTGTGGAAAAAGGGGATAAGAACGCCTTTCTGCTGGGCGCGATCACCCAGGAGGAAAGCGTTCGTTTCAAAACAGCGGAGCATGCTCCCGCGATGCTTATAGCAATCGTTTTCGGTTTTTTGGCAAGACACGGCGGGGGGATTTCTTCAATTCGGGGGCCAGCGCCACGGCGCGCGCGCGTTCCCGCGCCCCAACGCCGGCGGACTTCAGTCGGAAGTCGCTCAATTTTTGAAGATGTTGAAATGCCTTCGATGGGCCGCAAGGTCGCGCTTCATGGAAAATTCACCGCGCCGGCGCTGACTAAAAAGATCGCTTGCAGGTCGTCACAGCTGTGTCACACTGACTGCGTCCGTAACTTCGAAAGGACGTCTGCATGTCAATGCAAAACCATCTCAACGAGCTGGAACGGCGCCATAGCGCGCTTAATCGTGAAATTGAAAAAGAGCTCGTTCATCCGAGCTCGGATGAAGTCAAAGTCACCGAGTTAAAACGCAAAAAACTGCTTCTCAAGGATGAGATCGCGAAATTACGGTGCGCTCCCAAGACATTGCATTAGGACATTTCCCAAAGAGAGGAAATGCGTTCTCCCTTTTGGTCTTTCGCGCCATATCGATGAGCGCGTAGGCTAGGGGCTCTTGAAAGATCTGGCTCAGATCTCTTCGATCATAAAAATACCGCTGGCTGTCTCAGCCAGCGGTATTTTCGTTTCAGGGGCGCCCCGACCCGCTCGATGCAAGCGAGTCGTCGCTTTGGCGAGCGCCCCAAAGCGGGACTCGCTTAGTCGAGATCCTTCAAAATGCTCTCGACCATTTTCTTGGCATCGCCGAACAGCATCAGGGTATTGTCCCGGAAGAACAGTTCGTTTTCGACACCGGCGTAGCCAGAGCCCATGCCGCGCTTGATGAAGAGCACGGTCTTGGCCTTTTCGACATCGAGGATCGGCATGCCGTAGATCGCCGAGCTCTTGTCGGTTTTTGCGGCCGGATTGGTCACGTCGTTGGCGCCGATGACGAAAGCGACGTCGGTCTGGGCAAATTCCGAGTTGATGTCTTCGAGCTCGAACACCTCGTCGTAGGGCACATTGGCCTCGGCCAACAGCACGTTCATATGACCGGGCATGCGGCCGGCGACCGGATGGATCGCGTATTTCACGTCCACGCCCGAGGCCTTGAGCCTGTCCGCCATTTCGCGAAGCGCATGCTGAGCCTGGGCCACCGCCATGCCGTAACCCGGCACGATGATGACCGACGAGGCGTTTTGCATGATATAGGCGGCATCTTCCGCCGAGCCCTGCTTGACGTTGCGGGTCTCCACCACGCCGCTTCCGGCCGCCACTTCGCCGCCGAAGCCGCCGAGAATGACGGAGATGAACGAGCGGTTCATCGCCTTGCACATGATGTAGGAGAGGATCGCGCCGGACGAGCCCACGAGCGAACCCGTGATGATCAAGGCAAGGTTACCCAGCGTGAAGCCGATGCCGGCCGCGGCCCAGCCCGAATAGGAGTTCAACATCGACACCACGACCGGCATATCGGCGCCGCCGATCGGGACGATGATGAGAAAGCCCAGCGCGAAGGCCGCGAATGCGATGACCCAGAACAGGAACTGGCTCGCGCTTGCGACGAAGGCAATGATCATCAAGACGATAAACGCCGCCAAGGCCGCGTTGATCAGATGGCGCTGCGGCAAGATGATCGGCTTGCCGGACATGCGCCCGTCGAGCTTCAGGAAGGCGATGATCGAACCGGTGAAGGTGATCGCGCCGATCGCCAGGCCCAGCGACATTTCGACGAGGCTGCCGCCATGGATTCCGCCGTTTTCACCGACGATGCCGAAAGCCTCGGGGGCGTTGAGGGCGCCGGCCGCCACGAGCACGGCGGCGAGACCGACCAGCGCGTGAAAGGCCGCGACCAGTTGCGGCATGTCGGTCATTTTCACCGTGCGCGCGCGCCACGCGCCGACCGCGCCGCCGATGCCGATGCCCGCGAAGACGAGGATCCAAGACACGATGCCCGACGGCGGCTTGTAGGCCAGCGTCGTCAGGATCGCGAGACCCATGCCGGTCATGCCGAAGATGTTACCCTTTCGCGACGTCGCCGGAGAGGACAGGCCGCGCAGGGCAAGAATGAACAGAATGCCGGCGATGAGGTAGAGAATCGCCGCGATATTGACGTTCATCGCTCAGCCCTTCTTCTTGTACATGGAGAGCATGCGCTCTGTGACGAGGAAGCCACCGAAGATGTTCACGGAGGCCAGCACGAGCGCCAGGAAGCCGAAAATGCGCGCCCAGATCGGGCCGCTGTCGCTAAAAGCGCCGGCATCGACGCCGACCGACAACAACGCGCCGACGACGATGACGGACGAGATCGCATTGGTGACGGACATCAGCGGCGTATGCAGCGCCGGCGTCACCGACCACACGACATAATAGCCGATGATCACCGAAAGGGCGAAGATCGCGAGACGGAAGACGAATGGGTCGATCACCCCGCCCGAGACGACATGGGCGGCGGCCCCGGCCGCGTGGCTGATCTGGTCGGCATAGGATTGCGCGGCTTCAGCGGCGTGGCGGGCGGTGTCCGCCGCGCCTTGCGCCCGCTCTAGCAGTTGGGTGTTTGTCGTGGCTATGTCTTGCGCCATGGCTTAGGTCTCTCGAAAGGGCATGAGCAGGGGGCGATGGAACCGGCGCCGAATCAGGCCGCGTCGGGGAAATTCGGGTGAACGAGCTTGCCGTCCTTGGTCAGCAGGGTCGCCTTGACGAGTTCGTCGTCCCACGGAACGTTGAAAGCCTTGGTCTTTTTGTCGACGAAGGTTTCGACGAACGTGTAGAGGTTTTTCGCGTAAAGCGCCGAGGCGGTCGAAGCGAGGCGTCCCGCGACATTCAGATTGCCGACGATCTTGACGCCATTGCTCGAGACCACCGTCTCGCCGGGCTTGGACAATTCGCAGTTGCCGCCGCGCTCGACCGCGAGATCGATGATCACGGACCCCGCGCGCATCGACTCGACCATCGCGGCGGTGATGAGGCGGGGCGCCGGACGGCCCGGAATCAAGGCCGTCGTAATGACGATATCTTGCTTCGAGATATGCGTGGCCGTCAGCTCGGCTTGGGCCTTCTTGTAGTCGTCCGACATTTCCTTGGCATAGCCGCCGGAGGTCTCGGCCTTCTTGAATTCCTCGTTCTCGACGGCGATGAATTTGGCGCCGAGCGATTCGACTTGTTCCTTGGTGGCCGGACGCACGTCGGTCGCGGTGACGATGGCGCCGAGGCGCCGCGCGGTGGCGATCGCTTGCAGTCCGGCGACGCCGACGCCCATGATGAAGACCTTGGCGGCCGGCACGGTGCCCGCGGCTGTCATCATCATCGGCATGGCCCGGCCGAATTCCGCCGCGGCGTCGATGACCGCGCGATAGCCCGCGATGTTCGCCTGGCTCGACAACACGTCCATCGATTGCGCGCGGGTGATGCGCGGCATCAATTCCATGGCGAAAGCCGACGCCCCGCGTTCCGCGAGGGCTTTCAGCGCGTCGATATGGCCATAGGGGTCGAGGACGGCGATGAGCAGAGCGCCGGGCTTCAATCCCTCGAGGGCGTCCGCCGGCGGGCGGCGCACCTGCAAAACGATATCGGCATCGCGGATCGTGTCCACGGTCGTATCAGCGATCGTGGCGCCTTGTGCCTTGTAATCGGCATCGAGAATACCGGACTTGAGGCCCGCGCCGGCTTGGATGACGACTTCGGCCCCGAGCGCGACGAAGCGCTTGACCGTGTCCGGTGTTGCCGCGACGCGATGCTCTGAAGGATCGTTTTCCGCGGGAACGGCGATACGCATGAATGTCTCCGAAAAATGAAACCAAACCTGAAGAAGACAGGTTCGAGGCACGTGCGTTGAAGAGGGCAGGAATCAAACAAAGTGTTTTGGAAGCCGCGCGGAACCCACGGTCCACGGACGAGAGACGCTCTTCGTATTCGAGAAAGCGCCTCACGCGTCCAAATGGCGAGAAGCGACCGAGTCCTAGCCCCAAAGCACCGCAAGAAGGATGATGACGGCGATCACGCCGATCGCGCCATACTTGAAGAGAGTGAGAAACAGACGATAGGTCTTCTCGTGCTCGGCATAATCCATATCGGGATGTCCGGCGGAAAGAGCGAGTTCGTCGACCATAATGCCCCCCAGTTCATGCTTTGAGCGGAGCGACGCCCGCCTCTGTTTTCAGACCGCTTCGAATAAGTCGGCCGGCCTCCGAGATCAACCCGCCAGATCATGATGCGGCCATAAGACAACACCAGTGCCCCGGTTAGGAACCCGTAGAGGCGTAACCGTCAGGCGACAGCAATTGCAATGTTCGCGTGGCGATGCAAGGGGCTGGATGTCCATATGAGCCTCATTTTTTCTTTGGGCGGGCTAAAAGATAGCTTGATTCAATCCAGCGCGCGCCAGCGCGTCGCCCTGGCGGATTGCGAGGGTGGATATCGAAAAACCTTCAATCAGTTCATTGTAATGACGATGAAAGTTCATTCGAGCGTTGAGGTGCAGGAAGACGCTGCCGAGTCCAATGGCGGCGCGATCCATGAACACGAATGGACGAGGCACCTGCACGGGGCCTTGCTTCTTCAGGGCTTGATGCAGCAGGAACGCCTCTTTCCGGCCGTACTGGCCCGGCGAAATTCCATCGGCCACGGTCCGCACGCGATCATCGAGCAGGGGACCGTAGATAAAACGCGCCCAGATATTAAGAGTCTCGATCAAGTCCTTGGTTAAGTTGTGAAATCCCCATTGTTCATAGGCGTGCACCACGAGCGCCTCGTCGTGCCGCAGGAAGCCGTGATAGAGATCGACGACGCCCGCGGCGAAGCCCGGCGTAAAGATCCGGATGCAGCCGTAGTCGAGCAGATTGATCCCGGCCGGCTCGCCGTCCCCGTCGCGAAACACGGTATAATTGCCAGGATGCGGATCGCCGTGGATCACGGCATAATGGCTGAACGGATACCACCAAGCCTGGAACATCGCGAAGGCGAGCTTGTTGCGCGTCTCCTCGCTGGCGCTTTTGAAGCCGAGCAGTTTTTCGCCGGTCAGCCAGTCCATCGTGAGAAGACGTCGGGTGGAGAGATCGGGCCGCACGCCCGGCACGCGGACGGCGGCGCTGCCGTCGAAAATCTCGCGGTAGAGCGCGGCATGTTTCGCCTCGCGCTCGTAGTCGAGTTCCTCGCGCAGGCGGTCGGCGATTTCCTTCGCCATTTCACGGGTATCGATGGCGGAGCTGAATTGACGGTGGAGGCCGAAGAGCAGATCGAGCTGGCTCAGATCGGCCTCGACCGCCGACTGCATGTCGGGATATTGGAGCTTGCAGGCGAGCCGCGCGCCGTCG
>JARLIW010000191.1 GCA_031291515.1 Beijerinckiaceae bacterium | reverse complement strand
TTCCTGGCTGGCATTTCCGAAACGCACGATCGTGAGACTTTGCGGCGGCGGCGCGGCTTGCATGGCCGGATTGGCCGCGTCGGCGATGCTGCGCAGGGCGAGCGACAATTGGCTGTTGCGCTGCGCGAGAATGATATGTTCCGCCTGCTCCGGCGTCAGTTCGAGCGTCGCGGTGCCGCCGGTGATCACCCGCTCGCCGGCCTTTTCCTGGATGTTCTGGCCGATCGCGAGGACGCGGATATTGGTCAGGATCGTTTCGCTCGCAAAGGTGCCAGGCGGCGAATCCTCGGCGTGAAACGTGCGCACGACGTCGACGCGGTCGTTGGGGAGAATGAAGCCGCCCGCCGAGGTCGTGCCTTTTTCGTCGATATTGATCGCGATCGCGCGCATCCCGCTCGTCAGCACGGCGGCCATGAAGCCGGAGCCGCCGGCCCTGACGAGACGTTCGGGCCGGATCGGCTCGTTCAACAAGAAGTTCGAGCGGACGATCGATCCCTTGAACTCTTCGAGAGCGTTGGGATGTTGGCTTTTGGTGATCACGCCCGGCGGCACCTGCGCCTTGGGCCAAGACTGCCAACGCAAATCGGGCGTCGCGATGACGGCCCCAAAGGACAGATCATGCGCGGCGACGAGCAGATTTTCGGTTTCGACCGGCGGAACCGGCGCGGCGACGCGAACGGGCGGCGGCGGCGGCGGTTTGGAGCCCATGACGAGATAGGCCGCGCCCAAACCAGCTGTCAGCGCAACACCAAAAACCACGAGGCGGGCATTTTTCATGATGGTCCAAACGAAAGCGCCGCTCCTAATGAGCTCGCTTCGATATGAGCATCGAAACCTCAAATTAAGGTTAACAAGTTCATCACTTGGAGGGCGTTATCGAGACAACGGCGGTCTCGCGCCCGCCCGCGACAGGTCAGCCCCCGAGGGCGACGGTCCAGAGACGGGTGTCTGGGTAGACGAAGAGCCCCGCGGCGGCCAGGGCAATGCCATAGGGCACGCCGGCATTGCGGTCATGCAAGCGCGGCAACCATTGAACGGCATGCGCCCAGGCCGGGAGCGGCCAGCGGCGGAGCTGGAGGATCAGGAGCGTGAGGAAACCGCCGGCCAAGGCGGCATCGAGCCCGTAATCGGCGAGCCGGTCCCACCCCATCCAAATCGCCGTCGCGGCGGCCAGCTTGGCGTCGCCGCCGCCGATCCAACCGAAGGCAAACATGCCGAAGGTCAGGACCAGAATCGCAAAGCCGATCGCCAAGTCAACAGCGATCTCCGCTGGCGCCATGCCGCTGAAGTAAGCAAGCGGAATAAAGATCAAAGCCAAACCGATCGAAACGCGGTTCGAAATCGTCATGGTGAAAAGATCGGAGACCGCCGCGAAAATCATCAAAGCGGGAAACAGCACCAAGACGGCCGCGTGCAGCATGATTTCTCTCATCCTCGCGCCGCGGTCGCCCAGACCGGAGCCAACGGCACATGCGCGTCTCGGACCTGACGATACGGTTTGACCGGTTACGCCATTGCTAACAAAGTGGGACCCAAGCGAAAAAAGCGGCTCCGGACTCCGAAGCCGCTTCACACTCGATTTCCATCGCGGCAAAAGGCGTGACCAGACAGCCGAATACGCGTCGGCGCCCGAAGAGCGCCGCCGGACTCGGTTGTCAAAGCCAACCAACAGGCCCGTCAAACCTGGCCTGTCGACGATCGCCGGCACCGCATCGGCCTGACGCCCCGGCAACAGCCGGGGCGGAAGACTATTAGGTCAAGTTGCCGGAAACTTCGTTGAACTTGTACTGCAGCTGCGTCCCGACCTTGGTGATCGCAGTGATGATCGCGACGGCGATCAGGCCGGCGATGAGACCATATTCAATGGCCGTCGCGCCGGATTCGTCTTTGGCAAAGCGGTTCAGAAGATTTTTCATGGCGGATACCCAAGTTTGATTTTGCTCAAGACCCCCAGGAGCGCCTCGATGGAAGCCTCGCCGGATGACCAGAAACTAGCGGGGAGAGGTTGCGATCACGTTAAATTAAATGCCCGATTTTCCACCAAGAAGCCGTTTCGTTTATATAGTTAAAACTATCTCAAGCTTATAATTAAAATTATTAAATGACCCACGCCAAATGATAAACGGCATGTCACCAGAATTATAACTTTTTATAACCATTATACATAACGCAAAACATCGCGGAGCCGCGTGTAATTGCACTTTCAAGCAGCGGAACCGGCACTAAGAAGCAAAAGAACAGACATTCTACAATTTTAACGATTTAAAGATTCGTAAAAATAAAATATATCATAGACATGATATTTCGCGAATTACGTTACCCGCACCGTCAGGCGGTAAAACTTTTCTTTCAATTGAAGAAACGACAACGACACCAAGTCATATCGACAAAAATTCACCGGGAAAAGTCGCCGGTAAAATGTCAGGCCCGCGCAACAATTGGTTTGCGAATAAGGCGGCGCGACGTTTCCAATGCGCCGCCATGGCGCGGCCGGCCACGGGACGTGCGTCCCGACGGCGCGTTCGCCCCGATCACTTTTGCTTCGCGATGATCTTGTCCTTGATGTCGGCATAGACGCCGGCGGGTATGATGCCCTTTTGCACGAGCTCGTCCTTGCCCTTATACGGACGACCCTTGATGATATCGTCGGCCCGTTTGTCGCCGATGCCCTTCAGGACGAGCAACTGGGCCTTGGTCGCGGAGTTGATGTCGATCAGGGCCGCGGCGGCGGTCGTCGACGCGGGTTTGGCGGCTGGCGACTGTGGGCTTTGCGCCACGGCGGCGCCGCCAAGCATCAAGGCGCCCGCGAGGCAAAGAGCAAAGAGCGGCTGTGCAATTCTCATTGAAAAAACCCTTCCAACCATTTTGAATCCCGACCGAATAGAGCGCAGACTTCCGCAAAAGACGGAAGTCGTCAATATGAGCAATCGTGTAGACCTTCGTAATTTTTCGGCGCGCGAGCGTATCGCGAAGTGTTTACGTCCAAATCACAAGTCCACCGCGGGCGCATGACGACCCTCGCCATCGGCCCAGAGCGCCGCGAGACCTTCGCGATACGTCGGATAAGCGAGATCGAGCGCCAAAACCTCGCGGATTTTGCGGTTCGCGGTGCGTTTGTTCTCGCTGTAAAAGCTGCGCGCCATCGGGGTCAGCTGCGCCGTTTCGAAATCCTGCTCCGGCGGCGGTTCAATCCCCATCAGCATCGCGGCATAGGTCACGACGTCTTGCGGGGGCGCGGGCTCGTCGTCCGTCACGTTCCAGACTTGGCCGGGACCTTCATAAACCAATAGGGCGGCGATGGCGCGGGCGATGTCCTCGACATGGATGCGGTTGAACACCTGGCCGGGCTTCACGAGCCTTCGCGCCTTGCCCTCGGCGAGATTGACGAGCGGATTGCGGCCGGGACCGTAAATGCCCGACAGCCGCAGGATATGCACGGTCTTGGCGGGATCGCGCCCCAACGCGACCCAGGCGCGCTCGGCTTGGACCCGGACGGCCGAACGCTCGCTCTTGGGCGACGGCGGCTGGCTTTCGTCGACCCATTCGCCGCCATGATCGCCATAGACGCCGATCGTCGAGAGATAAATGATGCGCTGCGGCCGCTTGATCGCCGCGAGTTTCCGGCCAAACCGGGCCAGGACCGGATCGGCCGAGGTGCCCGGCGGCACGGAGACCAGGATCACATCGGCGCTGGCGAGCCGGTCCTCGATCTCGGGACTGGCGCCTTCCGGACTGAAATGCAGCATTTCGACACCGGACACCGGCGCCCGCCGGCCCTCCTTGTCCCGGACCGTCGCGCTGATCCGCTCGAACGCGGACCCATATTCCGCGACAAAGTGCCGGGCGCTATAGCCAAGACCGAAAACGAAAAGATTCATGGGGCCGCTCACCTCTCGCCGTTCAATGGGAGAGCCGCGCCCGGTCGGAGCGCGGCCCATTCGGCGCGGACGCCGGGATCGGGCTCGTCGCCCGAATAAGATGACGCAAGAGCCGATAGATTCGCGGCGGTTTCAAGTTCGCCCACGGCCCAAACCGCCATGGCGCGGACGAGCGCCGAGGCATCGCGCAGATGCGGCAAAATCGCCTCGAGCACCGCGCGATCGCCCGAATTGCCCGCCGCGATCAGGAGATTGCGCAGAAAGCGCGCGCGCCCAATCCGCTTTACGGGGCTGCCCGCGAAAAGACGACGGAAACCGGTATCGTCCAACCCGAGCCAGTCCGCAAGGCGCGGCGCGCGAAATTCGTCGCGCGCCAAAAACTTCGCCTCGCGCGCCTGGCGCGCCCATTTGTTCCAAGGGCAAACGGCGAGACAATCGTCGCATCCATAGACCCTATTGCCGATCGGGCGGCGAAATTCGCGCGGAATATGCCCCTTGTGTTCGATCGTCAGATAGGAAATGCAGCGGCGCGCGTCGAGCCGGTACGGCGCCGGAAAGGCCGAGGTCGGGCAAATATCGAGGCAGGCGCGGCAACTGCCGCAATGATCGGGCTCCGCGACGTCCGGTTCCAAGAGCGCGGTCGTGAAGATCGACCCCAGAAACAGCCACGAGCCGAAACCACGCGACACGAGATTGGTGTGCTTGCCCTGCCAGCCGATCCCCGCCGCCTCGGCCAAGGGCTTTTCCATGACCGGCGCGGTATCGACAAAGACCTTGACGCCGGCGCCCGCCGACGCGAGCACGCCCGCGAGTTCCTTGAGACGGCCCTTGATCACGTCGTGATAATCGCGATGGCGGGCATAGACCGAGACATTGGCCGCGCCGCGATCGTCGAGCAGCGCGAGCGGATTGTCCGACGGGCCGTAATTGAGGCCGAGCATCACGATCGAACGCACCTCGGGCCAAAGCACGCGCGGATCGCCACGGCGATCCGCGGTCTCGTGCATCCAATCCATATCGCCCGCCGCGCCGCTGTCGAGCCAAGCGCGAAGACGCGCCGGCGCCTCGGGGATCGCGTCGGGCGCCGCGACGCGGCACAGATCGAAGCCGAGTTGCTCGGCCTTTTCCGCCAATCGCTGTTTTAAAAGTCCAGATCCGCATAGGCCGGGGCCGGCGTGATCCCCGGCACCCGATCCGCGAGCAGCGCGCGAAACGTCGGCCGGGATTTCACCCGCGCGTACCAAAGCTTCGCCGTTTCGTCTTCGCTCCATGGCACGTCGCCGAGAAAATCCACCGAGGAAAGATGCGCCGCCGCGGCGAGATCGGCATAAGAGAGCGTGTCCCCCGCGAGCCAATTCCGTTGGCGCGCGAGATAGCCGATGTAACGCAGATGATAGCGGATATTGGCGCGCGCGGCACGCACGAGTTCCATCTCCGGGCCGCCGCCGCCCTGCTCCGGCCGCATGAACCTCTTGTAGATTTTTTCGGTGACGAGCCAGTTCGACACCTCGCCATAAAACTTGACGTTGAACCAATCAAGCAGCCGGCGAACCTCGACGCGCGCGGCCGGATTTTCCGGCAACAGCCGCCGGTCTCCGAGCGCGAGACCGCGCGTCTCATCGAGATATTCTGCGATCGGCCCGGCGCCGGGAATCACCGCGCCGGATTGCTCGACCAGAACAGGCGTCTGCCCGGCGGGGTTCAGCGCGAGAAACTCCGGCCGCCGCTCGAACGGCCGTTCCTCGATCAACTCGGGCTGGAGGCCAAATTCGCCGAGGACCAAGCGGATGAAACGCGAATGCGGACAGAGCGGATAATGATAAAGCTGAGCCATATAACCGGACTAAGGAACCCGCGCGGCGGTCGCGCTCGTGGAGAGGCCCGGGCCAAGCCGGAGGTGGTCGGTACCAACGAGATCGTGAACTCTACGCCCAGCCGCCCCGAATGTCGCAAGCGCGTTTCTCGGGACAGGTTCCAAGGCCGCCGGACCTTTTCAGGGGCTCGCGCGGCCTTCCGTTACTTCAGCGTCTTCAACTTGCCAAAGACCGAGTTCACGTCGAGGTCTTCCTCGTCTTCATCGGCGAGAACTGGACGCGTCGCGTCGCCGAACACCGAGGTCTCGTTGACCGGCGTCTCCCGCGCGGCCGTCGTCACTTCCGCCGGCACGAGCGTCTGTCCGCGGTCGATCACGGCGGCCGGGCGTTCCTTGGCGGCACGGTTGACCTCGAAATCGAGATCGATCTGCGAGCAAAGCCCGAGCGTCACCGGATCCATCGGACTCAGCGCGGCGGAATTCCAATGCGTGCGATTGCGGATCGCATCCAAGGTCGTCTTGGTCGTGCCGGCCAAGCGCATGATCTGCGCGTCCTTGAGCTCCGGATGATTGCGGACCAGCCAAAGGATCGCGTTGGGCCGATCCTGACGGCGCGACAGCGGCGTATAACGCGCGCCGCGCTGACGCTTCATTTCCGGCAACCGCACCTTGGACACCGCGAGCTGAAGGTGGTGGTTGGCGTTCTGCTCGGCCTTGGCGATTTCCTCGCGGGTCAGCTGTCCCGAGGTGATGGGATCATGCCCCTTGATCCCGGCCGCGACTTCGCCATCGGCGATCCCCTTGACCTCGAGCGGATGCAGCTTACAAAATTCGGCGATCTGGTCGAACGTGAGAGAGGTATTTTCGACGAGCCAGACGGCTGTCGCCTTCGGCATCAGCGGCGCATTGCTCATGGGTAAGTCTCCTGGACGGCTGTCCGCAAAAGGATCCGCGTGCGGCGCTGAAGCGCCAAGCGATCGGCGGAGGCGTCATTGATTAAAAAGCGGGAAGTTGAGACCTATAAGGACCAGTCCGCCGGAAGGCAATACGTTTTACCATGCGGTCTCATCCGCCGCTCCCGCGTCCGGCCTCTCCTCCTGGACCGACTCGACCGCGTGACCCAACCCCCACGCGATTCGAACGCAATCAATCCCTTTTCCGGACGTCGAAAATAATCTCGAAAGCCTGTCCGAACAAGAGGAAGACGGCCACGCGACGGTGGATAAACGACGGAGGTCGAATGACTCGCGGCGTGATTCCCTTGCGTCCGATCATCAGCTATCGTCAATTTGCTGATTGCGACGGACGATCGAGGTGGCGAATGGCACGGCACGACGAGGAGGACAGCCTCCGCCCGGTTGGTCATGAGATCGGCGCGAAGCTGGACGATCTCTCGATTTTTGAACTCGACGCCCGGATCAACCTGCTCCGGACCGAAATCGCCCGGCTCGAAGCCGCGAAGACCCGCAAGGAAGATGCCGCCAAGAGCGCCAGTTCGTTTTTCAAATCCTGACATCCTTGTGCCATTTTGAAACACGTCCCGGTTAAAATGGGACGACCGGTTTTCCGGCGGTCGGTCAGTCGATGAGGGCGGCGGCGCAAAAGCGGGAAGTTTGCCGCGTTGTCCCCAGAACTGCCTTAGATTAAGGTTAAAAAGCTGTTATCGAGCGGCGGCCCGCGAATGGCGCTACACTTGCTCTTAGATTTCGGATCGAAGCTCCGGAAATTGCCAAAGGGTAACATGGCCAAAGAAGCGAATCTTCACAGCACTCCGATTTCCTTTGCCGAAAGGCTCGCGTCGTCGGATTCCTTCAAAACACTGTTTCGCGAGGGCATGCAGCTCGTCGAGGACACGGCGACTTATCTCGATGGCGCGGGACGCGCGGACTCGAAGGGCCTGCCACGCCTCGCCGCGTTGACCTATGCCTCCGAGAGCATGCGCCTGACCACGCGGCTGATGCAGATCGCATCTTGGTTGTTGCTGCAGCGCGCCGTCAACGAGGGCGAAATCACCCAGGCCGAAGCGTTGACCGACAAGCAACGGACTTGCCTGACCTGGTCGGACAGCGCGCCGGATGAATTGACCCTGCCGAGTTTACCGGAAGAACTGCGCAAACTGATCGATACGTCGCTGCGGCTTCAAGAGCGCGTCATGCATCTCGACGCCTTGATCAGCGATCCCGAGACCGATCGAGCCGCCGCGGGAATCCATCCGCTCGAGGATCAGCTGTCGAAACTCCGCGCGGCGTTCTGCGACTAGTCAGTCCGGCTTTCTCTCGTTTTCGAGAGAAGGCGATGCCCGTTCACTGGTCGAGAATATCAAAAGGCCGTTTCCGCAATCCGGAAACGGCCTTTTTGTCGAATGCTTTCGCCGCGGCGCCGTCGCCAAGGCGACGAAGGAACGGCTTACTTCTTCCCGAAGGTCAGGCCGCCGAAGCGCGAGTTGAAGCGCGACAACCGGCCGCCACGATCGAGGAGCTGCTGCGACCCGCCCGTCCACGCCGGATGGGTATTGGGATCAATATCGAGGTTGAGGGTGTCGCCAGCGCTGCCATAGGTCGAGCGCGTGAGGAATTCCGTACCGTCGGTCATGACGACCTTGATCATGTGGTACGCCGGATGTGTATCGGACTTCATCGGATTAAACTCATCGTCTTGGAAAGCGGGAAGGGATTTTGGAAAGCGGGTGGGATGACGCCGAAGCGGGGACAGCCCGGCCGTGCCCCCGCGATCGCAGGGCCACCGGCAACAAATGTGACGCTGCCTATAAACGAAGGGCGGAGGTTGAGCAAGCCTCCCTTCGCGGTCGCGGCGGCGGTTTCGGGAATTAGGCCCCCGCGCGCGCCTTCATCGCGTGATCGGCCAGGGTCTTGCCCAAAGTCCACACGGCGCCGGGAACTTTATGCGCATCGGCGATCACCTCGTCGAACGCGCCTTCGACCCAATCGCAATCGGCATCGTTGATGCAAAGCGCCGGGATGAGCTTGATGACGTGATTGCCATGGCCCGCGACCTGCACGAGCACCTTGTGCTCCTTGAAGATCGGGATGGTGATGAGCTGGCAGAACAAGCCGGTGTTCATCGTCTCGAGCAAGGACCATGCGGCCTTGAGCTTGAGGCTCTTCGGAGCGCCAAACTCGACGCCGATCATCAACCCCTTGCCGCGCACATTCTTGACCAGCTCGTAGCGCTCGGCCATGTCGCTGAACGCCGCCATCAACCGCGCGCCGGTGCGCGCCGCGTTCTCGATCAGCTTCTCGGATTCGAGAACTTCGAGCGTCGCGAGACCGGCCGCCATCGCCATGTCGTTCTTGGCGAAGGTCGAACCATGGACGACCGCGCGATCCATGCGGTTGAAGACTTTCTCGAAGATCTTCTTGCGCGTCAGCACGACGCCGATCGGAACATGGCCGCCGGACAAAGCCTTGGCCAAAAGAACCATGTCGGGCTCGACGCCCCAATGCTCGACGGCGAGGAATTTGCCGGTGCGCCCGACGCCGGTTTGAATCTCGTCGGCGACGAACAGCGTGCCGTATTTCCGGCAAAGCTCCTGCACGCCGCGCAGATAATTGTCATCGGGCATATAGACGCCCTTGCCCTGGATCGGCTCGACGATGAAGGCGGCGACCTTGCGCGTCGACAAGGCTCGCTCGAGCGCTTCCAGGTCGTTGAACGGCACTTCGAGGAAGCCCGGCATCAAGCCGCCGAAACCTTCGCGGAACATTTTGTCCGACGTGACCGAAAGCGCGCCGTAGGTCAGGCCGTGATAGGAATGGCTCGCGTGGACGATGTCGGGGCGGCCGGTCGCGCACCGCGCGAACTTGATCGACGCCTCCACCGCCTCGGTCCCCGAATTGGCGAAAAACACCTTTTCGAGATAGGGCACGTATTCGAGCAGCCGCTCGGCGAGGATGCCCGAGAGCACGGACACATCCATCTGAACGAGATTCGGCAAGTCGCTGCCCAGCACGCTTTTCAGCGCGTCGCGCAGAACGGGATGGTTGCGGCCGACCCCGAACACCCCCCAGCCGCTCAGAAGATCGAGATAACGATCCCCTTTGCGATCGAACAGATACTGGCCATGACCGCTGCGAAAGCCGACATCGTAGCCGATGGTTTGCAGCACGCGCACCATCTGCTCGTTCATGAATTTGGTATGCAGGGTATAGCGATCGACCTCGCGTTCAGCGAGGAGCGACCCGATATCGAAATGCGGACGGCTAGGCTCCCGACGAAAATCCGCGATCTTCACATTCCCCATCCGTCACACTCCAAAGGACCAAGCGCACGGCGCCAGCCCGGCATTCATCTGCTCCCGAGAATGCTCTCGCCGCAAAAGCCAAACAGGCTTCGTCGAAAAGAATACGCTCAATCCGCTGTAACAAAAGCGGTTCTTACCTTAAGCACGACCGCTCGAAAAAAAAGCAACTCGAGCCGCAGCATGATCCGCGTCCACGCATGATAGCTTTATCGCGCGTCCAACCGAGGCCCGAATACGCGCCGACCCCGAGACCATCCCCTCAAAACCTTACGCAAATCACTGATCGCACGCGGCAAACGCTTCAGTTTCGAGATCGAAAAGCTCCTTTACTCAATAGGCGAAATCACCGAAACCATCAAGCTCAATCCACACGAGAATTCGATCCATTCATTAGGGAGCCAGACTGTAGTGCGGCGTTTAGTCCTTCGCCCAGTAAAACGGATCATTACCAGAGCAATAATTCTACTTCGCCACCAAGATGCCGGGTATTGTTCTCCAGGAATTCACAAAAGGCATCTATACGACATCCAGTTTTAATGCTAACGACTTCCAGCGATCCAGATCCGCGGCTGTTTGCACCCCATGCGTGTTCCGCAGCAAGCTTTCCGCCAAGGTTTTAACTGGCCGCCAGCGCCCTCGACCGGACAAATTCCCCAACTCCATCAAGCTGGCTACGATAACGAAAAAGTTACCCATTTGACACCACCAAACAGCATGCGGGTTTAGCGAGTGGCGGACCGCGCTGTTTTGGCAACAATTGGCGGTCTCGAAGCGAGGGCTTTCCGGCATCGTCCTCCCCGGACAAGACATCGCTATCTCTTTAAAAAATTAGCGCCTTTTGCCGTTCGCAAAGGCCCGCGCCTTTGTGAGGCGGGTCTAAAGGGAAATCGGTCCAAGGTCGCCGATTTGGCCCTTGCCGGCGATCACGCCTCGGCCACGCGCTTCGATTCGGGCATTCGGCCCCGCGCCTTCGATCGAAAACAGATGATAACTCGCCTGACGGCCTTCGGTGCGCGAAAAGGCCGAAGCCGAAGCGACGCCCACCACCGGCACCGGGCGATCCGCGCCGCGCAGGTAATGAACCGACGGCTTGTGGTTGTGGCCGTGGAGAATCAGCTCCGCGCCGGCGCGCCGAATAATGGCCGCGAAAGCGGACGCGTCGCTCAAGCCGCGACCGACGGCCGTTCCGCGCAGACAGGGCGGATGATGCAGCATGACGATCCGCGTCAGGCCCCGCGCGCCCGTCTCGCGCAGCAGAGCCTCGAAGGCCGTGCATTGCGCGGCGCCCAAGCGCCCGGAGGCGATGAATGGCGCCGTCGGAACCCCGGAACAGAGACCGATCAGCGCGATCGAGCCGCGCTCCTTCAGATAGGGATAGCCGGACAGGCCCGTCGCATCGCTCTTGATCCAGGGCGCGAAGGTCCGCGCGAGCGCCGGCAGGACCCCTTTCGTATAAGCATCGTGATTGCCGGGCACGAAGCTGACGTCTTCGCCTGGAACGCCCAGGGTCCGCAGCCACGTGTCGGCGAGCACGAATTCGCCCGGGAGTCCGATATTCATAATGTCGCCGGTCATGGCGACATGGTCTGGAGATTGCGCGCGCAGATCGTCGACGAGATGACCGAGAACGCTCATGTCGTGCGCGGCGGAGCGGCCGCGCTTCCAATTGAGATAGCCGGTGATCCGCTTGCCGACCAACTCGCGACGCTTCACGGTGGGCAGCGGGCCGATGTGGGCATCGGAAAGATGGGCGAGCAAAAAGGCCAAGCGCAACTCTCGGGGAAAATGGGTTAAACGCGTGATCCGACGCCCGCGACGCGGGGCCGAATGAGAACGAGGGACGAGGCCGCTGGCGGGTTCGCGACGACCGTTCCGCCATCCCGGCGGTGTGCCCCTCGGGACGCCGGTCGTCAAGTATGCCAGGGAAGACGGGCCGAACTATAGCGAGGAGCCGGAACATGTCCACGACGACCGCGCGGCGGCGAGACCGAAAGCCGCTGTTGGCCTTTTTCGCCCGCGGCGCGTTCAAAATCCATCGCCTGCTATGGTGGACCCGCGCGCTCACGATCGGCGTCCGGGCCGTGGTCTTCGACGATGCCGGCCGCGTCCTGCTGGTCCGCCACACCTATATCGCGGGCTGGCATTTTCCCGGCGGCGGGATTGGCCGCCGCGAAACCACCGAAGACGCGGTGATTCGCGAATTGCGCGAGGAGGCGGGGCTCCAGTGCGCGGAGCGGCCCGTGCTGCACGGCCTGTTCCGTCATGCCGCGCTCAAACACGATCATGTCGCCTGCTACGTCATCCGCGAATTTACCGCCATCCCCGGCGCGACGCCCGATTGGGAGATCGCGGAGACCGGTTTCTTTCCATTGGAGAACCTGCCGGACGGCGTGACCTCCGGCACCAAGGCCCGGCTCGCCGAAATTTTGGGAGGACAGCCCGTCGCGCGGGAATGGTGAGGGGCTTTTGGCGGGCGTGGGCGGCGAGGTTGGCATCGTCCGCCGCGCGCTTTTATTATGTCCCGGCCTGCGTTAGATAAAATTCCTATCATGACCGGCCTGCCTCTCACGCTCCTGCCTCAAACCGACGCCGACCTGCCCGCCATCGAGCGGCTCAACGAACGCGCCTTTGGTCCCGGCCGCTATGCGCGCTCGGCCTACCGGCTGCGCGAAGGCGTCGCGCCCGACGCGAGCCTTTCCTTCGTCGCCTGGGTCGGCACCTTCCTGGCCGGGGCCAATCACATGACGCCGATCCTGTGCGGCGAGACCCCGGCGCTACTGCTCGGACCGCTCACCGTCGACCCGGCCTTTCGCTCGGCGGGCATCGGCGAGGCCTTGGTGACGCGATCGCTCGAGGCCGCGCGCGCCGCGGGCCACACGCTCGTGCTGCTCGTCGGCGACCTCCCCTATTACGGGCGCATGGGGTTCCAGCCGGTGCCGGAGAGCCAGTTGACCTTCTGCGGCCCCGTCGATCCCGAGCGGTTGTTGTATTGCGAGCTCGTGGACGGCGCGTTCGCGGGCGTCTCGGGGACGGTGACGAAGGCCTATTTCGATTAGGGCGCGGGTTTGACGCGATAGCCATTCCCAACCGCTTGGGTTTATGTTGGTTTAACACATGCCGACCGTCTTGCGGATCGGCGGCCTTCGGGCCGTGATTTACTCAAACGATCACCGCCCGCCGCGCATACATGTCCTCGGCGCGAGGCCGTGTTTATTCTCAACTGCCCTCTGGGACCGCCGACCCTGCGTGGCGGCTTTGGCTTCACGACGGCCGAATTGAACCGGATTGCCACGGCGTTGGCCGCCAATCTCGCTGCATGATGTGTCGAATGGGAGCGTGTTCATGCCGATCACCGATAGCGACCGCCTTGCCGCCGAAGCGCATCTCCAGGCGGAATCGAAGAACCAGCCAAAGGCGATCCACGCCCGTTACGACCGCCGCATGTCGCGTGTGATCGTCGGCTTGGACAATGGTTTGGAACTATCCTTTCCGCCGCGCTTGGCCCAAGGGTTGGAGCATGCGGCGCCGGCGGATCTCGCCATCATCGAAATCAGCCCCTTGGGCGATGGGCTGCATTGGCCCTTACTCGATGCGGATCTTTACGTCCCGTCACTGCTCCAAGGGATTTTCGGGTCCAAGAGTTGGATGGCCCGCCAACTTGGCGCCGCCGGTGGCCGGGCACGCTCCAGCGCCAAGGCCGCCGCCGCGAAGGAGAACGGACGCAAGGGCGGGCGGCCGCGAAAGGTCGCGAGCGCGTAACGACGGTAAGAGCGCCCAGGACGATGAGCGCCGATGAATGGCGCGGGACATCGGGAATTGGTAATGTGTGACCGCGGTTACGCAATGTGATTGTTGGTTTCGTTATTTTTCGTCGCTTTCGCAGCAACAATCTTTTGCCTCTGCTGGCGAGCTAATGCCGATAGCCTCCCCGATGAAAGGCCTTCGCGACCCGCTCAATGTCTTTTGGAAGTGAATGGTGTTCATCACGTGGGAGGCGCTTGTTTGTTTGCGCCCCTCGATAAAGCGGGCTCGTTTAAAATCACTACTGATAAAGGTTTCAGCGCCTTGGTGAAGGTGAAAGCACCTAAAACCGCCGACGTCTCCTGGAGCGGCCCTAATGGCGGGGACGCGGCGGCTGTTTCACTCGGAAGTGCAATCTACGAATCTGGCTGCTGGTTCGTCGATCGTACTTTGGATCTCACCGATAGGACCGTGGTTTGTGCCTGGAGCAAGGACGCGCGGCTCTTCCTCGGCCCGACCCCGGCGGAACCGCCGTCTCTGGGCCTCGCCTGGGGAGAGCGCGACGGCATGGATGCGCAGATTTTGTCCAGTGCCGGTCTCGGCACCGATAACGCGACGCTCACCGCCGTGAAGGATAGAAACGGCGCGATAATCTGGTGCCGATCGAATTCGAATTATACGATGGAATGCATAGAGGGCACGTTGAAAGATACAGGCAGCGCTTTAGGCAAAGCGATATTACATGCCAACTGCAAAACCAAAAAATTCACCGACTATCGGGGGCGCAATCTCGAAGCCTTGGACGACGACATCCTCAATCTCGACACCAACGAAAAACTTGGCAATTCGGCCTCCTCTGGCTCGACCGTCGCTTTGAGCGCTTTCAATGCGCTTTGCCCAGAGAAAGCGAAATAGTCGTGTTAAGGGTATTTTGACGCCGGGTTATCTTGCAGGCAAAGATTTAGTCGTCGCCAGCTCGTCGGAAGCCTCGCGGCGAAGCTGCGGACCTTCCCATTGATCGCTTGGTGGGCGTGCCATGGATCGATCCGCGCGCCCGCGCGTTGACGCCTCGCAATATCCATGTCACGGCCTCGGTCGCCCTCATGTCCCGCCCTTCGGCACCCAGGCGTCTCCCGCCCCGCCCCCTAACAGAGAGCCCACCATGTTTTCCTGCACTGGTTATGCCGCCCCGCGCGCCGACGCGCCGCTGGCCCCGTTCACGTTCGAGCGCCGCGATCCCGGCCCGACCGATATTGAAATCAAAATCCTGTTCTGCGGCGTCTGCCACTCCGATCTGCATCAGGCGCGCGACGAATGGGCGAATACGGTCTACCCCTGCGTGCCGGGCCACGAGATCGTCGGCACCGTGACGCGCGTCGGCGGCGCGGTCACCGCGTTCAAGGTGGGCGATCTCGCGGGCGTCGGCTGCATGGTCGATTCGTGCCGCGAATGCGAAAGCTGCAAGAAGGGCCTTGAGCAATATTGCACGCCGGGCTTCACCGCGACCTACAACAGCCCCGACACACGCAGTGGCGGCCATACGTTCGGTGGCTATTCGAGCCATATCGTCGTCGACAAGGACTTCGTGCTGCGCATTCCCAAAAATCTCGATCTCGCCGGCGTCGCGCCGCTGCTCTGCGCGGGCATCACGACGTTTTCGCCGCTGCGCCATTGGGGCGTGAAGCCGGGCCACAAGGTTGGCATCGTCGGCCTCGGCGGGCTCGGCCACATGGGCGTCAAGCTCGCGCATGCGATGGGGGCGAAGGTGACCCTGTTCACCACCTCGCCCGGCAAGGTCGAGGATGGGCATCGCCTCGGCGCGCATGAGGTCGTGATCTCGAAGGACCCGGCGGCGATGGCGGCGCAAGGCGAGACGTTCGATTTCATCCTCGATACGGTCGCGGCCGATCACGACGTCAATGCCTATCTCGCTTTGCTCAAGCCCGATTGCACGCTCGTGCAGGTCGGCGCGCCGGAAAAGCCGCTGGCCGTGCATGTGTTCAGCGTGATCTGGCGGCGGCGCAATTTCGCGGGCTCGCTGATCGGCGGCATCGCGGAAACGCAGGAAATGCTCGATTTCTGCGCCGAACACGGCATCACCTCGGATATCGAGATGATCAAGATCGCCGAGAT
>JARLIW010000190.1 GCA_031291515.1 Beijerinckiaceae bacterium | reverse complement strand
GCATTGGCGCGGCCGTTGGCGACGATTCGTTGCGCGCGAAAGGCGCCGCGCAGGAGCTCAAGGGCGCTGCCCAAAAGGCCAGCGGAGCCATCAAGGACGCCGTGAAGAAGACCGTCGATCGATAATCGCGGATCGCGATCGGGAACGGCACGAAAGCATCACGCGACGGTCGGGGGCGTTCGGTGTCGCTCCTGACCGAAGCGTCCGTCGAGCCGCGGCAAGTTTGGCATTGGTCCCCTCGCGCGCGCGCGTCGCGAGGGGCGTTTTTTAGGTGGCGTATGTCGCCTGCGTCTATTGCTTTATCGCCGCGATTTGCGCTTTCTTATTCCGCGTCGCCGCGGCCTTTTTCGCCGGGACGTCATGGTTCTCATCATTGGTCTCGCTCTCCTCGACCTTGCGCGACTGCTTGTCCGCGGATCTCGACTTGTCGCCTCGCGGCATCGCCCGTGTCCCTCGCGGGTCGTCAACAAACGCTCGAGTCTCGGTCGGTTCCGTCCCGTTGGAACCGCTGATAACCCGACGCGTTGTGGCTTGCGAAACAAGAGGCGTTTCGCAATGCCGGAAGTGAATCGTCACAGGCGACACGGCGCGCCAAGCGCCGAGGGAAGTTCGCGTGCTCGGGGTTCTTGTCGCGAGCATCGGCATGGCACTCGTGATTTGGGGTGCCGGCGGAGCGGTTCACGGGTGGTCGTTTGCACCGCGCCGTGCCGGTCACTCCGCCATGTTTGGACGGCGCGTCGCGCGTTCCAACAACTCGATCAGCTTTGCGTTGAACGCGGGCAGGTCGTCGGGTTTGCGAGACGTCACCAGATTTCCGTCGACGACCACGTCTTGATCGATCCATCGTGCGCCCGCATTGCCGAGATCCGTCTTGAGCGAGGGCCATGACGTCATGGTTTTGCCCGACGCGCCGCCAGCTTCGATCAAGGTCCAGGGCCCATGGCATATCGCGGCGATCGGGCGCTTTTTGTCGACGAAATGGCGAATGAACCGGATGGCGGCCGGCGCGAGCCGCAGCGCGTCGGGATTGATGACGCCGCCCGGCAAGACCAGCCCGTCATACTTATCGGCCTCGGCCTCGTCGAGCGGCATGTCGACCTTGATCCTGTCGCCTCGATCATGATGGTGAAAGCCCTGAATCCGGTCGGCCTTGTCGGACACGACATGGACCTCCGCGCCCTCGCGCCGCAACGCCGCGACCGGCTCCGTCAGTTCGATCTGTTCGACGCCATCGGTAGCGAGGACCGCGATCACGCATCCGTTCAACCTCTCACCCATTGCTCGTCTCCGGAACGTTTTTGACCGGACGATCAATTCAGAGCGAGTGATCGGGTTCCATTCACGGACGCGGCGCCGATAGCCGAGCTAGCGGCAATCGACGTCGACGAGGGAACCGGATTTATCTTAACGTGTTGGCTTCGGACTCGCGAAACGAGGCATGACATATGCCGTTCCAGATCGTGAAATACGGGCTCCTATGCGTGGTCGCGGTCGCGGCCATGGCCGCGATGGCGCAAGCTCGCCACGAGCCGAGGCCGTCGTCGCGGGCGATCCGGCGCCGGTTCAGAAGCGGATCGACGCAAACATGAATCGAACGTCGCAAAACCAAGCGTCCGACGGCGAAGTCAAGATCGGCCAGCCACAATGAGCGCAACCAAAGCGGAGCCATGGGCCATGAAAGCGATGACCGCCGAAGTCCTATCCACAATCCTCGTCCTAGGCCTCGCCCTCGCGCAGGCTGGCGATTACGGCACGCATGCGCCAGCGGAAACGGCCACGCCAGACACCGACGTCGCCAAGAAGAGCGGCAGCTTGAGCGACAAACTCAATTCAAGCAACGGCGTAATTCATCCGCAAGGGGTCACGGATCCCACCATGCAAAAGCCAGCGATCGCCCATGATCCAATGCCGGTCATCCCTCCGCCGAGCGCGAGCGGACAACCGTCGGCTCAGCCAAAATAGGCGCGCGGGGAGCAGCGGCGCAAACGAGAATATCCATTGTCATCGAAATTTGACGGCCGCCTCGAGGGCCGCCATCAGGGTGTCGTGCCTTACCGGTTTCTCGAGGCAAGGCACGTCCCGTAAGTCGCGAGGCAAATCGGTCGACGTGTTGCCGGTCATGAATAGGAATGGGATATGGCGCGCGCGAAGCGTCGCGGCGATTTCGCGGCTCGTGTCGGCGCCAAGTCGGTAGTCGAGCACGGCGACGTCGAGCGGTTCACGTGCGATCAGCTGCAATGCTTTGCCGACCGACGAAGCGGGCCCGACGACTTCGCAACCGGCCCGTTCAAGCTCGTCTTCGACTTGAATCGCTATGATCGCTTCGTCCTCGACGACGAGCACGCGTTTCCCGGTCAAGGGTAGAGCCGATCCCCTTACGGTGACGTCGCTTTCCCGAGCAACGGCGGCCGAGGAGGCCTCTCTGTTCGCCCTCGCCCGGACGGACCGCGCGTCGACTTCGTTCAAGCTTCGCGCCTGCATGCTGAAGGCTCCGCTATGTTCTCGAGGTCGCCGGATCCATTGCGGCGTTGGTTCCGCCGGATTCGCCGCGGTCGAACTCAATGCCAACGATCGGCCTGCCAACATGTTCCGCCAATGCGGGCCATTTTATGCGTTCTTGAACACATAGGCGCGCGGCGTCGGGCCGTCGTGGCCACGCGCATTCACGCCGGGCGAACGCGGATGTCGCGCACCGAGCACCGGGACTTTTGAGCGTCGGGCTGGAACTTGTGCGACGTTGACGCTTTGGTTCAGGCTTGGAAGCAAGCGGCGACGGGCACGGTTCGATCCATCGAGGTGTTGACGTGACGACGGATTCGCTTTTTCCAATTGTCGGCATTGTCGCGCCAGACGGCGGCTTGCGCGCGCTGGAGGATTTTTTCAAGACGATTCCGGCGGATCCCGGCATGGCCTTCGTCATCATTGCGGATTTCGCGCCCGGTCGTGTGGGCGATCTCCCGGACAGTCTCGCGCGGCATACCGATCTTGCCGTCAAGCTCGTCAGGGACGGTCAAAAGGTCGAGCGCAACAAAGGCTACGTCCTTCCGCCCGGCTCCACCTTGACGATTGTCGACGGCCATATGCGATTAAACCAAATCGAAGCCGCGTTTCACGGACGCCATCCGGCCGATGTTTTCTTCGTCTCGCTCGCGCGAGATCGCGGTGAATATGCCATCGGGATCCTCCTGTCGGGCGGCGGATCTGACGGCGTCCTCGGCGTCAAGGCGATCAAGGAACACGGCGGCCTCGTCCTGGCGCGGGGTCGCGATGACTCCGGCCCCGATTGGGCCGACATGCCGGACAACGCTATCGTCACCGGGCTTGCCGACTTCGCGATTCCCATCGGCGCGATGGCGCGGACGCTCGCGGAAAATTTTCGCGGCGTTTCAAGGCGCGGCGAGGTTACGCGAAAACCGAAGGCGAGCGACGAGAGCCGCGTCGCGCGGGCCGAACTCGAATTGCGCGACACGCGTGAGCGTTTGCGGGGCGCGATCGCGGGATATGAAGCGGCGCTCGAAGAGCTGAAATCCGTCAACGGGGAACTGGTCTCGTTGAACAAAGAGTTGCGGGCGAGCAACGACGAGCTCGAGATCGCTCAGGAGAAGCTGCAATCGCTCAACGAGGGCCTGCAGGCCGTCAATACGGAACTTCGCGCGAAGCTTGACGATCTCGATCGCGCCAATGGCGATCTCACAAATCTGTTCGTCAGCACCGACGTCGCCACGATTTTCCTGGACCGCAATCTGGCGATCCGCAGCTTTACGCCCGCGATGTCGCAATTATTCGACCTTGTCGCCGGTGACAAAGGTCGTCCGTTTCGCGAGCTGGCGATGAAATTCGATTATCCCGAGCTTCAAGCGGATATCACGGCGGTGCTCGCGTCCGGGGCGCTCATGGAACGGCGCACGCGTGGACCCGAGGCCGACGCCCCGCATTTTCTTGCCCGACTGACGCCCTATCGGGAGTCTGGAGGCGCGACAGACGGCGTCGTGGCGACGTTCATCGATGTGACCAACATCGCGAAATCCGAGGAGCGCCAACGCAATCTCGTCGCGGAACTCAATCATCGCGTCAAGAACATGCTGGCCGTCGTTGTGGCGATCACGCAGCAGACCCTTGCGCGCGCCGCTTCGCCAGACGCTTTCGCAAAGGCGTTTCTCGCCCGACTTCAGGCCATGGCCCGAAGCCATGAACTCCTGTCTCGCCAGAGCTGGGGCGAGGTCGGCCTCGAAGAAATGGTGCGCCAGGGCCTCGCCCCTTATGTCCCCACCGACGCCGCGCGGATTACGCTCTCCGGGCCGGCGATGACCTTGCCGCCGACGGTCGCCCTGAGCCTTGGCATGGTCATCGCCGAGCTGGCGACCAACGCCGTCAATCATGGCGCCCTGTCCAACGCGAACGGTCGCGTCGGGTTAGCCTGGTCATCTTCGAGCGACGCCGATACGTCCGCGCTGACGTTGGTTTGGCGCGAAGTCGGCGGCCCCGCCGTCACGCGGCCGCAAAAAATAGGGTTCGGCCTGAAAGTCGTTAAGCGGGAAATCGAATACGGCCATTTTGGCGCCGCCCAGTTCGAGTTCGACGAAAACGGATTTTCGGCGCGGCTCCAGATTCCCCTGACGTCGCGCGGCGAGCGGCAACCTTAGGCGCGGCGGTGCTCGACGTTCGCTTCGGTGACGGTCGCCGTCAGGCGGTCGCGGCCCGGAATTCCACTTTGTTTGGTCACAAACCCAAGGCCTCGGGCACTTATCATTTCAAGACGACGCGGGTCAGGACGGCAATGTCGGCGTGGGGGCGCGGAATTCGTCTTTGATCGTGCCAAATATCAGCAGGATCGGCACGGCGAGCAAGGCTCCGATCGGCCCCCACATCCAACTCCAGAAGACGATCGAAATGAAGACGACAAATGGATTGATATCGAGGCGTCGGCCGAGCAAGGCGGGAATGACCGCGTTTTCGCTGACCAAATGCACGATCAAAAAACCAGCCGCCGGGGCGAGACCTAGACCGATCTGGTGGTGTGCCGCGAGGCCGCCGGCGGCTAGCGCCAGCGTTACGATCGTCGCGCCAAAGTAGGGAACAAAACTCGCAAGAAAGGTCAAGGCGCCCCACAGGACAGGCTTCGAAAGACCGGCGCCCCACGCGATGAGCGCCGTGACGACACCGACGCTCGCGTAAATCGAGGCGGCCGCGCTGAAATAAAGGACCAACGAGTCCTCGACCGCGTTGATGATGCGCAGCGCCGAGAACCGTTGTTCGCGTTGCGCCCAGGTCATGATGACGCGCCGCCGCAACGATTGGCGTCCGGCAACAAAGAACGCCAACGTCACGAAAAAAATGCCGAATTCGCCGATTGCCGGCGTCACGCCGCCAAAAATCGCGGACAGGCCGGACATGCCCGTTTCCATGAGCATCTGACCGCTGCCGCCTTGCGCGCCAAAGAGCGAGGCCAAGGTCTGTTGCGCCGACTGAAACGGCTGCGCGATCGGCGTCAGTGACTGTCCGAGGCTCGTCAACATCTCTGGGGCCTGGCCGATGAAGGTCACGAGGGGGCCTAGCAGCAAATCGACGAAGAAAAAGATGATCAGTCCCGTGATGGCCACGAGACCGATTGCCGCGATCGGCGGCGGAAGGCCGAGCTTCGCGAGTCGGTCGATGACGCGCGACAGCAGCGCGCCGACAATGACCGCGGCAATCATCGGCGCGAGCAATCCCGACATCAGACGCATGACGACAAAGGTGGCGAGAATGAAGATCGCGATCGTCGACCAGTCCGCGAGTTCGCGTCGCCGCTTGGAAAAAGCGTTCATGCCTATGCGTCCCTCGGCCCGTCCGGCGAGATCGTCCAACGCGCGATCTCTTCGCCCAACGCCGAGCTTACGGCAAAGTTCAATGGCGCGGCCTTACCGGGATGCCGTTTCGATCCGGCGGCCTTGCGGCGGGTTTTGCGCGGCCGCGCGATGGACGTCCGGTCATGGTTGCCGGCGCGTCCGCGCTTTTTCGCGATCCAACAGCGATGGTTCGATGCGCAGGCCGCGACCTTGTCGGGTGGCTCGGTCTTCTCGTCGACATCCACCTGCATGTCGAGGAATCCGACTCCCGGCGCGGCGCGCCAAGCCTTCATGGTCGCCTTGAGGTCGCCGACGGCGTTTGCGGGACAGAATCTCCGACGTGTCGTCATCGGACTCCGCCGTCTCTTGCGGCGGGGCGTCGTTTGCCACGGGACTTTCAAGACGCGATGGCGCGGAGGCCGGCGCCGCGAGGATCGCCGTCAATCCGCCAAGAAGACGACCGCGGCGATCAAGTTCGACAGCGTCCCTCGGCTCGTTTACCGGGTGACTTCTTGGAGCGTTCGAGCGGCCTGCATCGCGTTGTCGCGACCTCGCGGTTCCACGTTCGGCAATCGCAGCTCCCCCTCCGCTGGTCGGCTCGCGTCGCGAACAAGGCGATGAATGAAGCGTAATTTTTCCGTCACCGCCTGCGAGAGTACGAAGGGATAAAGGT
>JARLIW010000189.1 GCA_031291515.1 Beijerinckiaceae bacterium | reverse complement strand
GGATGAAAGCTCACGGCCGCGTCGCCGAGCCGGATGATCTCGCCGGGGGCGACGACCTGCCGGGTGCGGCAAAAGCCGGCGCCGAGGCGCTCGGCCATAATGGCGAGCGTCTCGGCCGTGGCGAGCACGGCGCCATGGCCGCGACGGGCGTGATCGGAATGTCCGTGGGTGATCAGCGCGCGCGCGACGCCGCGCGTCGGATCGATAAAAAAATCGCCCGAAGGGCAATAAAGCCCCTCAGGCGCGAGCGTCAGCATTTTTCCGAAATCCATGAGCGCCAGATTAAACCAAACCGATCGGCGCGAAAACCTTTAACGGTTGACGGCAGGCCGCCCACAGACGAGGCCGTGCGCGTCCGAATTTACGTTTGGACCCACCACGCGGATCACCCGCACACAGTCCTCGCTAAAGCCTTCACCGGCGCTTGCGAGCTGAATCGCCGGGCCAGCCCCGAGCGGCTTCAGCTTGGCGGCGTGAGGCGCGGTCTCGACGTAGGATGTCGAGGTAAACGTAAACGGAGCCGCGACGGCCAAAGCTCCGAGAGACAGAAAAACCGCCGAGGCAGCCAAAAGCTTGAGCGCGCGGCGCCGTGCTCTTTTTTCTGTTGTGACCATGGTTTGGCCCTCAAAACCGGCGCCACCGATTTGGCGCTTGACAGTGGCATAACTACTATGCCTGCCTATCAACGATCATTAGAACAAAAAGTTGCCTTAAAGTTGCCCCTAGGCGCAAATTTTCTAAAAAATCATGAACAAAGGATCGCTAGGCTCATTAAATTTGTCGCTTCGCAAACGAGGCCCCGCCGGGGCGGGGCCTTTTGACGTTTGAGGGATGGCAAGTCGTCGCTGGTGTGCCTAGTAGGGATAACCATAGTAGGGGTACCCATAGGGGCGACCGTAGTAGCCACACCCGTTATAATAGCCGTAGCCATAAGGGCCGCAGGAGGCGTAATAGGCGCCAGCCGCCGCCAAGCCAAGGCCGAGCCCAAGCCCGCCGTAGCCCCAGCCCCGGCCGCCCCAACCGCGACCACCCCAATGTCCGCCGCCCCAATGTCCGCCGCCCCAATGTCCGCCGCCGAAATGGCCGCCTCCGCCGAAGTGGCCGCCGCCGCCGAAGCCTCGGGCCTCCGCGGAGGAGGGCGCCGCGGCCACGCTCGCGGCGAGAGTCAGCGCCGTCGCGCCAGCCACCAACGTCTTCCTAAGCAAGGTGTTCATTGTCATCTCCTTGAGTTTCAAAGTACTTTCAGGGATGTGCTCGGGGTGGAAGTGCGATTCCCTTCGCTCCCTTGCAACGTTAATGCGCTCGACCAGAAGCGGTTTCCATCCATGCTCAAATTCGAGTTACGTCTTAATGCCGCAGTTGGAGGAGCCACGGATGGAAGCTGACGCACGTGATCCGATCGCGGACCGCCGCTTTGCCTATGCCGTCGCCGCGGCGGATGATGGCGCGTGGCAAGAAGCGGCGGAGCTTTTCGAGCAAACGATCGAACGCGCCCCGGCCTGGACCGCCGCCTGGATCGGCCTTGGCGATGCGCGCGCCTCTGACGGCGACCGCGCGCGGGCGCTCGAGGCCTACCGCCAAGCCCTCGCGCTCGATCCCGCCGATCTCCACGGCGCCGCGCTCAAGATCGCCACGCTCGAACCCGCCGCGCTTCCGGCCCAGGCGCCGCCGGCCTATGTCAGCGCTTTATTCGACGAATATGCCGCGCGGTTCGAGGCTCACCTGACCGGGGCACTCGCCTATCACGGCCCGGCGGATCTCGCCGATGGCTTGGCGGCGCTTGGCCGCGCGCGCGTCGCCCATGCCATCGATCTGGGCTGCGGCACCGGGCTCGGCGGCGTCGCGCTGCGCCCCTTCGTGTCCAGGCTGACGGGCGTCGATCTCTCGCCTAAAATGGTCGAGGCGGCGAAAGCCAAGGGCATTTACGACAGGGTCGAGGCCGCGGATATTCTCGCTTTTCTCCAGGGCGAACCGGCGGAGAGCGCCGGCTTGATCCTGGCCGCCGACGTGTTCGTCTATCTCGGCGATCTCGCGCCCGTGCTGTTCGAAGCCGCGCGGGTCCTGCCCAGGGACGGCACGCTGGCCTTTACCGCGCAGCGCTGTGCCGTCGGCGTTGAAGTCGGACCAGATCTGCGTTTCGCGCATTCCTTGGTCCTGATTTCGGATGTTCTGACGCGGTGCGGCTTCCGTATATTGGTGCTGCGCGAGCATAGCACGCGCCGCGAAAAGGGGAGCGATGTGCCGGGTTTGCTTGCCATTGCCGCGCGGGTCTAGCATGTCCCGGCCCGGCGGCGCCCACGTTCGATCGAGGGCGGGCTCTCGCCTGGTGGCGAGAGAGCGGCATCCTGTCGCTTCGACATCGCGATGACGCGACCCGCCGCGTCGCCGGAGCTTTTGCCGCCGCGCTTCCGCGAGTGGTTTTCGGCGCGGGGATGGGCGCCGCGCCAGCATCAGCTCGATCTGCTCGCCGCCGCGCAAAGCCACGACGACGCCCTGCTGATTGCCCCGACGGGCGCCGGCAAGACATTGGCGGGCTTTCTGCCCACTCTGATTGATCTGGCCCGCCCCGCCAACCGCGCGCGCCTGCACACGCTTTACATCTCGCCTTTGAAGGCGCTCGCGATCGATGTCGAGCGCAATCTCGGGCGTCCGCTCGCCGATCTCAAGCTTCCGATTCGCATCGAAACGCGCACGGGCGATACGTCGGCCGCCAAACGCAAGCGCCAGCGCGTCAATCCGCCCGATGTTTTATTGACGACGCCGGAACAACTCGCCTTGCTGTTGGCGAGCCCCGACGCCGAGCATTTGTTTTCCGACCTGCGCCGGGTCGTGCTCGACGAACTCCATGCGATCACGGCCTCGAAGCGCGGCGATCTTCTCGCGCTCGATCTCGCGCGGCTGCGCACGATCGCGCCGATGAT
>JARLIW010000029.1 GCA_031291515.1 Beijerinckiaceae bacterium | reverse complement strand
CCGCGCCGCGTCTTCCCTTCGCGCTTGATAGACCGAATAGGCGGATTGGTCCCATCAAGACGTTCAGGAAGATTCAGGCCAAGCTGATGTTCATAGTCATTCATAACAAGACTTTTGATTTTATTTTCAACCTAAATGCGTTGGTCGCTATATGATTTAGGTGGCACGATACGCTTCGGGCCGTTCGAAAAGATGAGATCCTGATGGGCGGCAGTAAAACGAGTTCATGACGACGCCGGCCAGATCGACGCTTTGATAAACAACGTCGTATATGCGTCCTTCGGAGGTTTGGAGGATGTTCCGTTAAAAGAAGTTTGTCATCAGTTTAGTGTCAACGTCTTCGGAATAGCGCGGTTAACTCGTCATCCCAATCATGCGCAGCCGCGGGCTGGGGCGCATTATCGATCTCACTTCCGCAGGAGGAATGACGCACGAACCACTTGGTTGTTGGTATTTTGCCGCTAAATCCGCCATCGAAGGTCTGAGCGACTGTCTTCGAATGGAGCTTCAGCCATTTGGTATCGATGTCGTTGGGATGGACTATGGCGCAATGGACCTCGGTCGCGATCAAGAGCCGGGGAGGTAATGCTTCGCACTCAGGGTACGGGCGTTTACAGAAACCAAGCAAATAGCCAATCATGGATATTCAAGAACACGCCCGTATCTGAAAAGACGACCGGGCAGGTCGTAAACGCCATTTCAATCGCGATGCGCGCGCCCCAACCCAAGGCGCTCTATATTGTTGGCAACGCGGCGGAAATGATTGGTTTCTTTTACTGATTGTGGGGCGATCGAATTTATGATCGCTTTATTGCAGCTATAACAATAAAGAAAATCAGGCATGGAGCGAACGCGTAAAACGCTCTCTGGCGAGCGGCCGCCGCTCAAAACGAACGGAGGCTCCGGGTAGAGGGACAATATTCATCATGGCGGTGGCGTCACATGGATCATGGACGGCTCCGGAAATATGTGAAAATGCGTGACCCGCAACGCCGCCGGGCTCCGCGTTGATCTTTATCAATGCCTAATGTGGGTAAAAACACCTTTACTAGCGATATAAATCACTCAACGGTTGCGCCAAGCTTTTTGGCCGGCCTCGATTGGATCGCCGAGCCTGATGCAAACGAATGCGCGCTCTGAGTCCGCTGAGGGAGCCGGGGAGGTCCGCCTTTTTGGCAGTCCGGGAACACTTCATTCCGGTTATGGTGCTTTGCGAAGCGTCACAGCACCGAAGGGCCAATCGCGGAGGAGAGGGGCGGTGCCGGAGATGATCGAGGCCAAACTGTGAGAATCGCTGCCGATGACGCCGCTCGCGGAGGTCTGCCCGCGCTATTCACTCAGGGGTTCCGTCCGTTCTTTCTCGCGGCCGGGCTCTGGGCGTCGATAGCGCTGGCGATCTGGATCGTGATATTCGCGATGGGAACCGCCTTGCCCAGTCGGTTCGATCCGCTGAGTTGGCATATCCACGAAATGCTGTTTGGCTTCGTGATGGCGGCGGTGGCGGGCTTCCTGCTCACCGCGATTCCGAACTGGACCCACCGCCTTCCCGTAGGCGGCGCGCCGTTGGCATTCCTGGCAGGCTTGTGGCTGCTGGGCCGGCTAGCTTGTCTGGTTTCGGCTCTTGTCCCGCCGTGGCTCGCCGTGGCGGCCGACCTTTCGTTTCCCGTCATCTTCGTTGGAGTTATCGCTCGCGAAATCGTCGCTGGCAAGAATTGGCGCAATTTGCCCATGGTTGCTCCCGTAACCGTTCTCGGCATTGCCAATCTGCTGATGCATTTGGAGGCTTACGGCGTCGCCGTGCCCGCCGGACTCGGCTGGCGCCTCGGAGTCACCGCGGTCGTTGTGCTGATTTCGGTGGTGGCCGGCCGTATCGTGCCGAGCTTTACCCGGAACTGGCTGGCCAAGCGCCGGGATTCCAACCTCCCGGCGGTCCACGGCCGGATCGACCGGATCGCTCTTGGCGTCCTGCATACCGGTCTGTTGGGCTGGGCCGTTTTTCCGGCTGTCCGCCTGGTGGGCTTGGTCCTCGTTCTTGGCGCATTCCTCAACCTTTGGCGCGTTTTGCGTTGGCGTGGCGGCGCGACCGCCGCCGAGCCGTTGCTCCTTTTTCTTCACATCGGCTACGCTTGGCTGGTGATGGGAACGGCCTTCCTCGGACTGGCCGCGCTCGGCGTAAATCTACCGGAAAGCGCGGCCATTCATGCTCTTACGGTTGGGGCGGCCAGTACGATGATTCTCGCGGTGATGACGCGTGCCACGCGCGGTCATACCGGACGCGATCAGACGGCGGACCGCCGCACCAGTGCGATCTATGTCCTTATCACGCTCGCTGCCATATCTCGCGTTGCCGCCGAGTTTGCCGGGGGATGGCTGATGCCGTTGCTTGTTGTTGCGGCCGCTTTCTGGATTGGCTCCTTCGGGCTATTCTTGCTTTCCTATGGGCCGATGTTGCTGGGGCCACGCGGACCCCATTGACGGTGCGACATGTCTAAAGCGCGGGGTCCTCGATATTTGCAAGGGCAACATTGGTCTCGCGAGCGCGCGTCCGCTTTTGGTGAGGTCACGGCGCCCCGCGTTTGATAGCGCCCGGCGAAAGTACCGGCCCCATCCGCCGAAGATCGCCAGCCAGCCGAAGATGTGGTCCATCCGGACCGGATGGTCTTATATTGATATTGGTCAATGCTGTGCGTGATTTATGTTCCTTACGGTGTAAAATATAGATAGTAAGGGAATCCCTCCATGGACCGGTATGCAGCGGCGAAGGACGAGGCCATGGCCATTGACGAGTCGCCCGGGACCACTGAGCTTGAGGGTGGATCACGGCCGGCCTGGCCTAGTCCCGAGCGGGCCCACTCCGCGCTCGGCGCAACGTCTTGGCTGCAGGCTGTTCCAGGTGTCATGCTTGATCATTTAGCGGCGCAATCCGTGCTCCATCGTGTGCCGACGGGCAGCCTGTTGTTCGAACAAGCGGAAACGCCCGCGGTTGCCCAGTTCCTGGTCGGCGGCAGTGTGGCGTTACTCGGCGGCCGCGGCTCGGACGAAACCCTCGTCGAAGTCCTGCGGCCGGTCGACCTGTTGTTGCCAGCGGCGGTGCTGAACCGCCAGCCCTATCTACTTCGGGCCAGGGTTTTAGAGGAAGCCCATCTCGTCATGATCCCAGCCGAAGTCTTCCGAAGGGCAATCGCCAGCGATCATGCCTTATGCTTGGCGGTCCTCGCGTGCGAAGCCGCGCATTTCCGGCGCCAGGTCAAGCATGCCAAAAACCTCAAGCTGCGCTCCGCGGAGGAACGCACCGGGTGCTACTTGCTCAAGCTAGCCGCGGACATTCCAGCCGGCCAGCCAATCAAACTTCCTCTCGAAAAACGCCTCATCGCTTCGCAGCTTGGGATGACCCGTGAGACCTTATCCCGCACACTCGCGGCGATGATGGCCTCCGGCATCAAAGTCACTGGCGATACCGTCGTGATCGAAAATCCAGAGGCGGCGCGCGCGCGGTTCCCTCTCGATCCCCTCATCGATGGCCCCGAGCCCATCATACCCCTTCAAAAAGGGAAAGTCTGATATGACGATCGCGTCTCCCGTTCCTTCGACGGACGCGCCCCAGAATCCCGGCGCAAACATGGTCGCCTTTACACTTGGCTTCGCTGGCTGGTCGATATTCTCTGTCGTCGGTATTGGCATCAAGCCGTAACGGGACTGCCGAAAGCGGAATTCGGCCTGCTGGCCAGGACGCAAATCCTCACGGGTTCGCTGATCCGTTTGGCACTCGGCGTCGCGATCGCGGTCCTCACGAATCGCTCTTGGTAGCCGGGTAAGAAGGACAGGTGCTTTTTATGAACAACGACAGAAGACCAGAAACCATCGCCGCCGCCGACGGGATTGGACAAGACGTCGCGTTCGGCGCGCTGGCGCCCCCGCTGTATCTAACGAGCAGCTACAGATTCACGGGTTTTGAAAATCCGGGACCCTATGACTATTCGCGATCATGCAACCCCACGCGCGATCAACTCGCGCGCACGCTCGCGAAACTGGAACATGGCGCCGGGGCTATCGTGGTCAGCTCGGGGATGGCAGCCATCGATTTGGTTCTCTCCCTGCTCGAACCCGGCGATCGCGTCGTCGCCCCGCACGATTGTTACGGAGGGACGTTCCGGCTTCTGAAATTACGCGCCGAAAAGCGTCAGTTCGAGGTCACCTTCGTCGATCAGGGGAATGAGGCCGCGCTCGATTCCGCCCTTGCCCAGCGCCCGAAGCTCTTGCTCATCGAGACTCCAAGCAATCCGCTGATGCGGGTCGTCGATATTTCCATCCTGGCGGCGAAGGCGAAGGCGGTTGGGACGAAGGTCGCGGCCGACAATACCTTCCTGTCCCCCGCTCTTCAGCAGCCTATTTTGCTCGGCGCGGATTTCGTCATCCACTCCACCACCAAATATCTCAACGGCCATTCGGACGTCATCGGAGGCGCTGTTGTCGCGGCGGACGAAGCGGATGCGGCCGCGTTGTTGAAATGGGCGGGAATTACCGGTGTGACCGGTTCTCCGTTTGACGCCTATCAAACCTTACGCGGATTGCGCAGCCTTTTTCCTCGCATCGAGCGCCAACAGCGCAGCGCGGGTTTGATCGCATCTTTTCTTGAAGCCCATCCCTGTATCGAAGCCGTCCACTATCCCGGCCTCGCATCCCATCCTGGCCGTGCCATCGCCGTAAAGCAGCAGCGCGGGTTTGGCGCGATGTTGAGCTTCGAGATCGCTGGCGGTCGAGACGGTGTCAAACATTTCGCTGAATCGGTCCGTATCTTCACGCTCGCCGAGTCACTTGGTGGCGTTGAAAGTCTCGTGGCTCATCCCGCGACGATGACCCACGCGGACATGGGCAGCGATGCAAGACGGGCCGCCGGCATTCAGGACAACCTTCTTCGCTTATCGATCGGGTTGGAAAGCGAACAAGACCTCATCGAGGATTTGACACAGGCCTTGGATCGCGCTTCCTTTTCCTAGGACAGGGCCGATGTCGGCGACCAATACAGCCATCCATCGTTGTCGGGATCGATAAAAAATAGCCGGTTGGAAAATGGTTAGAATGGAATGCTTGTCATGCCCGGCGAAAACGATTCCGGCGATTATGCATCGCCACCTTGCTTCCTTCACGAGTTGGACTCGCCGTCGTGTTCCGAGCGGTCCAACGTCCTTCGATGGCGTAAATCGGAGCGCCAGCGTCTGCTTGCGCTTCGCCTTGCCTTGCCGCAAGAGAAGCATGACGCGTTTTCAAACCGGATCGCGGCGCGCCTCGACGCGATCTATCCGGATCTTAGCGGCCGCGGCGTCAGTCTTTACTGGCCGCTTCGAGGCGAGCCAGATCTAAGGCCATGGGCCGGCGCAATCGAACGTCGCGGCGCGCGATGCTGCCTTCCCGTGGTCGTGGAAAAGGCCGCGCCTTTGAAGTTCATGATTTGGCATCCCGGCGAAAAGCTTGTCCGCGGATTCTGGAATATTCCTGTTCCCCCGCATCGCGACGAAATCATTCCCGATATCATCCTTGCCCCGGTCATCGGTTATGACGAGAAGAACTTCCGGCTCGGTTACGGCGGAGGCTATTTCGACCGGACACTCGCTGCTTTGCCGGCGAGGCCGCGTGTGACCGGCATAGGCTTTTCAATCTCGCGAATACGCACGATCTATCCACTCAGCCATGATATACCGATGGATAGGCTGGTGACGGAAGATAACTGAAAGTAGCGATGTTTTCCGGCGGCGCGGCCGTCGCCAGCGTCTCCGGTTGCGAATCCTTTTTGCCTCGGCGAGACGGGTTGACCCAGCCGCGGATCTCTTGGTTCTAAAGCAGCCGGATCAATTTGTTTGGCGGTGACGCTTCGCGCTTCTACCAATTGAAGAGATTGCCGCCGGCCGAGCCGGCAACGGCACCGGCGATCGTCAGCAAGCCGAGCCCGAGAAGCACGCGATGGAGCCATTCCACGCGGCGATATGTCGATTCTGGAGCTTGCGCGGCCCGGCGCGCGAGCAACCGCTCTAGAACCAATGGTTCGAGGACGAACAACATCGCGGTGAAGACGGCCCAGGTCAGCACCATCCCATGCATCCACCAGAAGCCGAGTGATCGGAAGCGATCCCAAGCGTCGAGCCTCCAGGTCATATAGAAGCCGCTGGCGCCCGCCACGAAGGTCGTGACCCGCGCTTGGTTTGCGAAACGCGTCTCCAGGGCGTGGAACACGGCGAAGCGTTGCGCTACGGGATAGTTTCGCCGGATGGCGGGAAGCAAGACAGTCGTCACCATGGCGACACCGCCAATCCACAATACGACCGCGAGCACGTGCGCCACGCGCGCGAAAATGACGTCTGTCATGACGGGGACTCCGTCGAGCCCATGAAGCGCGGAAACAGCAAGGCATTTTCCGTGGGAATGTGATCCATCGCGTCTCCGCTAAATTTCCGCAACCGGCATAGAGCGCGCGCCACGTGGTGCAGGTTCCTTCTGGACAACCTTCCTTGCCCCGTGAAGGAAACGCCGGCCTGTGGGGCGCGTGGCGGGGCAGGGTGAACGCCGTAAGCGGATCTCACGGTGTCTATTCGCGCAGAATGCTGGGACTTGCGCAAATTTGGTTCGCGCCGAGGAGAGTATTGCTCCGCGCGCCTCCTGCCAGGGCGAGGCGAGCCACCATCTCCCCGGCCAGACGCTGCGCCTCCGCCACCACCTGCTCGTCGTCGGCCCGCTCCCCGATCCGCGCGTAGCGATCGAAGCCTTCCTCGAGCAGCCGCAGCCCATCCTCGGCGCTGCGCAGCTTCGAGATGGCGGTCGTGGCCGCACCGGCGGCGGCGGACTCCTGCGCGGCGAGGCGCCGGAAAATCGCCGCATCCGCCGTCTCGCCGGCCGTATCCAGGGCCACGGCGAGTGCCATATGCGCCGCCGCCGCCTCGGCGTCCCATCGCCGCGCCAGAGAGCGCAAGACGTCCACGCTTTGCGGAACTTCGGCGGCGGCGGGCCGTTCGGCATGAAAGGCTCGGCGCCGGTAATGGCGAAGAAGCGCCGCATGTTCCAACTCGTCACGCGCCAAGTTCTCGGCGAGAGCCCGCACTTCGGGATCTTCGGCCTCCGCGGCCACATATGTGTAGAAGGTGAAGGCGCGTTCCTCGTTACGCACGGCGAAGGCAAGGGCTTGATAAGGGCCGAGTGTCGCGCCGCGCGCCTCGTCCTCGTCATAGCCGGCTGGCATGTCCCAACTCGCGCCGACGGCTTTGGGCGAGTGGCCTAGCAATACGTGGCTACGGTCCAGGACATGGCTTGCATGACGATCCTCGATTCCAGCGAGAACGTCGAACTGCGCAGCCATGCTGACGTCGCCCTGCCTTGCCATGCGCGCCGATAACGCGTGGTAGCGCGCCGCAGCTTCTTGCTCCAGGGCCTGGGCTACCGCCAGCAGGTCATCGGCCGAACGTACGCGCACCGTTACCTGTCCCGTTTTATTCACTGTCCATGCCTCCGAACCGAATATGTCACGCGATAATTGGCGCGCATTTGATTTAGATCAAGTTTCAAATCCAAATATTGTTATAATTGGGGTGATATCATACATTAGCATGCTTGCCTTGGATCAAAGGCAGCCAAAAGAACGCACCGGAAAAATCCGCGAACTGGGCATTAGGCTTGGAAATCTTGACGCCGCGCCTTTCACGCCGCCGCGCCCGAAATTGAGACCGGCGAAGAAATTAGAGTCTTTCGACGGTGCCCGTGGCAAACGCATTTCACAGGTCGAACGGAACACGCCTTGCGAAAAGTAGTCATACATTTGCGCAACTCATTGTTGTTGCTTTGCTTGGCGGTGGCGAGCGCGCCTTGTCATGCGGCTGATAGCCGGTTGCCCGAATTCATCGGCTTGATGCCGGCAGGCGAGCTTGTGCCCGGCGCGGATCACTACGGGTCGCCCCAGGGGAGCCCGCCGGTCGCGAAGGTGTTCGCGGGCGAGCGGCTGGCCGGTTACGCATTCGTCAATGCTGATTGGGTGAACTCAACGGGGTATTCCGGTCAACCGATCCAGATTCTGGTGGGGCTGACGACTGACGGCAAGATCGCAGGCGCTCGGCTGATGGCGCACCACGAGCCGATCGTTCTGGTCGGCATCCCGCCAGAGCGCATCGCCGCTTTCATTCACGGCTATGTCGGCCGCGATGTGCTGAGCATCGCCCACGAGGCTCCATCAGAGCGGCCGGCGGTTGATCTGGTGAGCGGCGCGACGGTGACCGTGACCGTGATCGCGGAGAGCATGGTGCGTTCGGCGATCCGGGTGGCGCGCGCCGAGGGGGTGGGCGGGCCGGCCAAGGCCGAAGTGACGGTGGTGCGCGCGATCGATCCGTCGCGCGAGGCGCCGGCGGACTGGACCGGGCTCCTCGGCAACGGGTCGGTTCGGCGTCTCAACCTTTCGGTCGGCGATATCACGGAGGCGTTCAAGCGCGCCGGCAACACGGAAGCTGTCGACCATCCGGAAGCAGCGGATCCCGCAACACCGTTCATCGACTTATACGTCGCGCCGGTCTCGGTTCCGGCGATCGGGAAGCGCCTGCTTGGCGACGCTGGTTTCGCCGCGCTGCAGCAGAGACTCAAGCCTGGGCAGCAAGCGATCCTAGTGGCGGCCAACGGCGTATATTCCTTCAAGGGCTCGGGCTACGTGCGCGGCGGCATGTTCGACCGTTTCGAGGTGCTGCAAGGCGACAACAGCATCCATTTTCATGATGTTACGCACACGCGGCTGGGTGAAATCCATGCGGCCGGCGCGCCGGCGTTCCAGGATGTCGACCTGTTCCGAGTGCCAGAAGGCAGCACGTTGGACACGACGCAGCCTTGGCGGCTGCAATTGCTGGCGCAGCGTGCGTTCGGCGCGCGCGACAAGGCGTTCCTCACTTTTGATCTCGGTTATGATCTGCCTCAAGCATATCTGAAGCCGCTGCAGGCGCCGGTCGCCGCCGCGGCGCCAGCGCCTGCAACTGGCGCCGGACCCGAGCCGTCCGAGCCGCCGATGTGGCACGCGATGTGGCGCGGCAAGACGGGCCAGATTGGCGTGCTGCTCGGCGCAATCGGGCTGCTTACTTTGATCTTCTTCTTTCAGGACTGGCTCGTGCGCCGCCCCGTTTTCTATGACCGGCTACGCCTGGGCTTCATGGTGTTCACCCTGGTCTGGATCGGTTGGTACGCGCAGGCACAGTTGTCCGTCGTCAACGTGCTCGCTTTCCTCAACGCCTTGCGGGCGGAATTCCGCTGGGACTACTTCCTGATGGCGCCGCTCATTTTCATATTGTGGTCGGCGACCGCAGCTTCGTTGCTCTTCTGGAACCGTGGCGCCTATTGCGGCTGGTTGTGTCCGTTCGGGGCTTTGCAGGAACTGACCAACCGCCTCGCCAAGTTGCTGAAGATTCCACAGCTGAAAATACCTTTCAGCGTCCATCAACGCCTGACGGCGTTGAAATACATCGTGTTCCTGGTCTTGTTCGGCATTTCGCTGAGCGCTCTCGGCACCGCGGAGCAGGCTGCCGAAGTGGAGCCGTTCAAGACGGCGATCATCCTGCGCTTCGCGCGCGGCTGGCCGTTCGTGCTTTATGCGGGAGTCATGATCGGGTCGAGCTTGTTCGTCGAACGGGCGTTCTGCAGGTATCTTTGTCCACTTGGCGCAGCGATGGCGATTCCGGCGCGACTGCGCCTATTCGACTGGCTGCGCCGCTACCGCGAGTGCGGCAACCCCTGCCAGCGCTGCGGCAACGAATGCCCCGTGCAGGCGATCCATCCAGAAGGGCATATCAACCCGAACGAATGCATCCAGTGCCTCCATTGCCAGATGCTCTACCATCACGACCAGAAATGCCCGGTGATGATTCAGCGTCGCCTGAAGCATGAGAAATACATCGCCTTGTCGTCGCCTTCGATGCTGCCGAAAATTAAGGGCTCGGCGCGGCAAACCGGCGAGCATGCACCGCCATGAGCCCATTTCGCTTTGTGCATTCGGGCTCCGCGTCGCGGAACCGTTTTTGGAGAAACAAACATGACCGATCAAGAAACGGACCAAAAAGCTAACGTCAGTCGTCGCGGGCTCTTGGGGGGAACTGCTTTGGCTGGCGCGGCCGCGGTGTCCGGCGGTGGCGCCTATCTGGAATTCGCGCGGCATGCGAACGCCGCCGCGCTCGCCGGCCAAAACGCCGAGGTCAAACCTGGCGATCTCGATGAATATTATGGTTTTGGTAGCTCCGGCCAGACTGGCGAGGTGCGCGTGCTCGGTCTGCCCTCGATGCGCGAACTAGTACGCATCCCGGTCTTCAACCGTTGCAGCGCAACGGGCTGGGGCATAACCAACGAAAGCCGAAAGATCCTGACCGAAGGCCTTACGCCGGCCACGCTTAAGTTCCTCGAGACGCGCCAGGGCGTCTTCCACAACGGCGACCTGCACCACCCTCACGTGTCTTTCACCGATGGGACCTATGACGGACGATTCTTGTTCGTCAACGACAAAGCCAACTGCCGCGTCGCGCGCATCCGCCTCGATATCTTCAAGGTCGACAAAATCATCGAGGTCCCTAACGCGTCCGATATTCATGGCTTGCGCCCCCAAAAATATCCTCGCACGGGCTATGTCTTCGCCAACAGCGAGCACATCATCCCGATCCCCAACGACGGCAACGTGTTGGACGACCCGAAGAATTACTGGTCGGTCTACACCGCTATCGACGGCGATACCATGAAGGTGGCGTGGCAGGTGCTCGTCGATGGCAACCTCGACAACACCGACTGCGATTACCAGGGCAAATACGCGTTCTCGACCTGCTACAATCCGACCAAGGGCGTCACGCTCGCCGAAATGACCAACCACGAGCAAGCGTGGGCGGTGATGTTCAACATCAAGCGCATCGAGCAGGCGATCAAGGACGGCGATTACAAGGAGACCAACGGCGTCAAGATCGTCGATGGACGGCACGGGTCGAAATACACCCGTTACATCCCGATCCCCAACTCCCCGCATGGCATCAACACCGCGCCGGACGGCATCCACGTGGTGATCAACGGCAAGCTTTCGCCTACCGTCAGCGTCATCGACGTGCGCAAGCTGGATGATCTCTTCGATGGCAAGATCAAGGAGCGGGATGTGATCGTGGCGGAGCCAGAGCTCGGCCTCGGGCCTTTGCACACCGCCTTCGACGGGCACGGCAACGCCTTCACGACGCTATTCATCGACAGCCAGATTGTGAAGTGGAATATTGACAAGGCCAAGCGCGCGTTCGCCGGCGAGAAAGTGGAGCCTATCCTGCAGAAGCTGGATGTCCACTACCAGCCGGGCCATAATCATAGTTCGATGGGGGAGACGAAAGAGGCCGACGGGAAGTGGCTCCTGTCCCTCAACAAGTTCTCGAAGGACCGTTTCATCAACGTAGGTCCGTTGAAGCCGAACAACGATCAGCTCATCGATATCTCCGGCGATGAGATGAAAATTGTGCACGACGGCGCGAGCTTCGCCGAGCCGCATGATTTGTGCATCGTGCACCGTTCCAAGATCAACCCCATCAGCATTTACAAGCGCGACGATCCTATGTTTGAGGACGCACGTAAATGGGCAGCAAGAGACGGCGTCAAGCTGGAGGAGGCGGCCAATGTCATTCGGGACGGCAACAAGGTGCGAGTTTACATGCACTCGAATGCCCCGCAATACAGCCTCGATAAATTCGATGTGAATGAGGGTGACGAGGTCACGGTCTTCCTAACGAACATGGACGACATCGAGAATTTGACACATGGCTTCACCATCGTGCGCTACGGCATCGCCATGGAGGTCAGTCCGCAGATGACCGCCTCGGTCACCTTCACCGCCGACCGGCCCGGCGTGCATTGGTGGTATTGCCAGTGGTTCTGCCACGCCTTGCACATGGAGATGTCGGGGCGAATGCTGGTTCATCCGAAAAAGGTCTGACGATGTTCCTCCTGCGTGTCCGGCATATCGGCGCGATCGTCGCTCCGCTCGTTACCGCGGCTGTGCT
>JARLIW010000188.1 GCA_031291515.1 Beijerinckiaceae bacterium | reverse complement strand
GGCGCCGCGCGCGGCGCGCTGGCGGACGGCGGCGCGGCCAATGTCGCGGGCGCGGGCTCCGGCGCCGCTTTCGCGGGAATCGCCAACCGGTCCGGCAGGCGGCTACCGGCGCGGCGCGCCACGCTCGCGGCAACGGCGAGCCACAGCTCGATTTCATCCTCGCTCAAGCGCCGCACTCTTGGCCGCGGCGGCGGCGACGGTACTTTCTTCACGTCACGCTCCGCGCCGCGAACATCCACGCGGCGGACACGCCAAATCGATAGGCCGTCGAGTTCGTCATCAGTGCTTGCTCAATCCCAGCCGCCGGAAACTTTCGCAAGAAATGGTTCAATCCTCGCTCTTTGGCCATAGCACAAAGAGCGTTCCCTTATGCCGGATCGGACCCGCCAAGCGCGCGGCCTCGGCGCCGGTGCCGAAAAAAATATCGCCGCGCGCCGGGCCGACGATGGCGGTGCCGGTATCCTGCCCGATCATCACGCGCTGAAACGGCTCGAGCGCATCGGCGCGCCAAGGCAAAGCCACGTCGAGAAAAAACGGCAGGCCATAGGGCCAGATCAGCCGATCGATCGCGAGCGACCGCAGCGCGGTCAAGCTGATCCCGGCGCCGCCGATCGGACCCGCGCTTGGCGGCAAGGTCTCGTCGAAGCCGAAGAAAATATAGGAGCGATTGCGCTGCATCAGCAAAGACCCGGCCTCGCCCGGGCCTTGGCCATGCGCCCGAATCCAATCCTTTAGCTGCGCCATCCCCATCTCGGCGGGCGGAATGCCAAGCTCATCGACGAGCACGCGGCCGATCGACGTATAGGGTTGCCCATTGCGCCCGGCATAGACGAGCCGCCGCGTCGAGCCATCGGGCAATCGCACGCGCGCCGAGCCCTGGACGTGGATGAAAAAAGCCTCGGCGGGATCGCGCACATAGACCAGCGGCGGCGCGTTCGCGCCCAGAGCGCCGGCCTCGATGGCGGCGCGATCGGGAACCGGCGCAAGCGTCCCATCAGGCAAACGCCGCCCAGCGGACAAGGCGGGATCGAGACCCGGCAGCGGCTGGCCGGGCTCACCGCTGACGAGATCGGCGGGACGCGCAAGCAAGGGCGTGCGAAAGCCAGGCAGCGGCGCAAGCGACCCCTCGACGACGGGCTCGTAATAGCCGGTGAAAAACGCCGGCTCGAGCCGGCGGGGCTCAAAATGCGTCTCGAAAAATCGGCGCGCGCTTTCGGGGCTGACGGGAGGAGCCAGCGCCAATGCGGCCCGGCAGACCGCCTTGAGAGCCGGTGGCGTCGGCTGGGCCGAGCGCAAGGCCGGGGCATCCGCCGCGATCGCCACGCAAGAGGCTTGAAATGCCGTCAGCGCGGCAAGGTGGTCATCCCCGGCAAAACCGCGCAAAGCCGCGAAACTCACGGGCTCGCCGGGCGGCGCCGCGGGATCAGCCGCCGCGCGCAAAATCGAAAGTCCGAGAAGCCCCGCGCACAGCAGTCCCCTCCGCAAACGTTGCGTCAATGACCGGATTCGGTCGCGACAAGCTGCCAATTCGGATCGTTCGACGTGGTGGCGCGGGCAAAGCTCCAGACGTCCTTGATGTCCATGGTCCGGCCCGGATCGCCATCGACCACCTGACCCTTCGCGTCATGCGTCGTCGTAATCATTTTCGATTCGAAGCGCATGACGATCCGCGCGACGCGCTCGCTTAAACCCGCCTCCTCAATTCGCGCATCGTCGATCGAAACGATCGTCGTCGAGACCGTTTCGCCGCGCTCGGCGCGCTCGTTCAACGCGGCGGCGAAACTTTCGTAGACATCCTTGGCCAACAGCTTTTGCAGCGTTTTGCGTTCGCCGGTCGCGAAAGCCGTGACGATCGCCTCATAGGCAATCTTGGCCCCTTCGACAAAGGCGCTGGCGGAAAAGCGCGGATCGGCGCCGGCGATGGCGTCCAAACCCTGGGCCACGGCGGACCCCGGCGCGGCATAACCACGCCACCGGTCGATCGCCACGACGGCGCCGCCGTCCGGCCGGCGCGCGAACGCATCGGCCGCGCCTGGCAAGCGAACGACGTTATTCGAGGTCGCGGGATCGTTCGACACCGGGCTGTTGCCGTTGGCGGGCGGCGGATTCCGGCCGAACAAACGATCGCCCGGCGGTTTTTCCGATCCCGTACGCTCGCCGAGCACCGACCGCAGCTTCCAGATGACGGCAAGAGCCACCAAAGCGAAAACGATCGTGACGAGGGAATCAGCGGAATGCATGGCGGGACCGTAACATTGAGGAATCCAAGCGTCCGCCGCCTTGAAAAAAGGCGCGGCGCTTCATCTAGTCATGTGGGGACGATGGACGCAACGTCCAACCTCCGCGGGTCGTTTCCACGCGCCTTCGTCCGCTTATTCGTCAAACACGCTGGCGCGGGCGGTGTCGAGTTCGCGGGCAAGGGATTGCAGGCGCGCCGCGATGCTCTTGTGCAACAAGACCGCGCTGTCTGGATATTCGTTGAGGACCCGGAGAAACAAGGAACGTGGGATTTTCAAAAGGCTCGATGGCTCCCGCACGACCGCCGTGGCGGGCCGCAGCGTTTCCGTGATCAAGGCGGTGCCGCCCAGCAAGCATGGCGGCATCACGACCACGTCGTCGCCTTCCCGTTCCAACGACACGGAGCCGCTGCGCAAGAGATAGCCGCCATCGGCCGCCTCGCCAGCCAGGAACAAGACATCGCCGGCGCGGTAGTTTAGCGATTCCGCCGCGAAGGCGATCAATCTCAGCGCCTCGGGCTCGAAATCGCATAGCATCGGATTGCGCGCGAGTTCCCGGATGTCGTCATCCAGGGCCATTGGAGCGCCTCCGCCCGTAGGCAACAGTCACAAGGATGGGTCAATTCCTTTTTTTGCGCGGAGGGATCTCGAATCTCCCCCGCCGGCAAAGCCTAGGGAATCAGCTTATACCCGCCGGATTCGGTCACGAGAAGCACAGCTTTGGCGGGATCGATCTCGATCTTCTGGCGCAACCGGTAAATATGCGTCTCAAGCGTATGCGTCGTGACGTTGGCGTTATAGCCCCAGACCTCGCGAAGCAGGACATCGCGCGAGACCACGGTCTGCCCGGCGCGATAGAGGTAACGCAGGATCGCGGTCTCCTTCTCGGTCAGACGCAGTTTTTGCCCGGCATCGGCGATGAGATGCTTGGTGCCGGGCTGAAACGTATAGGGACCAATGCGGAATAGCGCTTCGTCGCTGGTTTCATGCTGGCGAAGATGCGCGCGCATGCGGGCAAGCAGAACCGCGAACCGGAACGGCTTGGTGACGTAATCGTTCGCGCCCGATTCGAGCCCCAAAATCGTATCGGCCTCGCTGTCGTGGCCGGTGAGCAGAATGATCGGGCTTTTGAACCCGCTCTCGCGCAAATGCTTGACCGCGATCCGGCCGTCCATGTCGGGAAGGCCGACGTCCATCAGCACGAGATCGGGCAGTTCCGCGCGCGAGCGCTCGATCGCGCCTTGCGCGTCATGGGCCTGAACCGGCTCGAATTCATCATAGAGCGCGAGTTGCTCGGCCAAGGCGGCGCGCAGATCGTCGTCGTCGTCGGCGATCAGGATCTTCCGCACTTGCATCATGGCTTTAACCTCCAGCGCCGGCCGGGAAGCCCCCTCGCAGCCGCCGCGGCGGACTGAAAAGCCAGTTCACGACTTATTGACCCCATGGGGAATTGCCCCGACATTCCAACCACGAATGCCGGAGCCCACGCTAAGGCCGGTCCAACCCGAACGACGCCCGCGCTACCGGATCATGGTATGCGCGGTCAATCCCACCTTAGCCGAAACCGGCCGAGGGAATGTAGGCCCCTTCCCCATGAAGTCCAGACATCTCCTGCGCAAATTGACGCTGCGTCTCGCGAAAGGCGCGCTGGGCGCGGGCCAAACACGGCGCGGTCATCTTCAGGCCGGTTCGATCACATTGCCGTGTGCCGTGGGCAAATCGGGGGTTTCCCATCGCAAGCGCGAAGGCGACAAGGCGACGCCGGCCGGTTCGTTTCGCCTGCTCCATGGCTATTACCGGCGCGATCGCGGACCACGCCCCCAAAGCGCCGTGCCGCTCGTGGCGCTGCGGCCGGATCTCGGCTGGTGCGACGACCCCGCGTCCGCGCTCTACAACAGGCCCGTGACCTTGCCGCTCCGGCAAAGCCACGAGGAAATGTGGCGCCAAGACGGTCTCTACGATCTCGTCCTGGTGCTCGATTACAATCTCGATCCGCGCCGGCGCGGCAAAGGCAGCGCGATCTTCCTGCATTGCGCCCGGACCGGCGGCGCGCCGTGGGACCTCAAGCCGACGCTCGGCTGCGTCGCCCTGCCGCAACCTGTTCTGCGCCGGTTGCTGCCGCGGCTTGCGCGCGGGACCATCGTTCGGATTGTGTAGTTCCGTGCATTCATGCGGCTGTTATGGTAGCAGCAACTCAGATCGGGTTTCGGGACGCCGTTACGAAGGAGGCACGGCCATGATCGACGCGCTCCAAAATGCGGCTCCCGCGCCAGCCCCGGCCGACAATGCCGCGCATCTTCTGATCGTCGACGACGACCGGCGCATCCGCGAACTGCTGCGCCGTTATCTCGTCGCCGGCGGCTATCGCGTGACGACGGCCGGCAATGCCGCCGAAGCGACGACCGCGATGCGCAACATGTCGTTCGATCTCATCGTGCTCGACGTCATGATGCCGGGCGAGGATGGTTTTTCCTTCGCGTCGCGGCTGCGCGGCGACACCGGCGCGGGCGCGCAAATCCCGATCCTGATGCTCACCGCCAAGACCGAATTCGAGGAGCGGGTCCTGGGTTTCGAAATCGGCGTCGACGATTACCTCGGCAAACCGTTCGAACCGCGCGAATTGTCGTTGCGCATCGCCTCGATCCTGCGCCGGGCCAAGCCGCCCGAAGACGCCGGCGTTCCCGCGCAGGTGCACTTCGGCCCCTTCGTGTTCGACCTCGAACGCGGGGAACTGCGCGAGAACGGCGAGCTTGTCCGCATCACCGAGCGCGAACGCGAAATGTTGCGCCTGCTCGCCGCCCAGACCGGGGCGACCGTCTCGCGCGAGGCCTTATCGGGCACGGGCGGCGCGGGCAACGAGCGCACCATCGACGTCCAAGTGAACCGCTTGCGCCGCAAGATCGAACGCGACCCCGCCAACCCGCTCTATTTGCAGACCGCGCGCGGCGCCGGCTACCGGCTGCTGGTCGACCGCTAAGTCGGTCCGACGCCCGAAATTGTCCGGCTTCGCGCGACGAGAGGTATCGCGGCCGCGCTCCGGCGCCGGCCGCCAAAGCGACTTTCCGTCGTCGCCCCTTCGAGGCCGCGACATATAGGCGAAGGTTGGTTCGCCCGCGCCTTGCCGGACCCCCGCAACCATGCTACCCGCACCGCCGGACAGGCGTCAGTTGGGACGCAACGGGATCAAGGACAAACCGATGGCCGAGACGAACGGGAATGGCGGCGGACAGGGCGCTCCAGACCAAGGACAGCCCGCGCTGCACGCCCTGGTGCAATTCACCAAGGACTTCTCCTTCGAGAATCCCAATGCGCCGCGCTCGCTCGGTCCGCAGGACAAAGCGCCGAACATTTCGATCCAGGTCAATGTGAACGCCAAGCAGCTCGCCGAAAACGACTTCGAGGTCAATATTCTGCTCGAAGGCTCGGCCGGCCAGGACAGCGATCTGCTGTTCAAATTCGAACTCGACTATGCCGGCGTGTTCCGCCTGACCAACATTCCGCCCGACAATATGCATCCGGTGGTGATGATCGAATGTCCGCGGCTGCTCTTCCCCTTCGCGCGGCAGATCATCGCCGAAGCCATTCGCGGCGGCGGCTTCCCCCCGCTCTATATCGATCCGATCGATTTCGCGGCGCTTTATCAGAGCCGGATGAGCGATATCGCGCGTTCGAGCGGCGCCGCGCTCTCGTAAAACGGCTTGCGGGGGAATTCGCGAGTCCTCCTCGCCTCTTAAGACTATGTTTTTACTTAACTAACATTGGGCGCGCACCCCTCCCCGCAAGGGGAGGGGAAGCAACCTGCGGAAATTGCGGCGGAAATCGACCCGCGCATCGCTTGCGCCCCTCCCACCCCCCCCCCCAGCCAAACGTCTCTCTTGGTCCCGAAAGCTTGTTCGCGTTTAATCCCGCCGCCAAGCTTTCGAGGACCTCATGATCCGCATCTTTCGCCTGACGATCCCGATGCTGCTCTGTCTCGCCTCGCAAGCCGATGCGGCGGACGAAAAATGCCTGGCCGCCATGCACGACCGCGTCCAGGCCTGCACCACGGATTGCGTGGCCCGCGCGCGCGCGGCGGTGGACCCCTCGGTCCGCGCGCAGTTCATTGGCCGCGCCTGCGTCAAAAATTGCCTCAAGATCGAAATGTTTCATGGACAGGTCTGCTCCTGACCGTGGAGGCTTGGACCGGCGAGACTTGGACCGGCGAGGCTTGCCAATGCCAAATTGGCATATTTCATGGAATGGCGACGGCCTCGGACATCCCGCGACGCCACGGTGATCCCCATGCTCGATTATAAAGAGACCATCCTCCGTCTTCTAATCGCGGCGCTCGCGGGCAGCGTCATCGGCATCGACCGCGAACGCCTGCAATGGACGGCGGGTCTGCGGACGCACATGCTGGTCTGCGTCGGCAGTTGCCTCGTCATCATCGTTTCAGCCTATGGGTTTTCCGATGTTCTCGGCGAGCATATCGTGCTCGATCCGTCACGTGTCGCGGCGCAAGTGGTCTCGGGAATCGGCTTTCTCGGCGCGGGCACGATCTTGCTGCGCGGCGAGGTCATCAAGGGCCTCACGACCGCGGCGAGCCTTTGGGCCGTCGCCGCCATCGGCCTTGCCGTCGGCAGCGGCCTCTACACGGCGGCCGTCGCGACCACCACCATCGTGCTGATCATTCTCGCCGGAATCAAACCGGTCGAGGAGCATATTCGCAACCGCGTCCAGGCTCAGCAGATCATCGTGACGACCAAGCGCGGCGAGCTCTCGGTCGTGACCCTGCACGAGCTGATCGGTCCGAGCGCGGGGCGGATCAAGCAATTTGTTCTATTGCAGGACGCCGCCGACGAAACGGATTCGATCCGCATCACCTTCAGCCGTCTCCCGCGCGAAACGCTCGAACGCTTGGCCGCGACGATCCGCGCGCAGCCCTACGTCATCAAGGCCGAACTCGTTTAGCGCGCCGCGAGATCACGCCGGATCACACCGCCTGCTTGCCCTCGGTGCTTTCGACCAGCGGTGCAAGATATTGATACCAAATGGCTTTCGTCCCCATTTCGGCGACGAAGGCGGCGTGGCGGGCGATTTCCTCGGCGCTGGCGAGTGGCGCGAGAGGGTCGGGGCGTTCGCGGCGCGGTCCGCTCGCGCCGCCCCAGCCACGCGACGACGCGCCGCCAAAGACGAGCGCGGTCTGCTTGCCGCCGGTCAGCTCGGCATAGACCTCGGCCAGAATTTCCGCGTCGAGCAGAGCGCCATGCTTGGTCCGGCGGCTGTTGTCGATGCCATAGCGTTGGCACAACGCATCAAGACTGGCCGGCGCGCCGGGATGCCGCCGCCGCGCGAGCGCGAGCGTATCGACCATTCGCTCGCTCGACAGAATGGGATAATTGAGCCGCGCCAGCTCGGCGTTCATGAATTTGAAGTCGAATTCGGCATTATGCGCGACGAGCTTGGCGCCTTCGGTGAAATCGACGAACGCCTGCGCGATTTCGGCGAAAACCGGTTTGCCGACCAGCATCGCGCTCGAAATTCCGTGCACCCGGAACGCTTCGTCGGGCATGTCGCGCTCGGGATCGATGTAATGGTGAAACGTCTTGCCGGTGGGAATCCCATTCAAGAGTTCGATGCAGCCGACCTCGACGACGCGATCGCCCTTGGCGGGATCGAGCCCCGTGGTTTCCGTATCGAAAACGATTTCACGCAACGGGTTTCATTCCCTCGAAAGAAGGCTCGCCAGCAAGGCGCGCACTTGACGCCGGGCACTGTCCAAACCTTCGCCTGTCTCGATGACGGCATCGGCGCGGCGGCGTTTTTCGGCGTCCGGCATCTGCTTCGCCAGTATGGCGGCAAAGCGCTCCGGCGTCATGCCGGGACGCGCGAGAACACGGGCCTTCTGCACAGATTCCGGCGCCGAGACCAAGACGATCCGATCGACCTCGCATTCCGCGCCGGTCTCGAACAGCAAGGGAATGTCGAGCACCGCCACTTTCGCGCCCGACGCTCGCGCCTGGTCGAGAAAGGCCTCGCGTTCCGCGCGAACGAGCGGATGAACGATCGCCTCTAAATCGCGCATCGCGCTCGGATCGGCGAAAACTCGCGCGCCAAGAATCACGCGATCGACGACGCCGTCCCGGACCGTGCCGGGAAAGCGCGCTTCGATCAGCGGCGCCGCCCGCCCACCGTAGAGCTGGTGCACGCAGGCGTCGGAATCGAAGACGGGAATCCCTTCGTCGCGGAAAAGACCCGCGGTCACGCTCTTGCCCATGCCAATCGAGCCGGTGAGCCCGAGCACGATCACCGTCGCTCGCCCGCGATATCGGCCTCGACGATGGCCCGAAGCTCCGGCGTCACCTTCGGGCGCATGCCGAACCAATGTTCGAAGCCGGGCGCGGCCTGATGCAACAGCATGCCGAGGCCGCCGACGGTGCGCAGCCCGCGGGCCGAGGCCGCGCGCAACAGCGGCGTCACGCGCGGAACATAGACGATATCGTCGACAACCGCGTGTTCGGGCAAATCATCGACCGCGAAGTCGAGCGGCGGCTGCCCCAGCATCCCGGCCGAAGTGGTGTTGACGAGCAGATCCGCGCGCGGCAGCGCGGCTTGCGCGCCCAAAAATCCCGAGGCCTCGCACCGCGCATCGCGGATCTGGCGCACCAGCGCGTCGGCCCGATCGAGGGTCCGGTTGGCGATGATCAAACGGCCAAACCCGCGCGTCAGCAGCGCATCGGCGACCGCGCGCGCCGCGCCGCCCGCGCCCAGCACGATCGCGAGATCGCGGCGGCGCTTGTCCCAATCGGGCGCCTCCTGATCGAGCGCGCCGAGAAAGCCGGCGCCATCGGTATTGTCGCCGACCAACACATCGCCTTCAAACCACAGCGTGTTGACCGCGCCGAGCCGCTGCGCCGTCGCGGTCAGCTTTCCACACAGAGCGGCGGCGGTCTGTTTATGCGGAATGGTCACATTGCCGCCGGCAAACCCCGCCGCGCGAAGCCCCGCGACGAAGGCGGGAAAATCCTCGGGCGGCACCGCGATTTTCTCATAGCTTCCGGGAAGGCCGAGCTGTTTGAGCCAAGTGCCGTGAATCAGCGGCGACCGCGAATGCGCGATCGGCCATCCCACGACGAACGCTTTCGGCCCCGTCATGTCCCGACACATCCGATCTCGCGCAACAGGCGCAACAACGGCAGCATCGGAAGGCCAAGGATGGTCGAATGCGCGCCTTCAATCGATTCGAACAGATGGATCCCAAGCCCCTCCAAGGCATAGGCGCCGACGCTCTGCAACACGCTCTCGCCCGCGAGATCGAGATAACATTCGATAAAATCGGACGTCAGCGGGCGGAATGTCAAATGCGCGGCCTCGTCGTCCCGGGCGACGACCTTGCCGTCTTGGGCGAGGCAAAGCGCGGCATGAAGCGTATGCGTGCGACCCGACATCGCCATCAGCTGCGCCTTGGCGGCCTCCCGGTCGCGCGGCTTGTTGAGAATGACGCCTTCGAGCGACAGGGTCTGGTCGGCGCCCAACACGAGACGATCGGGCAGATCCCGGCTCACCGCCAAGGCCTTTTCGCGCGCGAGATGCCGCGCGATCACGTCGCCGCCCGCTTCGGCCGCGCGCAGCGGCGCCTCGGCCGCTCGTTCGTCGATCGCCGCCGCCATGGCTTCGAACGGAATCCCGGCGGCGGCCAAGAGCGACCGGCGCGCCTGGCTCTTCGAGGCGAGAAGAAGCGGCCGCGGCGCAAGCCAGATACTCGTCATGATTGCACGATGAATTTTTGCTTGTGATTCCGGTAAAGATCGATCACCGCCGCCGCGGTCTCCTCGATCGAACGGCGCGTGACGTCGATGACGGGCCAGCCCTGTTGCTCGAAAAACCGCCGAGATTGCGCGACTTCGGCCGTGACGCGGGTTCGATCGACATAATCGGATTGCGAATCCGCATTGAGCGAGAGCAAGCGATTTTGCCGGATTTGAATGATCCGGTCCGGCGAGGCGAGCAGGCCGACGACGAGCGGATTTTTGAGGGTAAAAACGTTTTGCGGCAGGTCGACGCCCGGCACCATCGGGATATTCGCGGTCTTGACCCCACGATTGGCGAGATAGATGCTGGTTGGCGTCTTCGAGGTGCGGCTGACGCCAATCAGCAGGATATCGGCTTCCTCGTAATTCTCGGCATTGGCGCCATCGTCATGGACCAAGGTGAAGTTCAACGCATCGATCCGGCGGAAATAATCGGAATTCAGCATATGCTGCGCGCCAGGCCGCGGCGTCGATTCCGTGCCGATATAGGCTTGGAAGAAATTGAGGATCGGCCCGAGCACGGACAAGGCCGGCGCCTCGCATTGCCGGCACGCTTCCTCGAGACGCTGGCTGTGGTTCGGATCGACCAAGGTATAAAGCACGATCCCCGGCGCGGCCTGGATTTCCAAAATCGCCCGTTCGAGCTGCGCCTCGGTCCGCACCAGGGGATAGATATGCTCGATCGAGGAGACGCCTTGATATTGCGCGGCGGCGGCGCGGCTCACCGCGATCAGCGTTTCGCCGGTGGCGTCCGAAAGAAGATGGAGATGAAAATAACTGCGCTTGACCACGGTTTTCGTCTCGACCTCGGGGGGAAAATCTCTCGTTGACAGGGGAACCTCGCGGTCGGGAAATCCGGATCAGCCGAAACTTGCAAAGAGCAAGCGTGGAAGAAAAAACTCAGCGGCAGGGAAACCTGGGGACGAGCGTGGATAAGTCACCCCAAGTTCGCCTCGGGGTCAATGCAAGACCCGAGCCCTCGAAAACCATCAACAGGCCCAGCGCTGGCATGGACTTTATCCCGGACGCGGGAAAGTGTTAATAACTCGTTAACCAAACCGCTCTTCGCCGGGATCGCCGACGAAGCGATTGAAACCCTTAACAAACCGTTAACGGCGCAATTTACTCCCCCGGGTGTGGATAAGACTCGTAACCTCGCCGTCGATCCCACGATTGTGCATGGCCGTGGATCGCCGTAATCCAACGCGAATAAGAATAATCAAGAAGATCTCTTTAAAGGATTTATTGGATTTGACCCTGGACAAGCCTCGAAACGCTCCGGCTCGGCCGAAGTTCCTCCGCGTCCTCTCGGGCGAACCGGTCTGGCCGCCGCCGCTCTGGCTGATGCGCCAAGCCGGCCGCTATCTTCCGGAGTACCGCGAGATGCGGGCCAAATCCGCGTCCTTTCTGGACTTTTGCTACGATCCGAAGTCGACCGTCGAAGCGACGTTGCAGCCGATCCGGCGCTTCGGCTTCGACGCCGCGATCCTGTTCAGCGACATTCTGGTGGTTCCCGACGCGCTCGGCCAAAAAGTAGGCTTCGAGAGCGGCGAAGGCCCGAGGCTCGATCCGATCCATGACGAAGCCGGGATTTCGAGGCTTCGCGAGAGCATCGATCTCAATCATCTCGCGCCGGTCTTCGAGACTGTCAGCCGTCTCAAGCAAGACCTCCCCAGGGATACGCCGCTGATCGGCTTCTGCGGCGCGCCCTGGACCGTGGCGAGCTATATGGTGGCGGGACGCGGCACGCCGGATCAAGCGCCAGCCCGGCTCTTCGCCTATCGCCATCCGATCCTGTTTCGCAAGATCATCGACAAGCTCGTGACGGCTTCGATCGATTATCTGCTCGCCCAGGCCAAGGCCGGCGTCGATGCGATCCAGATTTTCGATACCTGGGCCGGCGTTTTGCCAGCCGGGGAATTCGACCGCTGGTGTGTTTCGCCGATCGCCGCGATCGTCGCGGGCGTCAAGGCGGTCTATCCCGACATGCCCTTCATCGTCTTTGCGCGCGGCGCGGGCCCCCGGTTGATCGAATTGGAGGATGCGACCGAGGCTCAGGCGATCGGCCTCGACACGTCGGTCGATCCGGAATGGGCGGCGACCTTGCCCGAGACAACCGTGCTGCAAGGCAATCTCGATCCGCTCGCCTTGATCGCGGGCGGCGCGGCGCTCGAGGAAGGGGTGACGCGCATCCTCGCGGCGTTCCGGCACCGGCCGCATATTTTCAATCTCGGCCATGGCATTTTGCCCGAAACCCCGATCGCCCATGTCGAGCGCCTGGTGGCCCTCGTCCGCCGCGATCAGATTTAAGACACCGTCCTTGCGAGCGTGGCGAAGCAATCCATGTCAGCCCCCCGCACGAAGATCGATTGCTTCGCTTCGCTCGCAATGACGTCCGGGACCGGTCACTTAGATTTTGTGTAACGTCTTATAAAGAAAGCGGTTCGCGACATGGATGCTGCTTGGTATCTTTGGCTCAAGGCTCTGCACATCATTGCCGTCGTCGCGTGGATGGCCGGGATGCTCTATCTGCCCCGGCTGTTCGTCTATCACGCCGGCGTATCCAAGGGCACGCCGCAAGCCGCGTTGTTCGAGGTGATGGAATATCGCCTCCAGCGCTACATCATGCTGCCCGCGCTGCTCGTGACCTGGGCGAGCGGCCTCACGCTTGCGATTCAAGGCGCGTGGGTCAAAGCGGGCTGGCTGCACAGCAAGCTGTTCCTCGTGCTGCTTCTGACTGGCGTGCATGGCTATCTCGCGCTCGAACGCAAGCGCTTGGCCGAGGGCACCAGCGAGCGCGACGCCAAGTTTTTCCGCATTCTCAACGAAGTCCCGACGCTGCTGCTGATCGGCATCGTGATCTTGGTGGTGGTGAAGCCGTTTTAAGCGAGGAGTCCCCTCGCCTTTCGGTCTCGGTGTCCGCGCGTCAAAGCGGGTTTCGACGCGCGGCAAAATAGGTTTCTCTGTCGTTTTCCGATCGAGTCACCAACGCCCTGACCTGGAGGACGTCCTTGCGCGTCAGAAGACCCACGAGAATCCCTGTCGTCGGATCGGTGACGAGAAGACGTCCGCGGTCCGTGACCAGCATCAGATCGATCGCGAGCGCCGTCACATCGTCGGGATGGACGATGACCAGCGATTCGCCGGAGACGCATTCGCCGAGCTTCGAACCTTTATTTTCGTCGCCGATCGCCCATTGCAGCGCATCGGCGCGCGAGACGAGTCCGACCGGCCGGCCCTTCGCATCGAGGACAGGGTAGGCTTGATGTTCGCCCGTGGTCAGCGCCGTCATGGCATCCGCCACCGATAGATCGGCGGAAAGCACGTCGACGTCGCGGGTCATGATCTCGGAGACGCGGGTCAATTCGTAGGGGTCGATGCCATATTCGCGCGTGATGTGCTGTCCGCGGCGCGCGATCTTCTCGGTCAGGATCGATCGCTTGAGAAAAAGTACGGTCACGGCATAGGCCGCGGCCGAGGCGGCGAGAAGCGGCGCCAACATGCGGACGTCGCCGGTCAGTTCGACCGCGAAAATCGCGCCCGTCAGCGGCGCGCGCATCGTCCCGCCGAGCATGGCCGCCATTCCGAGGAGAGCCCAAAAGCCGGGCGCGCCGGGAAGAGCCAGGCCGACCAGCCAGCCCATCGCGCCGCCGAGAATCAGCAGGGGGGCCAGAACGCCGCCCGACGTTCCCGACGACAGGGCCACGAGCCAAATCACCGCCTTGACGAGTAGGATCGACACCACGGCGGCGATCACGAGGTGACCCGTCAGCAGATCGGCGATGACGTCGTAGCCCACGCCGAGCGCGCGCGGCTCGATCAGACCGCCAAGACCGACCACGCCGCCGCCGAGCATCGGCCACCACATCCAATGGAGCGGCAATGTCTCGAACCCGTCCTCCAAGGCATAGAGGACCGTCGTGAACAGGATCGACAAGACGCCGGCGGCGACGCCGAGACCGGCGCAGGCAAGCAATCCCCACCATGGCAGAATCGGATCGCTCGCGAAGGGGAACAGCGGACCCATGCCGAACAGGCCCGGGCGTAACACGACGGCCGTGATCGCCGCCGTCGCGACGGGAATGAAACTGCGCGGACGCCATTCGAACAGCAGGAGTTCCACCGCGAGCAGCACGGCCGCGACCGGCGTGCCGAAGATCGCGGTCATGCCCGAGGCCGCGCCCGCGACGAGCAGGGTCTTTCGTTCGGCGGCGCTCAGGTGAAACAACTGGGAAAACAGCGAGCCGATCGCTCCACCGGTCATGATGATCGGCCCTTCCGCGCCGAACGGTCCCCCGGTCCCGATCGAGATCGCGGATGAAATCGGCTTCAGAATCGCGACCTTGAGCGACATGCGGCTGCCGCCGATCAAAATCGCTTCGATCGCTTCGGGAATTCCATGGCCGCGAATTTTCTCGGAACCGGATCGCGCCATCAGTCCGATGACGAGCCCGCCGGCCATCGGCGCGATGACGACCCAAGGGGTCCGCGCGATATGGGCGAGCGAAACGCCGCCGCTGTCGATGCGCCCGAACCAGACGAGATTGGTGACGAGCGCGATCAGTTTGAGTAGCACCCAGGCGGCCGCGGTTCCGCCGGTCCCGATCAGGACGGCCATGCCGGCCAGCATCACGAGTCGGCCATCGGCTCGAAAGTCGGCGAGCGGCCGTCGGTTGGGGTGACCTTGAGGTTTTGTCTTGCTCACGCGCCCTTGCCTTTCCATTCTCGGTCCGCATCATATATATATCGTAATACGATATGAAAAGGTCGAAAGGAGATCGCATGCCGGCCGTGTCGGACATCAAGACTGGACTGTCGGCCGAGCAATATGCGTTGATCGCGGCGTTCCGGTACGAACTGCGCCGGTTTCTTGCGTTCAGCGAAGCGGCGGCGGCGGCGGTGGGCCTGCCGCCCCAGCAGCACCAGGCTCTGCTCGCGATTGCCGGAAAGCCGGGCGTTTCGACGATCGGGAGCCTGGCCGAACAGCTGCTCATCGCGCCGCATACGGCGGCCGAATTGGTCGCGCGCATGGTCGAAAGCGCGCTGGTGACGAAAACCATGGGCGCCCAAGATCGCCGTCGGGCCGAACTCGCCTTGACGCCGAAGGCGGAAGCCCTGCTTCATCGCCTCACGGCGGACCATCTCAAGGAACTCGAAATTCTCGAACCGGCGCTCGCCAAGGCGCTTGGACGGATCACCGACGCCGATCGATGACGTTACCTTTCGTGCCGTGCGCGGTTTACGTAGCCATGGACGATTCGATTTACATCTCGCATCCGATCTGGCAGGTCGCTCGCGCACGGGATGCGCTTGGGCTTTGACTCTCGCCTGGAATGTTCAGATGAACCGAAAACAGCGGCGCGCCGGGCGCAAGGATGCCGTGGCGCAAGAGGCTCGAAACCCGCTCGCGGACCAATTCGCCGCCGCGCTGCGCCTGCATCAGGCGGGACGGCTCAATGAGGCCGAGTACGCCTATCGCGCAATTCTGAAAGGCGATGCCGGTCACGCCGAAACGCTGCATGCGCTCGGCGTCGTCGCGTTTCAGACTGGACGCAACGAAGAGGCGGCCGATCTGATCGCGCGCGCCATCGCGCAAAACGGCGCGGTCGCGGCCTATCACATCAACCTCGGCAATGCGTTTCAGGCGCAACAGACGTGGGATGAGGCGGTGGCCTGCTATCGCCGCGCGCTCGCGCTCGAGCCTGATCGCGCCGGCACTTATTTCAATCTGGGCGTCGTGTTCCAGGCGCAGGCCAAGTGGGACGAGGCGGCCTCGGCCTATGCGCGCGCCTTGGCGCTCGATCCCGGCCATGCCGAGGCGCATGGCAATCTCGGCAATGTTCTTCAGGCCCAGGGCCAATCGCGCGAGGCCTTGGCCTGCTACCGACGCGCGCTGTCGCTCGCGCCGGCCTTCGCGGCGGCGCATTATAATTCAGGCGTCGCGCTCGAATCCCTGGGCGAGTTTGCCCAAGCCGCGACGGCCTATCGCCAGGCCCTCGCGCGTCGGCCCGATTATTTCGAGGCGCGCTATAATCTCGGCGTCGCATTGCAAGCGCTCGGCGACAATGACGCGGCGATAGCCGCCTACCGGCAGGTTCTGGCTCAAAAACCCGGCTTCGCCGAGGCGCATTACAACCTCGGCGTCGTGTTGCAGGCGCAAGGGCTCTTGGACGAGGCGATGGCGTCCTACCGGCGCGCACTGGCGGCCAAGCCCCAACACGCCAAGGCGCACAGCAATATTCTGATGCTGCAGCATTATCTGGCGGATTGTTCGAACGCCGAGCGCCTGGCGGAGGCCCAGCGCTTTGGCGCTTCCTTCGACCGGCCGGTTTTGCGCGCGGCGCCGCGCGACCCGCGCCCCGACCGCCGCCTGCGGATCGGCTATGTCTCGGGCGATTTTCGCTTTCATCCCGTCGGCTATTTTCTCGCCAAGGTTTT
>JARLIW010000028.1 GCA_031291515.1 Beijerinckiaceae bacterium | reverse complement strand
TAACCCCACTGCGTATACGATTTGACGATGTGGTCGGGGCCGACCAGATAGGCGCCGATATACGCGAACGCGGCCGCCAATAGGACGCGGCCGACCGACTTCCCACGGATATTCGGCATTTGACGGGACCTTTCGAGGGGGGATTTGGCCGGCGCGACCCGGAGGTCGCTCCTTAGCTTTTGCGGGATATGCGTGAGCTATAATCGGGAAGCGTCAGCGCGTTATGCGCCGCCCGCGCCTTGTCGCTCACGCCGTCTCCCGATCGGCCCGGCTCGAACGCAGCGAGCGTGCGATTGCGGGCGTCCAGCTCCGATGGCGTGCGTGGCAGCAGAAAGTCCCCGTTCCCCTTGATCGCCAGTGCCTGATTGGCCTCGACAAACGGGCGCGCGATACGCTCGTAGGCGCTGAACGCATCGGTCGGATTGTCGTGGATCGCCAGTTCGCCCGCGAGGACATAGGCCCCGACCAGCGCCAGGCTCGTGCCCTGGCCGGATCGGAAGGATGGCGCGAAGGCCGCGTCGCCGACTAGCGCCACGCGCCCTTTCGACCAGCACGGCATGTGAATCTGGCTCACCGTGTCGAAATAGAGATCCTCGGCGCGCCGCAACGCGTCCACGAGGCGCGGGACCTCCCAGCCGCCATCGGCGAACGCGGCGGCCGTGCGCTGAATCTGTTCCGCCTTGTCGGGATGCGCGCCGAACGGCGGCTTTGGTGTCACGAACGTCAGCATTGCGAAGAGGTCCGGACTGTCGCGCACGGCCATGACAACGGCCGCGCGTCCCGCCTCGGCATAGACGACCGCGCCATGCGAAAGCCCGAGATCGTTCGGCACCGAGAAGAGGTTGAACGTCGAGCCGAGATAGCGGTTGAACGGCTCCTCCGGACCGAAGGTCAGCCTTCGGGTGTTGGAATGCAGCCCGTCCGCGCCAATGACGACATCATAGCGCGCGCGTTCGCCGCTCTTGAAGCGCACCGCCACGCCGGCGCCGTCGTCGTCGAGCGCCTCGATCGAATCCGCGAAACGATAGCGGACCGCGCCGTCCTTGGTCAGACCATGGAGCAGGCCGGTCAGTTCGCCGCGCGGCAGCTCGACATCTCGGTCGGTCTCGTTGCCCATCAAGTCGTAGATGGGAAGGGTCGCGATGGCCCGTCCCTCGGCGTCGACGAACGTCAGGTCGCGCGAGGCAATATGCGCGGCCGCGACGTGAGGCAGCAGCCCCATCCGCTCGATCACGTGGATTGCCGTGCCACGAATATCGATCGGATAGCCGCCGCTCCGGACGGCGGATGCGCGCTCCACGACCGTCACCTCGAAGCCGTATCGGTCGAGCCAGTAGGCGAGCGCCGGCCCCGCGATGCTCGCGCCCGAAATCAAGACGGACCGAGATTTTTGGACTTTCGTATCGGGCATGATAAGTCCCCATGGCAATAGGATGCGCAAGGCATCTAATACGCCTGGCGATCATAAGATACAAGCTGCATCTTTGTGGAGGCGAAATGGAAGCGGTGACAAGCCGGAGGCGCGGAGCGACGCTCGAGGACGCGATCCTGGACGCCGCCTGGGCCGAACTGCTCGAACGCGGCTATGCCGAGATGACTCTGGAGGCGGTTGCCCAGAGAGCTGGCACGAGCCGGCCCGTGCTGCACCGCCGCTGGCCGAGCCGCGTGAACCTCGCGACGGCGGCGTTGGCGCGATATCTCACCCAAAACCCGATCCAAATCCCCGACTTGGGAAGCGTTGGCGCCGAGATGCGCCTGTTTTTGCGCAAGATGTCCGATCGCGCCCGGCCCGACCTCGTCCGGCTGTTCTTCGACATGACTGGAGACCTGATGGATGCGAAGTCCAACTTCGCCGAGGTGCGGGCGGAGTTCGCGAACGATCGCGTGATCCGTGCGATTCTCGATCGCGGCGTCGCGCGCGGCGAAATCGATGCCCACCGTCTCACGCCGCGACTCGTCGGGCTGCCGACCGACCTCGCGCGTCACGAAATGCTGATGACGCTGAAGCCGGTTTCGGACGAGGTCATCCGCGAGATCGTGGAGGAGATTTTCCTGCCGCTTGCCGCAAGCCGGCCGATTTAAGCGCGCGACTCCAAAAGGCTCACGTCCGCTCGATCAACCGCGCGATCCGTTGCAAGCCGAACAGATAGCCTTGTGTCCCGCATCCCACGATCACGCCCTCGGCGCGGCCGGAGACGAAGGAATGGCGCCGGAATTCCTCGCGCCGGTGCACGTTGGACATATGGACCTCGATGACCGGTCCCTCGAACGCGGCGAGCGCGTCGAGGATCGCCACCGACGTATGGGTGAAGGCGGCGGGGTTGATCACGATTCCGGCGGCGGTTCCGCGCGCCTCGTGAATCCAGTCGATGAGCTCGTATTCGCGATTGCTCTGGTGAAAGCGCAGTTCGAGCGCGAGGTCGCCGGCCAGGGCCAGGCACTGCCGTTCGACAGTCGCGAGCGTTTCGCTCCCGTAAATCTCGGGCTCGCGCGTCCCTAAGAGATTCAGGTTGGGGCCATTCAGCACGTAAACGAGGCGGCTCATCGGCGGCTTTGCCTTTCCGGCGGAAGAAAACGTGCCGGATCTTACCTGATATTGCGCGGAATCGCGATATCGCGCAGGTCGCCGCCTCCGGTCTCGGGGAGGAATGACAAAGCGGCGCGCTGGCCCGGCCCGGCCTCGACGCGATTTCGGCCGGCCCGCTTGGCGGCGTAAAGCCCCTGGTCGGCGCGATGGAGCAAGGCCTCGGCGGTCTCGATGCCGTCCCATTGCGCGACGCCGATCGAACAGGTGTTGGGCGCGGGCGTCGCGAGCCGCAAGCGATTCATCGCTTCCATCGCATGGCCAAGGGCGGTGTCGGGCAGAAGCACGGTGAATTCCTCGCCGCCGTAGCGCGCGAGCAGGCATCCCGCCCGCAGCACGCTCTTCCAAGCCGTGATCGCCGCCTTGAGGTAGCGGTCGCCGGCCTGATGGCCATGGCCATCGTTGAACGCCTTGAAATGATCGATATCGGCCATCGCGATCGACAAGGGGCGCGCGTGACGTTTCGCCGTCGCGATGCTGGCGATCAGCGCCGCATCGAGAGATCGGCGATTGGCCGCGCCGGTGAGAAAATCGGTGCCGGCGGTCTTTTCCAAAAGCGCCATGACGCCGGCCTTTTGCGCTTCGGCCTCGAGGCGTCCGGTCAAGTCGCGGATCATGGCGCCGAAACCGGTGATCGCGCCGTCGTCGTCGTGGATCGCGGTCATCGTAATCGCGGCCCAAAAGCGCTCGCCATCCTTGCGGACTTGCCAATCCTCGACGTCGAAACGCCCGGACAAGCGGCTTTCCGCGAGGGCCCGGACGGGAAGCCCGCCGGCTTGCGCCTCGGCCGTGAAAAAGATCGAAACCGGCTGGCCGACGATTTCGTCGCGATCATAGCCGATAATGGCCCGCGCGCCCTCGTTCCAGGACCCGACCCGGCCGTCTTTGTCTAACAAAAACAAGGCGTAGTCGCTAATTCGCTCGAGAAAGCGCCGGAACATGAGATCGCTGTGTTCGGCACTATTCATCGTCAAAGGCACCAAATATCGAATGGACCCACTGGGACGGGATGTTCCGCAGCGCCGGAGACCCGGAAGCATGGAGCAAGACTTCTAATTTCGTCTGAATCCAAATGCATGCGAAAGGTTTGCGGCGTGTTGACGAGATATTCGAAATCAATCCTCGGCGGTTCCGCGCAGGCGTTTGGTCACGCCGCGCTTGACTTTCGCGTCAAGCCGCCGGGTTTTCGACGCCAGCGTCGGACGCGTTTTGATCCGTGGCTTCGGGCGTTCGCCCGCCGCCGTGATCAAGGCGCTCAGCCGCTCCAGCGCCTCTTGCCGGTTGCGCTCTTGGCTGCGGTGGCTCTGCGCGAAAATGATCAGTACGCCATCGGTCGTGAGCCGGCTGCCCGCCAGCCGCGCGAGCCTGGCCTTGGTGCCCTCGTCGAGCGACGGCGAATTCGAGACGTCGAAGCGCAGATGGACCGCGCTTTCGACTTTGTTGACATTCTGGCCGCCGGGCCCGCTCGCGCGCGCGAAGGTAAAGACCAACTCGGTCTCGTCGATCGCGATGCGGGGGGTGATGCGGATCAGAGCCATCAGGAATTATACCGCAACGCGCCGTGATGGACAGTAAAGACGCGGCAAAAACCTGGAAAACACACGCCGCCGCCGAGTTTCATCAGGGTTCACCACCCGTTAACCCATATGCTTCAACGCGGGTTAAAGAATTGCCGCCATGTTGCGGCTCATGGCGTGTCGCGTTCCGTCTTTTGCCGCTTTGGCTCTTGTCCTGCTTGGCGTTGCCGGTTGCTCCAATTACGAGCGGCCGCGGCGCCCGGCTTGGCGCGCCCAGGCCGACAACGCCTGTATCGCCGAACGTCTGATCCATCTCTCGCGCTTCGTCCAGCCGCGCGACCGCGACATCGACGGCCCCGGCATTTGCGGCCTGGCCAAGCCGTTTCTGGTCGGCGCGCTCGACGGCGATCGCGTTCAGCTCGATACGGTCGCCACGCTCGATTGCCCGATGACATCGGCGCTCGACCGCTGGGTCGCCGAGGTGGTGCAGCCGGTGGCGCAAGCGCGCTTCGGTCAGCCCGTCGTGCAGATCGATACGATGGGCTCCTATTCGTGCCGCGGCATGAACGGGCAGATGGGCGCCAAGATTTCCGAACATGCCTTCGGCAATGCGCTGGATATCGGCGGCTTCCGGCTCGCCGACGGGCGCAAGATCACGGTCGTGCATGATTGGACGCGCGGCGACGAGCAGACCCAGGCTTTTCTGCGCGATGTCCATGCGGGCGCTTGTTCGAGCTTCACGACGGTGCTTGGACCCGGCGCGAACGTGTTTCATTACAACCACATTCACGTCGATCTCGCGATGCACGGCAATTCGTCGACCGGCCCACGGCGCATCTGCAAGCCGCTGCCGCAGGAAAGCGCGCCGGGACCGCGCCGCGATTTCCTGCCCGACCCGCCCCCCGTGGAAGAAGAAGAGGATATCGCCGGCGCCGAGCCGCCGCCGGTCCCCCGCGGCCTGCATCCCGGTCCGGCCAGTCTCGTGGCCCAAGCGCCCGAGGCCATGCCCGCTAAAAACCCGCCGCCGGGATATCTCTACGACCGTTCGTCGCAGGGTTACCGAGGTGCGCTCGCGGCCTCTCCCGCCAAGAATCCGCCGCCCGGCTATCTCTACGATCGTTCCTCGCAGGCCTATCAGAGCGCGCCGCCGCCCTACCGGAGCGCGCCGCCGCCCGGCGGGTTGGTCCCGAGGGACAGCGTCGCGCCGGAGGGAACGCCACACGACTGGGATTCGACATCATCGATTCCTCACCGCTAATCAGTTGAAAAATATGGAATTTGAGGTATAGAGGGGCGCCGTTCCGGAGAGGATGGGCCGCCATGATCACGCTTTACACGTTTGGTCCCTATTTCGGCCTGCCCGATGGCAGCCCGTTCGTCACCAAGGCGATGATTTTGCTCAAGATGGCCGGGCTCGCCTATCGCGAGGACCGCGGCGGTTACGCCAAGGCGCCGAAAGGCAAGTTGCCCTATATCGACGACGAGGGCGTCAGGGTCGCGGATACGACCTTCATCCGGCGGCATATCGAGACGAAATATGGCTTCGATTTCGACGACGGCTTGACGCCCGAGCAAAAGGCCACCGCCTGGGCCTTGGAACGGATGTGCGAAGACCACCTCTATTGGGCGGTGCTCGACGCGCGCTGGCTCGACGAGACGAATTTCGCCAAGGGTCCCGCCCATTTCTTCGATGCCGTCCCGGCCCCGATCCGCGGGCTCGTCGCGCGGATGATCCAGCGGAAAATGCGCAAAACCTTGGAAGCCCAGGGTCTCGGACGGCACTGCCAGGCGGAGATCGAGAGCTTGGGGCGTGCCGATATCGAGGCGCTGGCCGTCTTGCTCGGCGACAAACCCTATTTCTTCGGCGAGACGCCCAAAGGCGGCGATGCCACGCTTGGCGCGTTTATGTTGGGTCTCTTGACGCCGGTCTTCGTGACGCCTTTGCGCGCGACGGCGGAAAACCACGGAAATCTCGTGGCCTATGCCGCGCGAATAAAGGCGCGGTTTTTCCCCGAGGGGTAAAATGCCGCGTCAATTTTCGTTTTAGGGCCGCGCTGTCATTCCGGGGCGAGCCGGAGGCGAGAGACCGGAACCCATGACAACGTGGCTGATCGAGAAACGCAAAAGATCCGGCTGCTGAGCGGTTCCGCTTCTCATGGCATCCCCGTTGTCCTGGATTCCGGGCTCGCCTTCGGCGACCCGGAATGACCGCGCGGCCCTTCGGAGACGTCCGCGACTCGGTCGAATTAGGCGTCGAAGCGATGAACCCTATTCCTCTTCGCCGAACTTGTTGGCGACCAGGGCCGCGATGGCGGCGAGGGCCTCTTCGGCTTGCGGACCCGAGGCGGCGACGAGGATCGTGGTGCCGATCCCGGCGCCCAGCGTCAAAATCCCCATGATCGACGTGCCGCCGACGGTTTCGCCGTGCCGGCTCACCGTGACCGTCACGTCGAACTGCTCCGCGCATTGCACGAATTTGGCGGTGGCGCGGGCGTGCAAACCCTTGCGGTTGACGATTTCGAGTTCTCTCGAGAGGGCTTCGGCAGGCGATCCGGTCTCTTCGGCGGTCATTTGCCGCTCAGCACCCGGCTGGCGACATAAATATATTTGCGGCCGGCATCCTGCGCCTGAATCACCGCTTGCTCGAGCGACGCGGCGTCGCGCACCGAGGCCAGTTTGATCAGCATGGGCAAGTTGATGCCCGCGACCACTTCGACATGCGCGCCTTCCATGATCGAAATCGCGAGATTGGAGGGCGTGCCGCCGAACATATCGGTCAAGAGAACCACGCCGGAGCCGGTGTCGACGGCGGTCACGGCGTCCACAATGTCGCCACGTCGGCGTTCGATATCATCCTCGGGACCGATCGAGACCGTCGCAACTTGTTTTTGCGGTCCAACCACATGTTCCAGCGCAGCCCGAAACTGGGTTGCAAGCTCGCCATGGGTCACAAGTACCATTCCGATCATCGGCAGGAACCACCCATCCGGAAACTCCGCGCAACAGCGCCGTCGTTCATGATCCCAAGCCTTGTTTTAAAGGCGGATCGTCCGCGAAAACCCGCTTCGGAGGCATCGCCGGGAACCTCCCTATATATGAGCGCGTTTTCTTTACCAATTCTAATCTTTTGCACGTTTGCAAGGCCGCGCGCGCGCTTTCTGTGCCAAGTGTGCCGCCAATGTCGCGGTTACCCAATCTAAAACCTCATGTCCGTGCCCGGTTCCTCTGCTCCCAGGATATAAATATAGAGAAGGAAACTCTTTTTCGAGGAAACGGCAGGTCGTGGACCGCGGTCGGGAGGAAGCCGGCCCATTTTCATCAAGCCGCAGATCGATGACGCCAGCAAGAGGTATGTTGAACGCGTAAGGCATTGAAAGGATGCCATAGCCCCGTTTTTCGATCAGCCCCGCGATGCGCGGATGCGGCGAGGCGAGAACATCGTCGCCGCGACGCGAGAGAATGATCCGGTCGTCTCCGATCAGCGTGACCGGCTGGGCCGGCGTCGACCCCTCGATGAGCGCCAAGGCCAGGGTACTCTTGCCAACCTTGGACGGACCCCGGATCAAAACCGCGCGACCGTCGATGGCCACGGCAGTCGCATGAACCGCGAGCGGCGCCACGGTTGCGTTTTGGGAAACGCCTGGGACCGAGGCCTCGTTTCCCGCGATTGGTCCCTGACGAGCCATAGCCACAATTATAAGACTCCGACCCCTTTTGCGGAAGCTCTTTCGTATCGCGCGCGTCCCTATCGTGCCGCGCGGGGGCCCCGCGCAATTGACCGGCGATGAAAAAACTTTCTGTCTTCGCGCTCTGGAGCGCAATGGCGATCCCGGTTAAGACACGCGC
>JARLIW010000187.1 GCA_031291515.1 Beijerinckiaceae bacterium | reverse complement strand
TGCCCTCGCGTCTTCTATGGAGGGCGAATTCTCGTCACCTGGGTGATTCCACGCAAGGGGAAAACACCCTACGGCTTTCCCTCAGGTATCGTCGTCGTCGAGGATGCGCCAACTCGCGCCTTCGAGATCGTCGAATTGGCCCGTTTTGAGCGACCAGAGAAAGCCGACGAGCCCGGCCAAGCCGAGGCCGAGCGCGGCGGGAACGAGGAACAGAAGCACGGTCACGTCGAGCTGGCCTCCGTGGCTAAATAGGGCCGAGCGGGGTTTGATTGGTTTCGAATCAGACGGCGCGCCCCGAGTCGTAAGCGGAGCGCGTTCAATGTAACGGCGATCGACGAACTCGACATCGCCAACGCCGCGACGAGCGGACTTGCATGGCCGAGGATCGCGATCGGAATCGCCGCGGCATTATAGGCGAGCGCGAAGATGAGATTTTGCGTCATCGTCCGCCGCGCGCGCCGGCTGACCGCGAGAGCATAGCGAACCGCGTCGAGATTGTCGCCGAGAAACACGGCATCGGCGGCCGTCTGGGTCAGACGCGATCCCGTGACGGGCGACATCGAGGCATGCGCGGCTTGCAGCGCCGGGGCATCATTGAGGCCGTCGCCGACCATCAGGACTTTGGCGCCGCCTGCGGCGAGATCCTGAAGGCGCGCGATTTTTCCCGCCGGCTTCAGGTCGGCCCGCCACGTTTCGATTCCGAGTTGCTTGGCCGTGGCGGCGACGGCCGGCGCATGGTCGCCCGACAGGATTTCCACGGCATAGCCGGCTTTCTCAAGGGCTTCGATCGTCGCCGCGGCGCCGGGACGCAATTGCTGGGCGAGCGCGAAGATCGCCGGGGTTTCGGTCCCTTCGGCATAGGCGACGAATGAGGCATTGGGGAAACGCGCGGCGAATGCGGCGAGCTGGCCGGAATCCACGCCGCAGAACGACGGCCGCCCAAGCCTGATGGTTCGGCCTTGGATTTCGGCCTCGATCCCGGCGCCGGAGACTTCGTGAATGCCGGCGGGCGAGAGCGGCACGGCGCTCACGGCGCGGGCCAGGGCGGCGGCGAGCGGATGGCGGCTCAAGGCCGCGAGCCCGCCCGCGCGGCCGAGCAAGTCCGGGGCAAAATCTTCGGCGTTGACGATGTCCTGGCACGGCAAGGTCAAGGTGCCGGTTTTGTCGAAAACAATCGTATCCACCGCCGCAAGTCGCTCGATGGCATCGCCGGATTGCAGCAGAATACGCTGGCGGAACAGGAGACCCGCGGTCACCACTTGAACGGCTGGGATTGCGAGGGCCAAGGCGCAGGGACAGGTAATGATGAGCACGGCGATCGCGTCGGCGAGAGCCGGGCGCCATCCCGCGCCGACAGCCATCCAGCCGATGAATGTCGCCAAGGCCGCGATATGAACCACCGGCGTGTAGGCCCGCGTGACGCGATCGGCAAGACGCCGCTCTTTCGAACGCGCATCGCCCGCGGCGTTGAGCAGCCGTTCGACCTCGTCGAGAAAACTCCCCGCCTCGGCCTTTTCCGCCCGGATCGTGAGCGCGCCGGCGCCATTGGCCGTGCCCGCGTAAAGCAGGCTGCCGACAGCGGCCGGAATCGGGGTGGTTTCCCCGGTGACGAGACTGGCGTCGATCTCCGATGCGCCTTCGATCACCAGGCCATCGACCGGAATCCGTTCGCCGGGACGCACCAGGATCATGTCGCCGGGCACGACCGCCGAGACCGGCACTTCGTGAAGCGTGCCGTCGGCGGCGACGCGGACGGCGGCTTCCGCGCGTAACGCTGCGAGCGTTTCGGCCTCGATCGCGGTGCGGCGGCGCATGGCCTCGTCGAGTGTGCGGCCGACCAACAGAAAGAACAGCAGCATCAGCGCCGAGTCGAAATAGGCCTCGCGCGCATGGGTCACGGTGTTGAAGAACGAATAGGCCGTCGCGAGCGTGACGCCGACGGCGATCGGGAGATCGACCGTGACCGAGCCGCCGCGCAGCGTGCGCAGGGCATTCGCGAAAAACGGCCGGCCGGCGATGGCGATCGCGGGCAGCGCGATCAAAGCCGAGACGGCGTGGAAAAAGTCGCGCGTTTCGGGCGTGATGTCGGTGACGTTGCCGGACCAGACCGCGATCGACAAAAGCATCACGTTGGTGGCGGCGAAACCGGCGACGGCGAGACAGGTGAGCAGGCGCCGCATTTCCGCCGAGGCCGTGCTCTGCCGCATCGAGGGATCGAACGGCCGTGCGGGATGGCCCATGCTCGCGAGCTTTTCGATCATCCGGCTCGGCTCCGCCAGCGCGGGATCGAAGGACACGGACAGCCGCCGGTCGGTCAGATTGACGCGGGCCGCCGTCACGCCGGGAAGGCCGGACATGGCGCGCTCGATGTCGCCCATGCAGGCCGCGCAAGTAATGCCGTCGACCGCGAGTTCGAGCCGGGCACCGCCCTCCGCCGTCGGCCGGATCCAGGACGACCAGTCGCGCTCGACGCCGCTTGGGACCGGCGCCAAACCGGGCGAGGCGGCGAGACCTGCGGCGGTACCGGCGCTCATGTCGCGTGCCTCACTGGCCCAGGATAATGCGGTTGCGGCTCTTGAACAAAAGCTGGCCGTTGCGTTCGCCCGAGATCACGAGAGTCCAACCGCCGTCCTTGGCTTGCTCGAACATGCCGGAGAAACGGCCGGGAATATCCTCGGCGAGCACGGCCGCGCGATCAAGGAATTCGTTGCTCGGATGCTCGAGCCGCGCCGTCACGGTCAAACCCGAGATCGGTTTGCCGTCGCGGTCGTTGAAGAGGGCCGAGACCTTGGCCAAGCCGGGCGCGCCCGGCGCGCGCGCCACGCCCACATCGACCTTCCAACCGCGCGCGGCTTGCTCGGCCGCGGCCGTGAGTTCCGTGCCATAGGTGAGCCCGGTCTGATACGCGCTTTTGGTGTCGACGCCGTTGAAGGTCGTGACCGCCAAATAGGCCATCGTGAAATTGACGGCGAAGACGACGCCGAAGGAGCCCAGGAGACAGATGAGAAAGGCGCGGCCGGTGAAGACCTTTTCATAGGGCGAAGCGGCCGGTGGGTTACGGAGTGTCGGCGTCATGGTGTCTGGCCCTCCTCTGGCTTCGGCATTTTGAAGAAATCCGACGTGCTGACCTTGTCGCCAAATACGGCGTCGTTGATGCGGAACGTGATCGGCGTCGTTTCAGGCAAGCCCGAATGCGGCGGGACCACGACGACCACGCGGACTTCACGCGACGTGTCGGGACCGACGACGATTTGCGGTTCGACCCCCATCACGGTCGTCGCGCCGAACGCTTCGACCGCCGCGCCGGCCGGCAGGCCATCGACCTGAAGGACGAATGTGCGCTCGACCGGTCGCTTGTTCAAGAACCGGATCGTGAAACCGTTGCGGACGCCGCCTTGCGAGAGCTTCACGTAAAGCGGATTGCGATCGTGGATGACGTCGAGCCCGGCGTAAGCGCGCGTCGCGAGCGTATAGAGCATCACTGAGCCGACGACGGCGATGACGCCGGCATAAAGAATCGTCCGAGGGCGGACCAAGCGGTAGACGGGCGCGAGACCCTTGATTCTCCTGGCCATGTTGACGTCGGTATCGTAGCCGATGAGGCCATCGGGGCGGCCGACCTTGTTCATCACGGTATCGCAAGCGTCGATGCAGAGACCGCACTGGACGCAGGCGACTTGCAGGCCCTCGCGAATGTCGACGCCGCTCGGGCAGACCGCGACACATTGCTTGCAATCGATGCAGCCGCCGATGTCGAGACCCGCGGCCTTGGCCTTCTCCGAGCGTTTCAACGGCATGCGCGGTTCGCCGCGATCGTGGCGGTAGCTCACGGTCAAGGCATATTCGTCCGTCAGCGCCGCCTGGATGCGCGGCCACGGGCACATGTAGATGCAGACTTGTTCGCGCATATGGCCGGCGAGCAAATAGGTCGTGGTGGTCAAAAAGGCGATCGCGCCATAGGCCGCCATCGGCGCGGTTCCCGTCGCGAGCTGCTTCACGATGGTCGGCGCGTCGTTGAAATAAAGCACCCAGGCGCCGCCGGTCCACCAGGCGATCACGACCCAGGAGACATGCTTGGCGGTTTTGCGCAGGACCTTGTTGACACTCCACGGCGCCGCGTCGAGGGCCATCCGCTCGCGGCGGTCCCCTTCGGTCAGGCGCTCGAAATATTGGAATAAATCCGTCCATACGGTCTGCGGGCAGAGATAACCGCACCAAACCCGCCCCGCGATGGCGTTCATCAGAAACAGGGTCATGGCGGCGAGCACGAGCAGGCCGGTGATGTAATAGACCTCTTGCGGCCAGATCTCGACGGAGAACAAATAGGCGCGCTTGGCGTCGAGGTCGATCAGGATCGCCTGGCCCGGCGCGTTCGGCCCGCGGTCCCAGCGCAGGAACGGCACGAAATAATAGATTCCGAGCGTGATGAAGAGCAGGGCCGTCTTGATGCTGCGAAAGCGGCCCGAGATTTTCTGCGGATAAATCTTCTTGGCGGATTCATAGAGCGAGTCCCCGCCGAGAACCTCCGCCTGTTCAACGCGCATGTTTCGAGACTCCTGACCAGGCTCCGCGGGCGTCATCTGGCTTGGGAGCGTTATGGAACCGCCCTTGACTCGAGGCCGGAGGGGCCAGGACGGAAAATTAGCCCTGGCAGGGGACCGAGGGCGAAGCATTGCGCTAGATCAAAAGATGTTCGCGCGCGAGATAAAATAAGCCGCCGGCAATTTTATTGCTAAGCGAATCCTTAACGGGCGAATATTTTGGATCGCGGGCTCGGGCGCGCGGGCGACCGAGG
>JARLIW010000186.1 GCA_031291515.1 Beijerinckiaceae bacterium | reverse complement strand
CGGGCGTTGGGACCGCGAGGGCTAATCCGCCTCGCGTTTCTCCGTCGCGAAATAGACCAAGGCGATCAGCGGAAAGATCAGGCCCGCGACACAGACGGCGGTCCAGCCGCCTAGCGTCAGCGCATAGCCGGAAATGAACGAGCCAAAACTGCCACCCGCAAAGAACATTGCGAGATAGAGCCCGTTGAGCCGTCCGCGGACTTCGGGTCCCGCCTGGAAAATGGCGTGCTGTCCCGTCACCAGATTGGCGGCGACCGCCAGATCGAGGATCAGGGCCGCGACCAACAGAAGCGGCCAGGAGACGGCCACGCCGCCAGCCAGCGCGACCAGAAAGGCCAAGGCCGCTCCGGTCAGCGACAGCACTGTGACGAGACGCGTGCGACCCCGGTCGGCCGCGCGGCCGGCATAGGGCGACACCAAGGCGCCGGCCGCGCCGGCCAAGGCAAAAAGACCGATCCCGGCTTGGCTGAAGCCAAAGCCGGGGCCCGACAAGACCAAGGGGATCACCGTCCAAAACAGGCTGAACCCCGCGAAAAGACTCGCTTGATAGGCTCCGCGCCGTCGTAAAATCTTGGTCTTCAGGAACAGCGGCCCCAGCGAGTGGATGGCCGCGAGATAGGGCATGCCGTGAGGCCGGCGCTGCGGCAGAATGCGCCACAACAAGGCCGACAGCGCCGCGATCGCCACGGCGGAAAGCGCGAAGATCGTGCGGTGGGTGGCAAAATGCGCGGCAAAGCTCGAAGCCGGACGCGAGAGCATGATGCCGAACAGCAGGCCGCTCACGACATTGCCGACCGTCCGCCCGCGGGTCGCATCGGGGGCCAAATGCCCCGCGAACGGCACGATGATCTGAACGACGCTGCTGGTCACGCCCACCAAAACCGAGGCGGCCATGAATAAAACAGCATTTGGAGCCAGGGTTAATGCCGCCAAGGCCAATACGAGCAAGGCGAGCAAGCCAACGATGAGCCGGCGATTCTCGAGGATGTCGGCGAGCGGCACGGCAAGCAGCAGCCCGGTGGCATAGCCAAGCTGGGTCACCATGACGAAAAGACCGGCCGAGGCGATCGATAGGCCGAAGTCGCCGGCGATGAGCCCCGCGACCGGTTGCACGTAATAAAGATTGGCGACGGTGACCCCGCAAGCCAAGGCGAGGACGAAGGTGAGGCTCGACGAAAGAGCGGGATGGGCTCGGTCGTCGAAGGTGGCGGAGGGGGAGGATCGTGTCATGGACATCGCAATTCTGCTTGCGCGGAAGGGTCTCGGAAGCGCGCCTGGAGCGAAGCGCGGCAACTAATTGTGCGGCACATATAGACAGTGGTCGTTGCCGCGCACTCCATGTAAAATGACAATGCAGACCCGGCAAAATGGCAGAGGCCGGCCAAGATCGCGCTTTCCAATTTGAAAAGCGCTTTCCTGATAAGAAGTTAGGGTGTTTCCCGACCCCGCGACTCGGAAGCTCTCGCGAGATCGGCCCTCAATCGAAAAGCGGATCAACTGGGAATCAAGCCATGAGCGGATTGAAAGATAGCGCCGCAGCGGGCGCCAAAGCGGCGGAACCGGTAAAACGCGTCCTGACCCCGCAAGCCGAACGCGCGCTCGCCGAGGCGGCCGCGCGGCGGCAGGCGCGCGGTGAAGAGGTGCGCGCCAAGGAATTCAGTGGCCGCGACGGTCCCGAACCGGTGCGTTACGGCGACTGGGAGGTCAAGGGAATCGCGACCGACTTTTGACCGAAGGCCGTAAAAAAGCCCCGGCGCCTGGCGAATGCAGGCCCCGAGGCGGGGAAACCTTGAAAAGCCCGACGGGCTTCGTCTGATTACGCGGTCGCCGCGGCGGGCAGGGCGCTCTTGGCCTTTTCGACGATCGTCTTGAAGGCTTCCGGCTCGCGGATCGCGAGATCGGAGAGAACCTTGCGGTCGATTTCGATCCCGGCCTTGGCGAGCCCGTCGATGAAACGGGAATAGGTCAGGCCCAATTCGCGCACGGCGGCATTGAGACGCTGGATCCACAAAGCGCGGAATACGCGCTTCTTGGCGCGGCGATCGCGCGTGGCATATTGCATCGAGCGATCGACAGCCGCCTTGGCGGTGCGGATCGTATTCTTGCGACGGCCGTAAAAGCCCTTCGCGGCATTCAAAGTCTTCTTGTGCTTGGCGTGCGATGTGACGCCGCGTTTGACGCGAGCCATGGTGATCTCCTAAAAACGGGGTGAGTGGCGGGGCGGAAGCTGCTTCAGCCGTTGGGCAGGAAGTACTTCTTGACGTTGTCGCCATCGGTCTTGAACAAAACATTGGTGCCGCGAAGATTGCGGATCTGCTTGTTCGTCCGTTTGATCATGCCATGGCGCTTGCCGGCTTGCGCATAGACCACTTTGCCGGTGCCTGTGATTTTAAAGCGCTTGGCGGCGCCCGATTTCGTCTTCAGCTTGGGCATTTTGCTCTCCGTGGGGTTCTGAGGCCCCTCTTGAATGCCGTCGGCGACGCCAGCGCGTTGCCTTACGTTATGGGACCGGGCAGACGTCCTTTCGAGACGAAACCCGGTCGAAACGAGCGAAAAAACCGCCACGGCAGCCCTTGATGGCCGGGCGGTTCGGTTCAGGAGCGCGGTGCTTACATGCGACCGCGCCAAAAGACAAGAACATTCAGCGCGGCGCGAGAACCATTACCATTTGACGGCCTTCCATCGAGGGTTCCGCCTCGACCTTGGCGAGCGTCCCGGTTTCGCTCTTCACGCGCTCGAGCAGGCGGAACCCGATGTCCTGATGGGCCATCTCGCGGCCCCGGAAGCGCAGCGTCACCTTGACCTTGTCGCCTTCCTCGAAGAAGCGGCGAACGGCCTTCATTTTGGTATCGTAATCGTGGTCGTCGATGCCCGGACGCAGCTTGATTTCTTTGATTTCGACGATCTTCTGCCGCTTGCGCGCCTCGGCGGATTTCTTCTGTTCCAGAAACCGGAACTTGCCGTAATCGAGAATTTTGCAAACCGGCGGATTGGCGTTGGGGACGATCTCGACGAGATCCAGGCCCGCGTCGTCCGCGATTTGCTGGGCTGCAAGGATTTCGACCACGCCGCGGTTTTGGCCCTCGGCATCGATCAGCTGGACTTCCCGGACGCGAATTTCCCGGTTGGTGCGCGGTCCCTCTTTCTGCGGAACCGGAGGGGCTTTCATTGGACGACGAATGGTATTCTCCTCAAAGTCGATGATCAGACCCGTTCCAAATACTGAACCGACGCGAAAAATCAGCGCGGCAGCACACAGGCCCATAGGAAAACATCGGGTCAAACGCCACGAAAGTCAATGAAGAGACGGACGGGCGACGACAAAATCGCGTCTTTGTCCGCGATCCATGCAGGCTGAACACAAAAACCGGAATCAATTTCGCGTTTTGTCAGCTCATTTGATCGCTGCGATCGAGCAGGGCGGCATAGGCGACGAGCGTCTGTCGGGCCATGCGGTCGATCGAAAACCGCTCCTCGACTTGTTTGCGCGCCCGGGCGGCGAGCGCATCCCGGCTGCTGGCGCCCAAGGCGAGCGCTTCGCCGATGGCTTCGGCGAGCGAGATCGGGTCGTTGGCGGGCACGCGCCACCCGGTTCGGCGCGCCGGTTCGACATCGGGCGGGGCGAGGACGGTTTCGGGTACCGCGCCGAGGTCCGACACGATGACCGGCGTGCCGACCGCCTGCGCTTCGACCGCGATCCGGCCGAAGGCCTCGGCTTCCAGCGAGGGAATGACGACGGCGGCGGCGGCAAGCAAGGCGGCGGACATGTCGGCGCAGGGGCCGGTCCAACGAACGGTGCCCTCCATGCCGGCCTTGGCGATCGCATGTTCGATCTCGCGGACCGGACCCGTCTTGCCCTTGGTCTCGCCGGTCAATACGAATTTGATGTCTTTTCGGCCTTGGTTGGAGAGCAACCGAGCGGCTTCGATCAAGACTTTGTGCCCTTTCCAAAGGCTGGGGCGGCCCGCGAGCAGAATAATCCGCTCGTCGGGCGCCACGTGCCAAGCTTGGCGCAGGGCTTGAACGCGACTCGCGCTGATGCCGTCGGGCGCGAGGCCGCGGAAATCGACTCCGGGACGGATCAGGCTGACCCGGTCGACAGCCCAGGGGTAAAGGGCCGGAATCATCGACGCCGCGAAACGCGAGCCGGCGATGACGATATCGCCCCGCGCCATGATGGAATTATAGCGCTGCTGCAACAAACCGTGCCCCGCCGTGATCTGCTGCAGGCTGGTCACCAGCGCGGTTTTCGTGGACCGGGTCGCGGCCCAAGCGACCCAGGCGGCGGGACGCGAGCGGACATGGACCAGTTCGACATGTTCGTTGTGTAAGATCTTGCGAAGGCGGTTGACGTTCAACGCCATCGCGACAGGGTTTTTGCTGCTGGCGGGAAACGGGATCCAAATGCCGCCCTTGGCCTGAAGCTCGCTCACGAGCGGGCCGCTCGGCCCGGCCACCAAAGCGCGGGCGCCGGCCTCGGCAAGCGCGCCCACGACGTCGATCGCGGCATGATCGGCATCGACCGGGTCGAGCGACGGCATGATCTGCATCACCGTCCGGCCCGCGAGCCGGTGGGCGCTACGCCATTGGGGGGAAAAGCCGAAATCCTCGTTCATCCGCGTGATAAAGGCCTAAAACGCAAGATAGATAATGTCATGACCCGTTCGGGTCGCCGCCCACCGCGATGGTTTCGCCACCCTCGCGCCGGGAAAGCTGTAAAACGGAGGCTATTGCCGAAATCATGGATCAAATTAAACCGACCAGGTTAACACAACCGCAATTTCTCGTCGTCGGCGCGCCTGATTCGAGAGAAAGCCGCGTGATTGCTTACCGTTACAGGGCGCCAACGGTCTCAACGCGGCCAGGGTTGGTTTGGTTCGGTGGATTCCGGTCGGACATGCTGGCGACCAAGGCCAGCGCCCTCGACGATTATGCATCCGCCCAGGGCCGCGCGATGCTCCGTTTCGATTATTCCGGCCACGGCGAATCCGGCGGACGATTCGAGGAGGGTACGATCTCGCGCTGGCTCGAGGAGAGCTTGGCGGTTCTGCGGGCCACGACCTCGGGGCCGCAAATCCTTATTGGCTCCTCGATGGGCGGTTGGCTCGCGCTTTTGGTCGCGCAAGCGCTCCATGCCGCTGGCGACGACCGGGCGGCGGGGCTCGTGCTCGTGGCGCCGGCGGTGGATTTTACCGAGGAGCTGCTGTGGAACGGATTGGATGAGGCGACGAAAAAGCTGATCGAAGACCAGGGTGCGTGGCCGCGCCCCTCCGCCTATTCGTCCGAGCCCGTGCCGATCACGCGCGCGCTGATTCGCGATGGACGCCGCCATTTGATGCTGGGCGCGCCGCTCCGCAGTCATGCGCCCGTGCATATTTTACAGGGCATGGCCGACGACGACGTGCCCTGGCGTCACGCGATGCGCCTCTCCGATCATCTCGTGGGCGATTCCGTGGTGATGACCTTGATCCGGGACGGCGACCATCGTCTGTCGCGGCCGCAAGACATCGCGCGGCTGATCGCGGCCGTGGAGGAGATGGGGTGAGAGCGAACCGGACGAGCCGGCCGGATAGCAAACCAGCCGGCCGCCGCCGATTTTATTTCGTTTTAGGGGTGGGCACGTGGAGCCAGCGGGCCACGACGCCCGCCACGATGGCGCCCGCGATCGGAGCCAACCAGAACAGCCACAATTGCGAAAGATATTCGCCGCCCGCGACCAGGGCCGGCCCGGTGCTGCGCGCGGGATTGACCGAGGTATTGGTCACGGGAATCGAGATCAAGTGGATCAAGACCAGCGCGAAGCCGATCGGAATGCCGGCAAAGCCTGCCGCGGCGCCTTCCGACGTCGTGCCGATGATGATGAATAGAAAGAAGAAGGTGAGCACGAATTCCGTGAGGAAGCTCGCGGCAAGGCTGTAATGGCCGGGACTCAATTCGCCATAGCCATTAGAGGCAAAGCCACCGGGAACCCATCCCGCCTTGCCCGACGCGATGACATAGAGCACGCCCGCGCCGACGATGGCGCCGACGACTTGGGCGGCGATGTAGGGAACGAGGTCGCGGCTCGGGACGCGGCCCGCCGACCACAGGCCGATCGTGACCGCGGGATTGAAATGGCCACCCGAAACATGGCCGACCGCATAAGCCATGGTCAGCACCGTCAGGCCGAAGGCGAAGGCCACGCCGAGAAACCCGATTCCGAGTTGCGGATAGGCGGCCGAAATAATGGCCGCGCCGCAGCCGCCAAACGTCAACCAAAACGTCCCAAAAAATTCGGCCGTGGCGCGCCGGGTCATGTCGTTCGTCATCGCCTGTCCCTCTCCTCGTGGCAGGGCTCGCGGTGGGTGGTTTTCACGTCCACCGGAATCAACGCATCCACCTTAAGCCGAGCCTTAGACTAGGAGCGGTCTTCCGAATTGACAAGGTTGCGGGGGATCTCGCTTTCGGGTGGGGCGAAAAGGGGAGGGACGCCGCGCTGGGATGCCAGCTGGCTGCTCCGGCGCTTTATTTTGAGTCGATCCGCGAGCTCTAACCCGGCCAGAATGCCGAACAGCGACAAGGTGCCCAAGATCGCGGCGATGATTTCGTCGCTCCCCTCGAGATCGCCATCGAACGTGGACGCCACGATGACGAGACCGGCGAGACAGAGGCCCGCGAGCAGGATCGTGCCGAGATCGTCGATCAAGCGTTTCCATTCGGCTTTGAGGCCAAGCGCCGAAATATCAAAAATTTCGTGCCAGCGGGCAGCGCGACAGAACTCCGGTCCGATACTCATGCGATCTCCGGCGTGGGAAGAATTTCCACATCAATAGGCCGGATCGGAAGGGTCGTCAACCGCGTGGGAAAAAATCCCACTAACCTACCGGCGCAACTGGATTTTCGTCGCCTTGACGTGGCCATCTTTGCAACAGAAAGCTGCCCAAAATGAAGTCACGTTTTTATGATCGCGATCTTCGCCTCAATCGCGGGGACACCTCTGCCTTTTGGCGTGGCCTGACGTCACATATGCGTCATATCAGCGCCAAGGCTTTGTTTTAGCTTTTTATTGGGCCCATGCTTTGCATTTGCCTCAAAATTTGACCAGAGATCCTTCGCCACGGGGACGAATCGATTCATGACGCTACCGCTGATCTTGCCCTTCCATCAGACCGTGCCCCGATTTGCCGGCCTCCTGGCCCATGCCGGGGCGCGCTCCGCCGTGCTGGGCCGCGCGACGATCGGCGCGAACGTCAGCCTTGGCGAGGACAGCGTCATTCGCGCCGACGGGCAGGAGGTGCATCTTGGCGCCAATGTCTGGCTTGGCCGCCGCGCGACCGTTCATATCGTGCATGATATCCTACCCGCGCTCATCGGCGACAATGTCACGGTCGGTCCCAATTCGATCATTCATGCCTGTACGGTGGGCGACAATTGCGTGATCGAGGCGGATGTCACGATCCTCGACGCGGCCGTCGTCGAAGCCAATGTCTTGATCGAAGCGGGGTCGACCGTCTTTCCGCGGAAGGTCCTCGAAAGCGGCATGGTCTATGCGGGCAGTCCCGCGAAACCCGTGCGTTCGCTTCGGGAAGGCGAATTGGCGCAACGCGCGGCCGCGCTTCGCGCCTCGCACGAGAGCGAGCCCGCGCTCGCGCCCGGACGGGAGGATTTCGGCGAAACGGTGTTCATCGCCCGCACATCGCAACGCGCGGGGCGGGTCTCCTTCGCGCCCGGGTCGAGCCTGTTCTTCAGCTGCGTCGCCGATGCAGGCACCGGCATTATCAGCATCGGCGAGAACACCAATATCCAGGACAATACGGTGATGCGCGCGGGCTCGGGCGAAGTCGTCGTCGGCCGCGACACGACGGTCGGACATAATGTCCGCATGGGCGCCGCGCGAGTCGGGGCCAACGCGCTCGTGGGGATCGGCGCTGTTCTCGCCGAGGGCACGGTGATCGAGGATCACGTTCTGCTCGCCGCCGGCGCCGTAACGGAACCCGGCCAGGTCTTGGATGCCGGCTGGATGTGGGGCGGACGGCCCGCCAGGGCCTTGTCGAAGCTCGACGACGCCAAGCATGCGATGATGGCGCAGAATATTCTGACCTATTGTGACTACTCCCGGACCTTCCGGCGTCTGCAGCAAGAGAACTTGCAGCAGGAGAACAAGGGTTAAGCCTTGGCCTTGAGCTTCGCGGCCTTGCGCAGGAGCCCGTTGATCCGTCCCTGCCAGCCTGGCCCCGAGGCGCGGTAAAAGGCCAACACATCGGCGTCGAGCCGCATCGTGACGGCTTGCTTGGGATGTTCGGCCGGCGGCCGCCCGCGCTTCGCGGGCACGCCATTGCGGTGCCAAACGCCGCGCGCGATCATCTCATCCGTCAGTTCGGGAATGTCGTAAGGGTCGAAGCCGGAGTCCAAATCAGGCAGAATCTCCTCCGGAAATGAACTTTGACCCGAGTTTTCTTTGTTCCCTGTCATTCGCTTTCCTCATCGAAAAACGTGGCGGTTCCCATCTCGTGGCGCCCAGACGACAATGACCATGCGGCCATGGACAAATCCGGCCGAGACCATGCGCGTCTCGCCGTAATCTTCGCGACCGTCGATCGTATCCACCGTGTCGCCCGCGAAGACCAATCGCGCGTCCTCGAAATCGAGACCGCGATTTCTCAAGGTCCAGTCTCGCTTCGCGGGATGATAGGTGACCTTCATTGAGACGTCGCGTTTGGCGCCGTTCCTCGAAAGCCCGGGCCGGTCCTGGAGGGGTCCAGATGCCGGAACGGGATGCGATGCCAAAATGGAGACCCCTTAGTCCCGCCGTCATTTGATGTAATGACAAAAAATACCCGGTCAAGGTTTCAGTACCGCCCCAGCGCCTCGGTCAGCCGGTCCCACGCGGCCTCGCTGCCGGGCAGGCCGAACCGAAGCCAGTCCGGCTCGGCCGCGAAGGGCCGCGTGAGAATGCCGGCTTCGGCCAAGGCGCGGAACAAATGCGGCGCGCGAAAATGCCGGGCCAGCCGGAACAAGGGCGTTCCCCCGATGATTTCAAAACCGGCATCGCTCAGTACGTCGTCCAGTCGCCGCGCGGCCGCCGCGAGGCGCTCCCGGCTCGCGCGGGGCCAGGTGTCGTCCGCCAGCGCGCGCGCCAATCTCCATCGCGGGGCCGCTGACGGCCCAAGGTCCGAGGCGGTCGCGCAGCTGTTGCGCGAGTTCCGGCGATGTCACGGCAAAGCCAAGGCGCAGCCCGGCGAGGCCGTAGAATTTGCCGAACGAGCGCAGCACCATCGTCCGCCGCGCCGGCAAGTGCGGGATCAGACTTGGCGCGGGCGCGAGCGCATCGATGAACGCCTCGTCCACCACCAATGTTCCCACCCTCGGCGCCAGAGCCAGGAGATCCTCCCGCGTCACGAGCCGCCCGTCGGGATTGTTGGGATTGACGACGATGGCTACATCCGCGCCGGCGAGATCCTCGAGCTCGGCGGACAGGCGCGGCTTGGCGCCAGCCAGCGCGAAAACGCGGGCGAATTCGCCGTAGGTTGCGCCGCGCACCCTGATATCGGACCCGCCG
>JARLIW010000185.1 GCA_031291515.1 Beijerinckiaceae bacterium | reverse complement strand
TATGTGGCCGAGCTGGCCCAAGGTCGCTTCGGTCGCGACCCAGAGCGCAGGCGCGACGGCGGGGTCGTCGCTCGGTGGCGGCGGCCTGACCTGTCGCGCGTTCTCGCCCATGAAGTAGCCGCCCGAGACGTCGGCGAAGACCGAATCGACCGCGAGTTCGACGAGCGGCGCGGCGCCGTTTCGAGGGTCGCCGATCCTCAGCCATTTCAATAGCTTCTTCAAAGGCGCCGCGAAGGACAGCTCCCGCCCCAGGTTCGTGACATTGAACCCTGGGCACAAAGCGTTGACCGCCACGCCCGCGCCGGCCAGACGGTGAGCCGGTTCCAGCGCGAACAGGATCGAACATCCCTTTGGCGCGATTGAGCGGATGTCTCGCGGCGGAAGGTTCCGCGCTCGAAGCTTCCGAGCGGGACAGGCGGAGGCGGCGCTTTCAATTCTGGCGTTCAACATGCCCCACGCGGTGAAAGTCTTCGGCGCCGAGCGCCTGACGCCTGCGGCGTGGAGCGGAGCCTCGAGCTGTTCGACCCCGCCGGCTTTGCCGCCGAGCTTGGCACGGCCTGCCCCCAACCACCCCCGCCCTTGACGCCGCCTCTCGACCACCGGCAAGGTGACGCGATTTCGGCGCCCGGGAGAATCGACGATGAGCGAGAACGAGACGATGGTCCGCCGCGTCCTGCGCGTCCTCGCCGAGGTCGTCGTCGGGATTTACGTCATCGTCGACGGTCTGATCGCGCCTTTGTTCCGGCCGATCATGCGCTTTTTGTCGAGCCTCGCGCTCATCCGGCGCATCGAACGCTGGATCGTGTCGCTGCCGCCCTATGTCATTTTGGTCCTGCTGGTTTTGCCCTTCGCGATCGCCGAGCTCACCAAGGTCTATGCGGTGTTCTTGATGGGAACGGGCCATTTCAAGACCGGTTTCACGATTTTCGTGGGCGCTTATATCGTCACCATTCTCGGCTGCGAACGCATCTTGCATGCGGGCAAGCCGCAGCTGATGACGATCGGCTGGTTCGCGGTTTTGTACACTTGGATCATCGCCTTCAAGGACCGCATTTTGGACTGGTTCCGCGCGACGGCGGTCTGGCGTCTCGCGGTGGACCTGAAGCAGAAGGCCCGGCTCGCCGCCCGGCGCGCGAAACTCGCGCTGACCGGCTTTTTCTCGGGCAAGGCGGGCTGGCTGTTCCGGCGGTGAGCATGTCCCGAAAAAGTTGAAGACTTTTTCGATCGGGGACATGCTCTCATGTCTCAAATGGTGAGCTCTTCGCGAGGTGGGCATGGATCGCATCGATCTCAATTGCGATTGCGGCGAAGGGTTCGGCCCCTATAAACTCGGCGACGACGCCGCGATGTTCGAGATCGTCACCTCGGCGAATGTCGCCTGCGGCTTTCACGCCGGCGATCCCGACATCATGGCCAAGACCTTCGCGGCCGCGCTCGCGCAAGGCGTGGCCGTGGGGGCGCATCCGGGCTTTCCCGATCTCGCCGGTTTTGGGCGCCGGCGGCTGCCGTTCTCCCCGGCGGAAATCGAGCGCCACGTCGCCTATCAAATCGGCGCGGCGCAAGCGCTCGCCGCCTTGGCGGGGCATCGGCTGACCCATGTGAAGCCGCATGGCGCTCTGAGCAATATGGCGTGTGAAGAGGCCGCGATCGCCCGCGCCATCGCCACGGCCGTCCGCGCCGTTGATCGCGACCTGATCTTTCTCGCCATCGCCGGAACGCCGTTGGAGTTTGAAGGCGAAGCGGCCGGGCTCGCCGTGGCGCGCGAGATTTTCGCCGACCGCGGCTACGACGATTCCGGGCTTCTGGCCCCGCGCTCGCGGCAGGACGCTGTCTTGCACGATCCGGAGATGGCGGGCCGCCGCGCCGCCGCGATGGTCCGCGACGGCGCCGTGATCGCGCTGTCGGGCAAGCGCATCCCCGTCGGCATCGACTCGATCTGCGTCCATGGCGATACGCCGGGCGCGGTCGCCATGGCGCGGGCGGTGCGCGCGAGTTTGGAGGCGTCGGGCCTCGCGCTTCGGCCGTTTTCGGCATGAGCCTCGCCGCGCGCTTTTTGCCCGCGGGCGAATCCGCGCTCAGCGTCGAGTTCGGCGCCACGATCGATCCGGTTTCGGAAGCGCGGGTCCTGGCGCTCGACACCGCTTTGGCCGCGCGCCCAATTCCCGGCGTTTTGGAGACCGTGCCAACCTATCGCGCGCTGATGGTCCATTTCGATCCCCGGATCTGGAGCGTCGCCGCCTTGGCGCAAGAGATTGATAAAGTTGATGTAAACTATTTACAGGCAGCGACCTCCATAACATGGCATATACCCGCATGTTACGATCCGCCCTATAGCGAGGATCTCGCGGAAGCCGCCGGCATCCTTGGGCTCGCGCCCGAAAAAGTCGCCGAACTCCATGCCGGAGCCGAATACCGGGTCGTCATGTACGGGTTCGCGCCGGGTTTTGTGTTTTTGAGCGGCCTGCCGCTCGCGCTCACATTGTCGCGCCGCCAAACCCCGCGCGCGCCCGCGCCGCCTGGCGCGCTGACGATCGCGGGCGGCCAAGCCTTGATTGCCTCGGTCGCGATGCCGACGGGCTGGTACATGCTGGGCCGCACGCCCGCGCGCACCTTCGATCTCGCGCGCGATCCCGTCTTTCCCCTCGGCGTCGGCGATATCGTGCGGTTCGAGCGGATCGACCCCGCGCGCTTCGCCACGCTCGAGGCGGAGGCCCAGGCGGGGCGGCCGGTCATGCGGGAGACGCCATGAGCCTGCGCGTCACCGCCATCGGCCCCGGCGCGACGATCCAGGACGGCGGACGCCACGGCCTGCTGCGCTTCGGCGTCACGCCCGCGGGGCCGATGGATTGGGTCGCGATGCGAACGGCCAATCTCGCCCTGGGCAATGAAGCCGAGGCCGCCGCCGTCGAGATTCCCGGTGGGGGGCTCACCGTCACTTGCGAAGAACGGCCCGTGACGGTCGCCTTCGCCGGCGGCGACTTCTCGTGGAAGCGCGAGGGCGAACCGCTGCCGCCGGCCGCCCGCGTCACATTGCGGCCCGGCGGCGTCCTCACGGCCAAGGCGGGCGCCCGGGGAAGCTTTGCCTATCTCGCCGTGCGCGGCGGCGTCGACGTGCCCGAGGTGATGGGGAGCCGGTCGACCCATATGCGCTCGAGTCTCGGCGGGATGAACGGCCGCATGCTCGCGGCGGGGGACTTGCTCGTCCCCGCGCAACTCAGCGGACCGGCAAGCGCGGAGGGCGCCGTCGAAGCGCCATGGCTCGCGAACCATTTTGAACCCGTGAGAGAGCTGACTCTGATCCGCGCGGTGGCCGGCCCGCAGGACGATTATTTCGGGTCCGAAGCCCTGGCCATTTTCTTCGGCGAGCCCTTCGTTCTGACGCCCGCCGCCGACCGCATGGCCTATAAATTCGCGGGTCCGCGAATCGCCCATGTCAGGGATTTCAATATCGTCACGGACGGCGTGGCCTTGGGCGCCGTGCAGATCGCGGGCGATGGCCAGCCGATCGTCCAAATGGCCGATCGCGCGCCGACGGGCGGCTACGCCAAAATCGCCCATGTCGCCCGCGCGGACATCGGCCGGCTCGCGCAACTCCGTCCTGGCGAAAGCTGCCGGTTCGCCCGCGTCGGCGTCGACGAGGCCCGCGCGGCGCTGCTGGCTCTCGAAGACGACGTCTTCGCGACAGACTCGACTATACGGCCGCTGACGCGGAGCCCGACCACGGAAAGCTTGCTCGCCACGAATTTGATTGGCGGCGTGACGGATGGAACGACGCCAGACGAGCGCTTCTGACTCCAACGCTCGGCGTCGCGCGACGCGCTTTCCGGCTAAGCCAGCCGCGGACGAAGCCGGCCAGTCGGGAAGAATGCAGTAAAGGCAATCGAATGAAGCCATTAGTATTGGACGCGCGGTTTTCCAAGCTTTGCCTGAGCTACGCATCTCATACCAAAGGCTTAGCTTTTCTTTGCGGTTAAAAAGCTCAAATCAAAGAGAGTTATGACTTTATCAATATACTTAACCCATGCTTCGCTTGGCAGATAAGTTCGGCAGAGGACATATGTTCGTTATCAGACTAACTTATTACAGTAGGAATCAAATTGACCATTCTGCTGGATCTGCGATCCGCGAACTTGGTGCCATTTTGGAGGCCTCGAGTAAAAACAACAACGCCGCGGGCCTAACGGGCGCGCTGGTGTTCGACGAGCGGTGGTTTCTACAAACACTCGAAGGCAGGCGGACAGCGGTCTGGAATACATTCAAGCGCATCGAGGCCGACGAGCGGCATTCGAATGTAATGGTAGTCGACGCCAGAAATATTCGTGAGCGTATTTTCGAGAATTGGTGGCTCGCGCTCGTCAAGCCGGACGGCAGCGACCGGGAAATTCTTGCCACTTTCCTCAGAAATGGCCACCTCAAGCCCGATGAAATGACATCGGAACAGATCCTAGAGCTGATGGCCCATCTTTCCAAGATCGGCTCGTCGCGCAGGCTGGCTCCGTCATTTTCCGACCGTTTCAGGGCGCGTGAAAGCATCCTATCGTACGAGTGAAGCGTAATCCGTGATTTGGAATGCCGATCAATTTTACTCGAGAGTAAAATGATATTCGAGATCAGCGAGATCGAAATTTGCAGATCCCGCAACAACGCATTTTTGGTCGACTTTGCCAACAGGTGCCGTTGCGTTGTCAATGCATCCCATGGAGTTTATAATGTCCACCGATAGCACGCTTGGAGAACGCCTCCGGTTCATGAAACTGGACGAACGATCGCTTGACCACCTGCGGTCGGTCAAATCGTTGATCATGAGCGAACTACCCCGCGCCCTGGCCAGATTCTACGAGCAGGTGCGGTCGTTCCCGGAGGCGCGCAAGTTCTTCTCGAGCGATCAACACATGGATGCGGCGGGCGCCCGTCAAATCGCTCACTGGGACGCGATTTCGAGCGGCAAGCTGGACCAGAACTACGTCGCCGCCGTGACCAAGGTCGGCGAGATTCACGCGCGGATCGGCCTGGAACCGCGCTGGTATATCGGCGGCTATGCGCTCCTCGCGGAATCCTTGGTTGGCGCCGTCTTGAAAGCGCGTTGGCCGGGTCGGGGCTATTTCACGAAAGGCCCCGACGTCGAGACCGTCGCGGCGGAGGCCGGCGCCATGATCAAGGCGATCATGCTCGACATGGATTTCGCCATCTCGGTCTATATCAGCGCCTCCGAAGCGAGCCGCAAGAAGGTCGAGGCCCAAATGCAGGCGACGAATGCCGCCGTGATCGCGTCCGTCACCGAGGCGTTCGGCGCCCTTGCGGATGGCAACCTGACCTATCGCATGGCCGATAATCTTCCGCCCGAATATGCGAAGATGAGACAAGACTGCAACGAGGCCACGGCGAAACTTCAGGAAGTCATGAGCGTCATTTCGACCTCGGCCGAAGCGATCCGTTCCGGGACCGGCGAGATTAGCCAAGCATCGACCGATCTCTCGCGCCGCACCGAACAACAGGCCGCCAGCATCGAGGAAACGGCGGCCGCCTTGTCGCAAATCACCAGCACGTTCCGCAAGACGGCCGAAGGCGCGGCGCAGGCCTGCGTCGTCGTCGCGACGGCCAAGAAGGATGCGGAATTGAGCGGCGAGGTCGTGCATAACGCGGTCGGCGCGATGGGCGAAATTGAAAAGTCCTCGGATAAGATCGGCCAGATCATCGGCGTCATCGACGAGATTGCCTTTCAGACCAACTTGCTCGCCTTGAATGCCGGCGTCGAGGCCGCGCGCGCGGGCGACGCCGGACGTGGTTTCGCCGTCGTCGCCTCCGAAGTTCGCGCCCTCGCGCAACGCTCCGCCGAGGCCGCCAAGGAGATCAAGGCGCTGATTTCCGCGTCGACCGCGCAAGTCGAAGCCGGCGTCAAGCTCGTCGGCGAGGCGGGTCAATCGCTTCAACGAATCGTCGGGAGCGTTCTCGAAATCAACACCCTGGTCGTCGATATCGCCGCGGCCGCCAAAAACGAGGTGGGAAGTTTGCAGGAGGTCAACACGGCTGTCACGCAGATGGATCAAATGACCCAGCAAAACGCCGCCATGGTCGAAGAGAGCACGGCCGCTTGTCACACGCTCGACCAAGAGGCCTCCGAGCTCGGCCGCATGGTCAGCCGGTTCAATATCGGAGACGCGCAGGGCGGCGCCCCGGCGACCCGTAACCCCGCCTCCACGACCCAGCTCAAGGAAGCCGGCCGCCGACAGCATGCAAGCGCGGGCCGCTGAGCGTTTTCCACTTGGGCGGCCTCACCCGAGTGACCGGAAATCGGCCTCTTGATAAGAAGTTGGAGCATGTCCTCGATCGAAGAAGTGTTCGACGTCGTCGGGACATGCTCTAAGGCCGGCTCCGCTTTCGCGGAATCGCCGGAGCGAAAAGAGCGCCGGCGTTTTCAGGGAGACGTAGCCCCTCCCCGCTGGTCGCGTCGTAAGACGACGTCACCGGGCGCGTGAACCATTTCGGTTCCATGGCGTTTCCTAGCGTAGGCGTAGGCGCGCACAGCGAATGGCCCGCGTGGTAAAGCCAAAGCTGGAAGCCAAG
>JARLIW010000027.1 GCA_031291515.1 Beijerinckiaceae bacterium | reverse complement strand
GTGACCAGACGAAACACCTGCCATCGCCCGGCGTAAAGATCGTGCGCGGCATCCTCGATATCGCGCGGCATGCCGCGCAGCCGGGCTCTCACCGGCATCAATGCGAAGGGAATACAAAAGGCGACATGGGCGAGAATGACGTTGCCAAGCCCGGCGCGCAGCCCGATCACGTCGAAGAAGACGAGAGTTGCAATGGCCGTGACGATCTCCGGCGCGATCAGCGGCATCGCGATCAAGGCTTCGCCGAGGGCGCGACCCCGGAACGGACCGCCGCGTTCAAAAGCCACGGCCGCGGGAACCGAGAGCAACGACGCCACGGGCGTGGCGGTCGCCGCGACAATCAAGCTGTTGATCGCGGCGCGGCGCAAATCCGGGTTCCCCAAGGCCTTGGCGAACCAATGCGTGGTGACTCCGCTCCAGATCAAAGCCTCGCGATTGGCATTGAACGAATAGACGATGAGAACCGCAAGCGGCGCGTAAAGAAAGACAAGCGCGCAAATGCTCGCGAAACGATATTCCGGCATGGCGCGCCAATCAAAGCGCCGGCCGCTCACGAGAGAAAATCCGACGCGCGGCGGCGCGCCAACCACACCAAGCCCGCCAAAACGAATGCCATCAGGATGATCGAAAGCGCCGAGCCGAATGACCAGTCGCGGGCGGTCGAAAACTGCTGCTGGATCAAACTGCCGATCATCAATTTCTTGCCGCCACCGAGAATATAGGGCGCGACAAACGCGCCGAGCGACGGCACGAAGACAAGAAGCGCGCCAGCGGCAACGCCCGGCCTCGCCAGCGGCCAAATCAGTTTTCGCAGGATCGCAAAACGCCCGGCATAAAGATCATACGCGGCTTCGATCAGCCGGTGATCGAGCTTTTCGAGCACGGCGTAAATCGGCAAAACCATAAAAGGCAGGCTGCCATAGACGATCCCCATGAGAATGGCGCCATCGGAATAAAGAAACGTCACCGGCGTCTTCGTCAGGCCCGCGGCAAGAAGCACTTGATTGACGAGCCCCTCGTCACGAAGGAGCAGCACCCAACAATAAATGCGCACGAGAAGATTTGTCCAAAACGGTATGGTCACCAGCAGCACCAGAAACCGACGCCAGCCCGGTGGGCGCGTCGCCATATACCAGGCCAGCGGCAATCCGATCAAAAGACAGAGAACAGTGGCCAAGGCCGCCTGGATCAAGGAACGCGCGAAAACCGCGAGATAGGTCGTATCGAAAACCAGGACATCGTCGAGATCGCGGCCATAAACGAAGCGAATGTAGGATTCCGCCGTAACAGGCATATGCGCGCCGCCATAGACGGAGGACGTCAGAAACGACGTCGCGAGCACCAGGACCATCGGCAGCGCCATCAACACAACGATGGTGAAAAGCGCCGGTCCGGCGAGAAACACCACGTGGTTCTTTGAGCGCGGCGCGAGGGGCACGGCGGTCAGGCCTCCAAAGCCGCGAGCGCATCGCCGGGCAACCGGCAGAGGACGCGCTGACCCGGCTCCAAAGGCCCCGGCAAAGCCTGCTGCTCGGCCCGCAACGTCACGCCGATGTCGAGCGCAACCGTGTAGGCGATCCGCGCGCCGAGATAGGTGATTTCGATCAACCGCCCGCCCAGCCCCGGCCCGCTACCCTCAGCCAGAACCTCGACGCGCTCGGGCCGGATCGCGGCGAAAGGTGCCGTTAAGCCGAGAGCGTCGCCGGGCAGAACGTTGCCGCCCATGAAATCGGCCACGAAGCGCGACGCGGGCCGCTCATAAATATCGGCGGGCCTGCCGACTTGCAGAACACGGCCCGCCTCCATGACGGCGATCCGATCCGACAGCGACAGAGCCTCCTCCTGATCGTGGGTCACGAGCAAAAAGGTGATCCCCGTCTTGCGCTGGATGCGCTTCAACTCGACCTGCATCTCGCGGCGCAATTTGACATCGAGGGCGGACAGGGGCTCGTCCAACAGAAGCAATTTCGGCGCCGGAGCCACGGCGCGCGCCAGCGCGACACGTTGCTGCTGCCCGCCGGACAGCTGGTGCGGACGCCGGTCACCAAACCCCTCCAAACGCACCAAGCGCAGCATCGCCTCGACGCGCGCGGCGACAGCGGCGCGTCGCTGTCCGAGACGCTCGAGACCAAAGGCGACATTTTCCGCGACGCTCATATGCGGAAACAGAGCATAGGATTGAAACACGATATTGACCGGCCGCCGGTGCGGCGGATCCGCTATGACGTCGCGATGATCCAAGAGGATGGCGCCGCGCGTGGGATGCTCGAAACCCGCGATCATGCGCAGAAGCGTCGACTTGCCGCATCCCGACGGCCCAAGCAGCGTGAAGAACTCTTCGGCCTTGATCGTCAGGGAAACGTCATCCAATGCCGTGACGGCGCCGGGCCCCGCCCCAAAAATTTTATCGACGGAGTCGATCCGCACCAGCGGCTCCGCCGCGCGGTCCCGCGCGGTGAGATGACCCGGCGGGTCTGCCCCGCCAAGCGGAGGCTCCCGCCGCGCGAGCTCCCGCGAATTCGATCTTGCCAACCACGATAGGCTCACGTCAGCAACCGCCTCCCCATCTAATCGGGCAATCCGTTAGCAGAGATCGTGCCCGGCAGCGAGACGGGCTGGCGTTTTCGCGACGCCGACCATCCGATCTCACGCTCGCGGCCGGCCTCGCCTCGGCCCCGCGGCCCGCGCGGCGGCATGCGGAAATGCGGCGGCATCGTCACGAACCAACAAAGGCTAGGGCTTTGTCTCGGGCTTGAGCGTCTCCACGTCCCATGGCGACGAACTGGTGGGAACTTCTTGACGCAATCGCTCCCGGAACGTGTCCAGCCTCGATCGATAGCCTTCGGCATCGCCATATTCTAGAAACTCGTAGTAGCGCCGATGCGGATCGCTGATCCGCAAGGCGTGCTTGATCGGGCACCAATATTGTTCGGTCCGGCTTCCGATCTCGCGGACATAGGCAATGACGCCATTGGCATAACCGCAATAAACGCAGTTGAGCGCCTCGATCCAGTTGAGGTACGCGAGGTGCCGCCGGTCGAACATGATGTAATTCGAGCGGCGAACGCGCGGCAAACCATAAAGGCGAAAGCATATCGCCTGGTAAAAACTTGCCCATCCGTCGATCAGGGCAAAAGGGATGATCATGGAATAGATCACCGGCGCGGACAGGTAAGCGAGAATTGACGATTTCAGGAGAAAGCGCGTCGCGCTCTCGCGCAAGCGCCGGTGTTCGAGCGTGATTCCGTGCTCGAATTCGATCATCCGCTTGTTGAGACGCCATCCGAGGACCTTTCGCCGCAGCGCGATCTCTCGGTCTAGCTCGCTTTGAAGCTTTACAATTTGATCGGCCAGATCCTGCATGCGCTGCGTCATTATTGTTCAGTCCTTCCGTCCCAGACGATTTCCGCCGGGCCCGCGCATCGCTTGGCGCCATCAATGTTAGCACAGCTGACGCTTTGGGCGGAACGGAATGGACCCCGATCGTCCGAGCATCGCCCCATCGGCACATTCGCGCGGGTTGTCAGACGCGCAAATCTTCATAGACTATCGTCGTCATCTGGGTCTCCGCGCTCGCCGGCGCAGAGCGTGACGATCTCGACGGGAGGGTCACATGACGCGCGAGCGGCCGAGCGCCTTGGCGCCCCCGACGCAGGCCGGCGGCCGTTGATCGAAATCAAGGCACTCGACTCGAAATATCTTGATAAAGGCATTTGGGAGCAAGGAAATGCCTGAGGGTCACATCGCTTCGTCCGCGGCGGAAGATGCGCGGCGGCAAGTCGGACCGGGCGGCTCGGTTTCCAACCCGCAAGCGGCTCCCCCGGCGGATTTTACGGAGTCTGGAGACGCGGGTGGACCAGACGGGTCGAAGAGCGAACCCTGGCTCGCCGACCGGCGGTTTCGCGACCCCCTCTGGAATCAGGAACCGTTCAGGTCCCTTGCCGCGGCGCAGCTCGCTTCGGAAGCGCAATGGAAAGTTGCGGCGAAACAATTTTCCGGCCTGAACGAACGCCATCTCAAGCGCTTGGAATTTCTTGGCTCCCTTGCCTTGAATTCCTGGTCGCCCGTCAATTTCCCCTGGACCAACCCCGAAGTGATCGCGGCGGCTTGGCAAACCGGGGGCATGAATTTTTTGACCGGCGCGGCGATTTTTGCCGAGGACGCCGCGCGCGCGGCGCTCGGTGATAAGCCAAAGGGCATGGAGCGCTTTAGAATTGGCGAAACGATCGCGATCACGCCCGGCGACGTGATCTTCCGCAACGAATTGATGGAACTCATTCAATATCGGCCAGTCACGGCGGAGGTCCATCGCGAGCCGATCCTCGTCGTCCCCGCCTGGATCATGAAATATTATGTTCTCGATCTCACGCCGCCGAACTCCATTGTCCGCTACCTCGTCGGCCAGGGTTTCACGGTCTTCATCATCTCCTGGAAAAACCCGGATCCGACCGGGAATGGAAGCTCGATCGAGGATTACGTGCAAACGGGCGTCTTAGCCGCGCTCGATGCGATCAAAACGTGCATTCCAACCGAAAAAGTTCATGCGGCCGGCTATTGCCTCGGGGGGGTCGCGCTGACAATCGCCGCCGCCGCCTTGAACGCCAAAGGCAACGCGGACCTGGCGAGCCTCAGTCTGTTGGCGACCCAAACCGACTTCACGGAAGCCGCGGATCTCACGCTGTTTCTCGAGGAGGCCCCGCTTTCGATTCTGGAAGACGCGATGCACGTCAACGCGGGAGTCGATATCCGCCAAATCGCGGGCCTCTCCTACCTCATGCGGGCCAAGGAAATGACCTTCGCCAAGCTCGTCGAACGCTACCTCCTGGCAAAACCCAAACCACCGACCGATATCGACGCCTGGATGGCCGATCCGCCGCGCACGCCTGCCCGGGCGCAACAACAGTTCCTGCACCAACTCGTTCTGGACAACAGCCTCGCCGTCGGAACATACCGGATGGATGGTCACGCCGAGGCGCTGAAGGACATTGACCTGCCGCTCTTCCTCCTCGGGGCGGAGCGCGACCATGCGGTTCCGTGGCGCTCCGTTTACAACAGTTCCCAATTCAGCTCGATGGACACGACATTCGTCTTGACCGGCGGGGGGCATACCGGCGGGGTCGTCAGCCCGCCGGGCAAGCCGCGGACGCGCTATCGCATTTTGACGGGGGATCAGAGTGCCCGCGCCGCCAGTCCGGACGCGTGGTACGCTGGCGCGCCGGAAATTCACGACTCTTGGTGGCCGGAGTGGGTCTCTTGGTTCAAGAGTCATTCCACGAAGGCGCTCGTCAAGGCGCCGGCCGCGGGCGGTTGCAAAGATTTGCCGCCGCTTGCGCGGGCTCCCGGACTCTATGTGTTCGAATCTTAAACCCGAGGACTGAGAAATGAATCATGTAAAAGTGCCGTGGCAAAGCTGGGTGGTCGTGTGCGACGGCGCCAAAGCCCTAATCTTCCGCAACGACGGCGACCCCGAACTGATCAATCTGACGCTGCTCGAATCCCTTGTCCATCAGGCGCCGCCGACGCGAGAGCTCGGCACGGACCGGCCAGGACACGTTCACGAATCTCACGGCGGCGGCAGAAGCTCCGTCGAAACGACGGATTTACATCTCGAAGTCGAGACCGCGTTTCTGGCGGATTTGGCGGGGCGGCTCGATACCGCGGTGCGCGACCATACCGTCGATAAAATCGTCTTGTTGGCGCCCCCAAGGGCGCTCGGCATTCTGCGGGGCCAACTGCAGGCGACGACGCGAGATGCGATCATCGCGGAAGTGGCCAAGGATTTGGCGCATCTTTCAACCGCGGAAATCGAAAAACATCTGGCCGGTTGACCGGGCGCTTTAAGGAGGGCGATCGTGCCTTATCGAACCAATGACGATCTTCCACCGAGTGTCCGGAACCATTTGCCGGAGCATGCCCAGGATATCTTCCGGGCCGCCTTCAATCACGCGTTCGCCGCGCATGGCGGCGATCCTCGCCAGGAGGAAGCCGCGCATCAAATCGCATGGGGCGCGGTCAAGCGTTCTTATGTTAAAACGGCGGACGGCTGGGTGCGCTTTTCAGGCGGCGAGGCGTGATGGCATGGCGCTCCATCGGCGCGACCAAAGGCGGAGGGAAGATGCAAGGGAAGAAAAGGTATCTTGACCAACCTTCGCATCCAGGCGCTACAATTATTCACCTATTTTGAGGAAATTGATCATGAGCGACACGAAAGAGCACGCGAACGGCAAAGCGGCTCTATCTCTAATCACACTCCACTTGGCGCGGTGTCAGGCCTTTCCGGAAGGCAGTTCGACCATCGGCTACCGCTTCATCGCGCCCCTCGATTCGCAGAGCCGGATCAATCCGGCCGACTGGAACGGCCTGCGCCAACGCTGCCTCGTGAATCGTTTTCGGGACGGCGAGCCGGGCCTGTCGGGGCATCTCGTGCACAAGCCCGGCGGAGCGGGCGGCGCCACATGGTACTTCGATTACGCGGCGGCCGGCGCCGAGGAAGCTGTCAAGCACCTCGACGAGCACCGATTCTTGCCTGGAGAATATGTCTCGATCCAAGCCGGTTCCGGGGATTGGGAGACCTACAAGATCGTGGATGTCCGCTTGGTCGCGGATCAGTAGCCCCGCCGATCGCACGCCTGGTCACGATTTGGCGCGAACAGCAAAAAGCGGTCGTGTTTTGAAGTAGATCAAGGCGCCCGACTATTTTGTGCCCCCATGCTTTGGCGCACGTTCTATCCGGGGGCGATAGCCCGAGAGGAGACTGGCCTCATGATCAAAGACCTTATGGTTCACCTCGATGGATCCGGGGAAGACGAGGCGCGCCTCTCTCACGCGGAGGCGCTCTCCTCTTTCCTCGGGGGCGCGCGCGTCACCGGCTTGTATACCAATCTTCTTCCAGAATACGCCTACGTCCTCGGCGCGCAATCGGGCTATGGCGAGATGGAGGCCGTATTCGCCCTGGAAAAGGAAGTGCGCGATCAGGGTGACCGCGCGACCGCGAAGATAACCGAGCGGTTGTTCTGGCCAGGCGGGTCCAACGAAATGCGCCGAATCGAAACTTGGCCCAGCCAAGTCGCGCGGCGGACGGTGTCGCTGGCGCGATGCGCGGACTTGTTCATCGCGACGACTCCCTACCGACCTTCGGAAGGACGAGATTGGACGGAACTTGTCGAAGCCGTGCTCTTCGAGGCCGGCCGTGGTGTCTATTTGATCCCGCCCGGTTGCCCTGCCCGGCAAGAGATCAGAACGGTGTTATTGGCTTGGAACGATTCAAGGTCGGCGACACGCGCGATATGCGAAGCCCTGCCTTTGCTGAAGCGCGCCACGCTCGTCCGTCTTCTGAGCGTCGAACCCCTGGCCAGCGCAAACCGCGGCGAAGAGGCGACCGATATCGCGGCGCACCTCGATCGCCACGGCGTGAAAGTGGAGATCGTCCCCGTTCAAGCAAAGGATGAAGATACCGGCGCGGCCATCCGGGACGAGGCCGCGAAGCTATCCGCCGATGTGATCGTGATGGGCGCCTACGGGCATTCGCGGTTCCGAGAATGGGTCTTGGGAGGCGCCACCCGCGACCTCATCGAAAAATCGGAACGACCACTTTTCCTCGCGCACTGACCCAATGTCTCCCGACTTTCCGAAATAACGACGTCATTCTATCGTGACGCCCATTGCGTCTTACGCCCGATAAGATCACGCTCTAAAAAGGTTTGGAGATCTCGACTTCCGGTTACGATTTGAAGGGTCGCAACGAACATGGAATCGAATGATTTACTGCGCTGGAACGCCGGGGATGGCGGCCAAATCGAAATCGAAGCGGACGGCCCTTGGACCGTGACCAACGCGGTGGCATTGGATTCCCTGGTCGACGCGGCGGCCCAAGCGGCCGGCACCGGTCCCATGATCGTCGATATGCACGGCGTCACGGCAATCGACACATTCGGCGCCTGTCTCATCGAGCGTTTGGTCACGCCGGCGAAGGCGCGCGGCCAGAAGGTCGTCTTCAAAGGCGTATTGGACCAACACCGATCTCTTCTCGACGCCGTCGCGCGCGTGAGCGACCACACACCTCTGCCCCCCAAAAAGCGCAGTCCGCTCGCGGCCATCGAGGGGCTCGGACGCTCCCTGATCGATCTTGGCAACGACTTGTCCGCGTTGCTCGTCATGCTTGGCGCGATCGCCATGGCCATGGCGCGCGTGATCCGTCGTCCCCGCAGTTTCCGTCTCACCGCCGCGGTCAACCAATTCGACCGCGTGGGATTGCGATCGGTTCCGATCATTCTGCTCATCACCTTCCTGATCGGCGCGATCATCGCGCAGCAAGGGATCTTCAACTTTCGAAAATTCGGCGCTCAAACCTATGCCATCGATCTCGTCGGTATTCTCGTCCTTCGCGAACTTGGCGTCCTGATCGTCTCGATCATGGTGGCTGGACGTTCCGGAAGTTCCTACACGGCGGAACTCGGCTCGATGAAAATGCGCGAGGAAATCGACGCGATCCGCACCATGGGACTCGATCCGATCGAGATTCTGATGCTGCCGCGCGTCCTGGCGCTTGTCCTTGCCTTGCCGATGCTCACCTTCATCGGGTCCATGTCCGCGCTTGTCGGCGGCGGCCTCGTATCCTGGCTCTATGGCGGCATGAGCGTCGCCACCTATATTACGCGTTTGCGCGATGCGATTTCGGTGACACATTTTGAAGTCGGGATGTGGAAAGCGCCGTTCATGGCCCTGGTCATCGGAATCGTGGCCTGTACCGAAGGGCTCCGCGTGCAGGGCAATACCGAGTCCCTTGGTTTTCACACGACGGAATCCGTCGTCAAATCGATTTTCCTCGTCATCGTTCTCGATGGCTTTTTCGCGATGTTCTTCGCGTCGATCGGGATGTGAGGCATGAGCGATGAAGCGCCCGCGATCCGTTTGACCGATCTCGTCGTCGGCTTCGGAAACAATACCGTGATCGATCATCTGAGCCTCGACGTGCGCCGCGGCGAAATCCTCGGGCTCGTGGGAGCGTCGGGAGGCGGAAAGTCGGTCCTCCTCCGGACGATTCTCGGACTCCTGCGAAAGCGCTCTGGCACCATCAACATCCTCGGCGCGAATCCCGACGAGGTGAGTTCCGCCGCCATGCGCGCCGTCGAGCGTCATTGGGGCGTTCTGTTCCAGCAAGGCGCGTTGTTTTCATCGCTCACGGTCCGCCAAAACGTCGAATTTCCGATGCGCGAATATCTCCAACTTCCCCCACGGCTTCAATCGTCGGTCGCGATCACGAAACTGGGCATGGTTGGCCTCTCCGCCGTGGATGCCGAGAAATTGCCCGAGGAACTCTCCGGCGGGATGATCAAGCGCGCGGCCCTAGCGCGCGCGCTGGCCCTCGACCCCGACATCGTATTTCTCGACGAACCGACCTCGGGGCTCGACCCGATCGCGGCGAGCGATTTCGATCGTCTGATCAAGACGCTCCAAAAAGCGCTCGGCCTGACGGTGTTCATGGTGACCCATGACCTCGACAGCCTTGCGACGGTCTGCGATCGCGTCGCGGCGTTGGCGGATGGGAAGATCGTGGCTCTCGGGCCGATGTCGGCGATGCTCGCGTCCGAGCATCCCTGGGTGCAAGCTTATTTCCGCGGGCAACGCGCGCGCAACAATTCGATCGTTTAGTCAAAGAGGCCCCCCGATGGAAACAAACGCACGCTACCTCGCGGTTGGAAGCCTGGCACTGACCGTCATACTCGCGGCCTTCGCCTTCGTGTATTGGCTCGACAACAGCGGGGGATTGGCGTCGCGCGTGCCCTATCGGCTGCAGTTTTTCCATAATGTGTCCGGCCTCCAACCGGGCGCGGCGGTGCTTTTCGACGGCGTTCGTGTCGGCGAAGTCACCGGCTTGATCATCGATCCCCATGACCCCGAACATGTGGTGGCGTCGATTGCCGTCAACGAGGGTACGCCATTACGCAAGGACACCAAGGTCGATATCGAGTCCCAAGGCCTCACCGGCACCGCGGCGGTTTTATTGGAAGGCGGCAGCCCCAGCGCGCCGCCGCTCGTCGGCAAAGACGGCGCGCCGCCCCTCATCGTCGCTGGTCCGGATGTCGGCCGCAGCCTGACCCAGACGGCCCGGCAAGCGCTTCAGCGGGTCGACAAAATTCTGTCCGACAATGCGGATTCGTTCAAGGCGACGATGGACAACCTCAAGTCGTTCACCGACGCGCTCGCGCGCAACTCCGACAAGGTGGACGCCGTCATCGCGGGCCTCGAACGCATGACCTCCGGCGAAACCGCCAAGCCACCGCCAGTCTACGATCTGAACGTGCCAAAGCTCAGCGGCCTGCCCGACACGCGTTTGCCAGGCCAAATTTTTATCTCCGACCCGACGGCAGTGGTCGCCTTGCAGACGCAACGTCTCCTCTCCCGCTCTCCGGACGGGCAACTCGTTATCGTCGGCACGATGCAATGGAGCGACACGTTGCCCAAATTGTTTCAGGAAAAGATCCTGCAGAGCTTTGAAGACGCGGGCATTTCCGCGAGCCTCGGGCCCCCGGACGATCACGCGAAAACCGATCGCGAAATCAAGATCGATCTCCGGAGCTTCAACGTGACCGGACCGGTCGATTCCAACGCGGAAATCGGCTTTGCCGCCACCCTCCTGTCGGGCGACGGACATGTCTTGAAGACGCACGTCTTCAAGACAAGTATCCCGTGTTCGTCGAGGGACGAATTGGTGATGGTGAAGGCCCTCAACACGGCGTTTGGAAACGCGGCGAACGATCTCGCCGTCTGGGCATCGGAGGCCCTCTAAACTCGGCATCGAGGTGAAAACATTGATCATCGGCCTTTCACCCAGGCGAAACTTGCGGGAGGACGTCATGGATAGTTTCAAGGAACGAGAACAAGCGGCGGAAGCGTTGTATATCCGAAAACAAGAGGAAGCGTTTTTAACGCGGATGAAGAACATCTGGGGCCTCGGGCGTTGGGCCAGCGGGCTGATGCATTTCGACGAGGCCAAGACCACGGCCTATCAGGAAGGCCTGTGCCAAACGGCGATTTCAAAACCGGATGACCTGGAACTCTGCTTCCAAGTGCGCAGCGATTTGTGCGCCGCCGGCCTGAATATCTCGGACGATCAGGTCAAGCGCGCGCTGGAAACCGGCGGCAATCCAGCCAGCGCCACAAGCATTTAAGGGTCGACGGCGACCACCGGCCCAGCGCGGGCCGTATGGAATGTGGGAGCAACACGCCCGCGACGACACCGCCACGCAATGGCGCGCGCCTTTTAAGGCCCGGCAACAGGCTTCGATTGATATAGCGCAAGGATTGAACCCGGGATCCTGGCGTATAGGAACGTATCGCGCCAGTTCGCCCCGGTTTCACGGGATCGCGCGTTTCGGGCCGGGTTCGTTTTCGGCGGTTCGCAGGAGTGTCGGGATGGCTTCGCTGTTTTTTGTCGAATCTGATCTCATGGAGTCCCGCAACGCCATTCTTGCCGGCAATTGGTGGGCCGTGGCGATCAGAGGCGTGTTGGCGATCCTGTTTGGCGTGGCCGCCTTTGCCGTTCCCGGCGCGACGATCCTCGTACTGGTCCTCATTTTCGGCGCTTACAGCTTTTGCGACGGCGTCGCGAGCATCGCACTCGCGGCCTGGGGGGCCAGTCATCACGAGCGCTGGGGGCTCCTCCTCCTCAACGGGTTCATCGGCATCGCGTTTGGTTTGGTCGCCTTCCTATGGCCTGGGATTACGGTCCTCGCCTTTGTTTTCCTCATCGCGGCCTGGGGCTTTGCCTGGGGCGCCGTCATGCTCGCCGTCGCCGTCGGCCTCAAGATCAGCCACGGCCGCTGGTTCCTTGTGTTCGCCGGAATCGTCTCGCTGATTTACGCTGTTCTGCTGTGCTTGAGCCCCCTGATCGGCGCTTTGGTGCTGACTTGGCTGATCGGCGCCTACGCCCTCATCCTCGGAGGCACGTTGCTGGCCCTCGCCTATCGTTTAGCGAGCCACAAGCCCGAAAGACGCCGGAAAATCGAAATTTTGCCCAACTGACGCCAGCTCGAAGCCGATCAAGGCTCCGGGTTCTATCCGACGGAGGTTTCCATGGTCATGCGCTGCATTCTCATTCCCGTAGGCGTGGGTATCGAAGCAAAGCATCGTTTCGATACGGCCGCAAAACTCGCCGAGACGTTCAATTCGCGGATCGAAGTGATGTTCGTCAGCCCCGTTCCAGAAACCTATCTGTCGGGCCTTCCGGACGTCGCGATCGCGGCCGGCGTCACGTTCGACAGTATCAAGGCCGAAATTCAGAACGGCGCGGCGATCAGCAAGACCAAGCTTGCAAGTTGGTGCGCGGCAAACGGAATCGACTTTGAGCCGGCGGCGGAAAAACGCGATTCGCGCTTCGCGGTTTGGACCGAAGAGGTCGGGGATCTCGAAAGCTGCGTCGCGTTGGCGGGACGCGTGAGCGATTTGGTCGTCGTCGACAAGCCAAAAATCGACGAGACGTTTACGCAACGCGTGTTCGAGGCGTCCGTCTTCTCGGCCGGACGACCGACCCTCATGGTCCCCGAAGCCGTGAATGGCGATCCGCTGCGTCACGTCGCGATCGCTTGGAATGGATCCTTGGAGTCCGCGCGCGTGATCGGACAATCCATCGCCTTGTTGCACAAGGCTGGTCGCGTGAGCATTATCCAAGCTCCGGGTCCGGACGAAGGCAATACCGAGGTGGCGGATTTGTCCGCCTATCTGGGCTGGCACGGCATCGCGGCGGAATCGCACGATCTTCGTTCGGCGACGGACAAATCGGCCGGCGAATTGATTCTCGACGAGGCCGCGCGCCACGACGCGTCGATGTTGGTGATGGGAGCCTATACGCATAGCCGTCTCAGGCAATTTCTGCTGGGAGGGGTCACGCAGCATGTCGTCACCCATGCCCGCATTCCCGTCCTGATGACGCATTAGGACGGGACGCGTGCCCAACCGCCTGTTCCGGGACCGCGCGCTGTCCAACAAGGCGCGGCTCCCCACGGTCCGCCTGATTCGATGAATTCGCGCCGGGACGACAGCCAGCGCGAGGTTTTCGAGTTTCTTCAAAACCCTCGGACGCATGGTTTATCCAACCCGGTCACGCGGATCGATACCCATGGCGCCGCCGTGTTTCTCTGTGGGCCGGATGTCTATAAGGTAAAGCGCGCCGTACGTTTCCCCTTCATGGATTTCTCGACCTTGGCGAAACGCCGAGCGGCTTGCGAGGCCGAAATCGCGGTCAATCGCGCGAACGCTCCTCGCCTATATCTCGGCACGGTTCCGATCACGCGCGACAATGGCGCGCTGCGTCTCGGCGGCGACGGTCCCATCGTCGAATGGACGGTCCATCTGCGCCGTTTCGACGAAAACGCCACGCTGGACCATCTGATCGGGAAAGGCAGCCTCGGCGCCGGCGTGATCGATGCCCTCGCCCAAGCCATTGTTGCGTCGCACGAGCGGGCCCCCTTGGCACATGGCGCGGCCGCGACGGCGGCGTTACGCCAAACGCTCGAGGAAACGTCCAATGAGCTCTTAAAGGCCCCAGACCTGTTTCCGGCAAAGGAAACCGAGGCGCTTGGCGCCACGCTTCGCGCCGTTTTCGATCGCGTCGAACCGCTTTTGCTCCGCCGCGGCGCGGCCGGGCAGGTCCGGCGCTGCCATGGCGATCTTCATCTCGGCAATATCGTTTTGATCGACGACGCGCCGGTGTTGTTCGACGCGATCGAATTCAACGACGACATCGCGACGATCGATATTCTTTATGACCTCGCGTTCGTCATTATGGATCTCTGCGAGCATGATCGCCGCGACGACGCGAACCGCCTTCTCAATCGCTACATCTCGTCGCCGGGCGATCCCGTTCAGCGAATCGAAGGCCTCGCCGCGTTTCCGTTGTTTCTGAGCCTGCGGGCCGCGATCCGAGCGAGAGTACTCTGGGAACGAACACGTCTCGTCCCCGACCACGCGATCCAGCGGCAAGAGGCCGTGGCCTATTTCATCAAGGCGGGCGCCTTCCTGCGGCCGATCCGGCCATGCTTGATCGCGATCGGCGGCCTGTCGGGAACGGGAAAGACGACGCTCGCCGGGGCGATCGCCCCGGAGCTCGGCTTGGCCCCGGGCGCGGTCCATCTGCGCAGCGACGTCGAGCGAAAACGTCTTTTCGATGCCAAGGAAACGGACCAACTTCCGGCCGAAGCCTACGACCCTCGCGTTTCCCAGGCCGTTTACCGGAAACTGCGGATTTTGGCGGAAGCGGCGCTTGGCGCTGGACGGTCCGTCGTCGTGGACGCCACCTATCGCGATGCCGAAGAGCGCGGCGCGATCGAGATCGTGGCGAAACGCGCAAACGTTCCGTTTCACGGTTTTTGGCTGGACGCCCCTGTCGAGACCATGATGCGGCGCGTCACGGAGAGACGCGGCGACGCCTCGGATGCGACGAGCGAGGTCGTCGCGGAACAGGTCCAAGCACCTGCTCTCGTCATCGCATGGCATCGCATCGATACCAGCCAGGGACGCGATGCCGTAAAATCCACCGCGCACGCAATCATCCAGCATGAAGCGGAGAATAGCGCGCTTTGAGCGCCACATCGCCGGCGTTTCCTTCGAGCCGCGACAAATAAACTGGCACGCGAAAACGACCTCGCCCACACATCTGCTTCGTCCAATTCAAATGGTTGCAATCAATAATTGTCGCATAATTTTATTGCGAGGCGGCGACGCGACGAGCGCAACCAAATCGCGACCCACGCGTTTTCCGGTTGGAACGCGTCTTTTTTAGCTTCCGGCCCGGCAACCCGAAGCACTATCCTGCCACTTGGCCAAGCTCGCATCGCCTCGGACTTGTAACCGCGTCACGCCGCCGCCTCAAATCGCCGAGGTTCGAGCGCGGCTGCCTCGCTTGCAAAACGCGGCGCACACAAGGACCAACAATTTGGCCGCGAAATGCCGCGTTTCTCACCCGATCGGACCTCGTTGGAGTTCGTCTCGCGAGCCGCGAATTCGGTAGCCCACGTCGGACGTCGTAATTCTGCATCCTTGAGCGCTGCGTGGAGTGAAAAAATGCAATCGGTCTCCGTCATCCAGGAAACGGCGCTGCCTTGGCCATCCCTGCCGCATGTCTATGATCCGCGGTTGGCGCCGCGTCACCGACGAGACATGCCATCTCCAATCGCCGCGCGCGCGGCTCATAAATGCATCATCAGGGCCTTCAAGAAGGATCAGCAGATTTTCGGCGAGGGGATCGTCGCTGAATTTTCCGCCCAGGTCGTGACTGGCGCGGTGCGGATGTCCAAACTCCTCGGCGACGGCCGACGACAGATCGATGCGTTTCATCTCGCCGGCGGGTTCTTCGGAATCGAGTCTGGACCCGAGCACCGTTTTTCCGCGGAGGCGACCGTCAATACGACCGTTCGCGTCTACCGGTTCGGCGACCTCGACTCGATCGCGGCCGACGGGCAGTTCGCTGGCAAAGCCGTCTTTGCCGCGCTTGTTCAATCCCTCGAGTGCGCGCAAGATCACGCGCTTCTCCTTGGAAAGAAATCCGCGCGCGAAAAAGTCTCGACGTTTGTCTTGGACCTCGCCGAACGCTTGGCAAGCGACAAAACGATCGATCTCCCGATGTCGCGAATGGATATAGCGGATTATCTCGGTCTGACGATCGAGACAGTGTCCCGCACGCTGACGCAACTCCAGCGCGACGGCATCATCGATCTTCCCTGCCGCCGACGCGCCATCGTGCTGAGGAACAAATCGGCGCTTCGGCGCCTCGCGAATGGCGACGTTGATTTTACCCTGTCCGGGACCGGGTAAGGATGCCGCGATCCGCGACACCGCCATCGCGCTGTGTCGCGCGTCGATGTTTCTCGAATATCGGAGATCGCGTGATTTAATCGGCGGGCCGGTCAGCGCGTTTTGCTTGCCGTTTCGCCGGCGGCGAGTTCGATGATCTCCTCGGTTATTTCCTCCTGACGCAGAATCCGCTGCCTTGCCTGCAATTCGGAAAGCTGACGCTCGATTTGATGATGCGCGGCGGCCATGGCTTCCATGCGCGCTTCGTTTTCCGCCGCGAAGGCTTGAAGCGCCGCGTCGCAGAGCTGAGCATGGAGATAAGCGGCCGTAAGTTCACTCAAGAGCACATCGGGCGCCAAGTTGACCACCAGCGCGCCGTCGCCGCGCGGGAGCGGAAACGCCTTGGTATCGAGGGGAAACAGATGGCGCCGCTCGACATGGACGCCGTGGCCCGGGCGCCATTCGCCGAAGACGGCGTCGAGCTGATCGATCTCGCCCGTCGCGATCGGCTTGTAAAGCGCTTCCGCGATCCGATCGGCGAGTTTGGGAATCCCCCCGGAATGCGCGGGCATGGCGCTGTTCCAACCAGGCGCGATGCCGCGTTCGGCCGCGACCGAGACGCCTCGCGTGCCAATCAAGAATATCTCGGCCGTGGGCAGGCTGGCGCGGGCGGCATCGAGAATGCGCTCGCTGAACGCGCCGGCAAATCCCTGTTCCGCGCAAAATAGAACCAGCGCTGGCCGGGAAGATCGCGCGCCCGCGCCGCGAGCCGCCTCCGGAGCCAAGGCGAGCGCGCGGCCGATGGCGGCGGCAATCGTCGCGGTATAGCTGTCGACGGCCGAGAGTTGGCTCCGCGCCTGTTGCGCGCGCGCGGCGGCAATGCCGCGCATCGCATTGACGACCATGCCGAGCGCGTGGATCCCGTCGATCCGCGCGCTGACGTCGGCAAGACGCCCGGTCATGCGGGCCCGGCCTTCGAGCCTTTGGCGGGAGGCCCCGCGCGCGCGACGACGGTTTGAACATATTGTGTCAACGTATCGACAAGCGTCTGCTTGCGCGCGGCGTCCAGGGTTCCGGTCTCCTGGATCAACTGGACGGCCTCCGCGGCGCCACGATCGAGCGCGTCGCGCAGACCCTGTTGGAACGCGAGCACGGCCGCGAGCGGAAGCGGATCCAACAGACCCGACTGAACGGCAAGAACGAGCGCCACCTCGTCGGCGAGACGGAGCGGCGCATGCCGCGGCTGACACAGGATCGCGCGGATCCGCTCGCCGCGCGTCAGTTTATCGCGAACGCGCGTATCCGGCATGCCGCCGAACCGGGTGAACATCTCCAATTCGAGAAACTGGGCGTAGTCGAGACGCAGCGTCTGCGCCGCTTCCCGCAGCACCGGCGCTTGGGTCTTTCCGCCGACCCGGCTCACGCTCGTGCCGGCATCGACGGACGGCTTGCGCCCCTCGTGAAACAGTTTGGTGTCGAGCACGATCTGACCGTCGGTGATCGAGATCAGGTTGGTCGGAATATAGGCGCTGAGGTTGCCGGCGTCGGTCTCGGCGACCGGGAGCGCCGTTAGCGATCCGCCGCCCTTCTCCTTCGACAATTTCGACGCGCGTTCCAACAGCCGCGCGTGAACATAGAAGACATCGCCGGGATAGGCTTCGCGACCGGGCGATTGACGCGTCAGCAAGGCGATTTCGCGATGCGTGGCGGCATGTTTCGACAAATCGTCGATCACGACCAAGGCGTGCTGGCCGCGGTCGCGAAAATATTCCGCCATGGTGAATCCGGCAAAGGGCGCGATCCACTGCAGCCCCGGCGACTCCGATGGCGCCGCGACGACAATGATGCAGCGCTCGGGCGCCCCGTGCGCCTCGATCGCGTCGATGGCGCGCTTGACGCTCGAGCTCTTCTGCCCCACCGCGATATAGACGCAGATAATATCGCTCGTCTTCTGGTTGATGATCGTATCGATCCCGATCGTGGTCTTTCCGATCGCGCGGTCCCCGATGATCAGCTCACGCTGACCGCGGCCCAACGCGAACAGGGCATCGATCACGGCAATGCCGGTCTGCACCGGCTCGGTCACGAGATCGCGATCGATGATGGCGGGCGCGGCGCGCTCGATCGGCTCGCGAGTTTCGTGCGCGACGGGGCCTTTCCCATCGAGCGGGCGGCCCAGCGGGTCGACGACGCGGCCGAGAAGCCCCCGCCCCACCGGCACGCGCACCACGTCGCCGGTGCCGCGGACCGTGTCGCCGGCCTCGATTGTATCGGCATCGTCGAGCAAGACACAGCCGATCCGGTCGCGTTCGAGCACTTGAGCGAAGCCGAATTGCCCCTTGTCGAACACCAAGAGTTCGTCGAGGCGGACGCTGGGCAGGCCGGAGATCAAGGCAATCCCGTCGCCGGTCTCCTCGACCCGGCCGATTTGGTCGGAACTGGGCCCAAGCGCGGCCGCGTCGAGCTTCGCGCGCGAAACCTCGAGCCAAGCATCGGCGAGAGCGTCAGGCCCTGTCGTCATGGGTCATTTCCGCCAGGATTTGAGTAAGATCCGCGCGCCAGCTGTTATGCACGACGAGATGGGCGCCTCGCAGCTCCATGCCGGCGATCAGCGCGGTGTCCACCTTGAACGTCAGGCCCGGATGGCTGCCGAAGGCGTCGCCGATCCGCGCCCTGCAATCCTCTTGGCCGGCCGGATCGAGCGGTTTCGCGCTGATAACCTCAAGCGCGGCGCCATCCTGCGCCATGGCCTCGCGCTCGGATTCGGGCAAGCGACGGATCGCGTCGAGCAGCCAATCCAGAAACGCGCCGCGCACGGCGGGACCGTCCAGTCGCGCAGCCAAGCGCTCGGCAATCGAGACGGCCAGCTGAGTCGCCCTCTCGCGCCAGGCTGCTTCGGCGGCGTCCCGCTCCTTTTCAATTCGCGCTTTCGCCGCCGCTTCGAGCGCGGCGACCTCCTTCGCGGTCTCCGCTAGGCGGGCGGTTCGGGCAGTCTCGGCGCTTTGACGGGCCGCCTCGAGGATCGCCTCGCGCTCCTTGGCAAACCCTTCACGCGCGCTGTCGACGCCAGCGAGCGCGGCCGCCGCCTCGCCGCGCTTGGCTTCCGCCTCGGCCAGCAGCCGTTGCGCCTCGGCGCGGCGTTGCTCGATCATCCCCGCGACCGGCCGCCAAAAAAACCGCCCGAGCAGCCAAATTAGAATCGCGACGTTCGCGGTTTGAAACCCGAGCGTCCACCAGTCGATGGTCATGACGCGAACCCCGACGCCGTCACTTCAGCAACGGATTGGCGAACAACAGCAGCAGCGCGATCACCAGACAATAGATCGCCATCGTCTCGATCATGGCGAGCCCGACGAACAAGGTTCGCGAGATCGTGTCGGCGGCCTCGGGCTGACGCGCGATCGCGTCCATCGCCGCGGCGACGGCGCGTCCCTCGCCGAGCGCGGGGCCGATGGCCCCAAACGAGACCGCCACGGCGGCGGAGATGATGCTCGCGAATGCTAGCCAATTCATGTGGATGTCCTTTAGCTGGAGACGGCCGGAGGCGGTTTCGTTTCGCTGACCGCGCTGGCGATGAACACCATCGCGAGGATCGCGAAAATATAGGCTTGCACCGCGCCGGTCAGCAAATCGAGCGCCATCAGCGGGATCGGCACGAGAAGGCCGGCAAGCGACAGGACGATGCCGACCACGAACACGCCACTCATGACATTGCCGAACAAACGCACCATCAGCGAGAACGCGCGGGTGATGCTCTCGATGAAATTGAGCGGGATCATGATCGGGTTGGGCGTGGCGAATGTCTTGAGATAGCCGCGCAGGCCGCCCGCCCGGATGCCGTACCAGATCACGGCGAGAAAGACGAGCAGCGCGAGCGCGGCGTCGGTTTCGATCCGAGCGGTCGGGGGCTCGACGCCCGGAACGAGGGACGACCAGTTGGAGACGAAAACGAACACGAACAAGGTGCCGATAAAGGCGCGATAAGGCCCCGGCTCGGCTTGCATCGTATCCCGGATCTGCGCATCCACGGTCGCGACGATCAGCTCGAACGCGGCTTGGGTCTTGGAGGGAACGAGCGACAACCCGCGGACGACGAGCATGCCGCCAAGGACCAAGATCGTCATGATCACCCAGGTCGCGACAACGGAGGCCGCGACCGGCACCGGGCCCACATGGAAGAGGATGCTGCTCGCAAGGGGTGATTTCACAGCGGGGCCGCCCGATGTCTTCGCATGACGATCGGGCGGACCACGAGAACCCCGAGCGCCATCACGAGCAGCGGCGCGGCGCCTTGCAAGCTCGCCAAGGTCAGCGCGCCGCCCAAGAGAGCGAAACGTCCGATGACCAAGGCAATCGCCGCCACGCCCAAACCGCTCCGGGCAAACAAACGCGCGTTCCACCAGATCGCATTGAAATAAACGAGTCCCAAACCAACGCCACCGGCGAAATAGGCCAGGAGGCCGGACACCATCGCGAGGGACGGAAGGTTTGGCGCAAACGCAATGCTCACGAGCGTCCCATCCATTTCCAAGCGGACCAGCAGCCGAGCGCGAGCCCCAGCATCAGCAGTGGCGCGGTCCAGAATAGGCCGGATTTGAACGCCGTGTCGAGCCAACGGCCGGCAAAGATGCCCGTGATCGTGGGCACGACGATCAGCCAGCCGAGCACGCCGATCTGGGCAAGATGACGCGCGACGGACGGCTCGCCCCGGCTCAGCCAGCGCCGATGGCGTTCGCCACGCCGTTTCACGCCCTCGACCAGGGGATCGCCGTGGCCCGGCTCCGTCATGCCATGGCCCCCGTGCCTGATCGATCCGGCCGAAGATGACGCATGATCTGGCGGATAGCGGAAAGCTGAAGGCGGGTGCTTTCGACATGTTCCGACCGCTCGACCTCGATGTCGGCGCGAAAGCGGGCGAGCACCGTCTCGTCGAGCGTCGTCAAGTCGGAGCCGGTGATCGCTTCGCGCGTCGCGATGGCGACGTCTGTCCCCGATGTCACGGACAAGACTCCGCGGCGCACCGCGCAATAACAGCGCTCGCCGCCAGCACTTTTCCAACTCACGACCGAAATCGCGAGGCTGGTCAGGAAATCGGCATGACCAGGCAAAATGCCAAAACCGCCGCTGGCGTCCTCGGCGCGCACCGCCAGAACACCGTCTTCATCGACAACAGCCGCGAGCGGCGTGAAGATGCGAAGCTTCATGCCGCGGCCGCCTCTTTCTGGCGCGCTTCCTCGAGCGTCCCGATCATATAGAGCGAGCTTTCCTCCCAATCATCGGTCTCTCCGTCGAGAATGGCGCGGCAGCCTTTGAGCGTGTCGGCGCGCGCGACGGAGCGGCCAGGCGTTCCCGTAAACGCCTCCGTGACCATGAACGGCTGGCTCAGAAAACGCTGGAGTCGCCGCGCGCGCTTCACGATCAGCCGGTCGCTCGCGCCAAGCTCCTCGGCGCCGAGCAGCGCAATAATGTCTTGAAGATCCTTGAAACGGGCCAAAGCCTCGCGGACACGCCCGGCGATGACATAGTGCTCCTCGCCGACAACGAGCGGATCGAGCAGCACCGACGACGAGGCGAGCGGGTCGATGGCGGGATAAAAGCCTTCGGCGGCCAGGCCGCGCGACAGCATGATGATACTGTCCATATGGCTCGAAATCGCGGTGACCGCGGGATCGGTGAAATCATCCGCCGGCACATAAACCGCCTGGATCGCCGTGACCGCGGCGCCCGCGACCGAGGCGATGCGCTCCTCCAGCGACGCGACTTCGGTCGCGAGCGTCGGCTGATAGCCGACCCGCGACGGCAGTCGCCCGAGCAGGCTCGAAACCTCGCTCCCGGCCTGGACGAAGCGAAACACGTTGTCCATCAGCAGCAGCACGTTTTGATGCTTCTGATCCCGAAAATATTCGGCGATCGTCAAGGCGGTCAGCGGGACGCGCCAACGCGCGCCGGGCGGCTCGTTCATCTGGCCGTAGACGAGCACGGTGCGCGCCAGGACGCCCGAACCTTGCATATCGGTCAACAGTTCGTGGCCTTCGCGCGAGCGCTCGCCGATGCCGGCGAAGACCGAAATACCCTGGTATTTTTCGACCATGGCATGGATCAATTCCATCACCAGCACGGTCTTGCCGACGCCGGCGCCGCCAAACATCGCCGCCTTGCCGCCTTGCGCGAGCGGGGTTAGGAGATCGATCACCTTGATGCCAGTCTCGAAGACAGCCGTGGACGAGGTTTCCTCTTCCAGCGAAGGCGGAGCGTTGTGGATGCCGCGCCGCGGCGTATCCAGCGGCAAAGCCGGCCCGCGATCCCGGATCGTGCCGGTGACATCGAGCAGGCGTCCGAGGACGGCGTCGCCGACGGGAACCGAAATGGGGGCGCCAGTGGCATGCACTTTCGTGCCGCGCGCGAGACCGGCCGTCGCCTGAAGCGCGACGCCGCGGACGGTCGCGAGATCCAAATGGCTGTGGACCTCGAGAACGAGCGCTTCCGGATTGTCCCAGCCGACGATCAAAGCCGTATTGACAGGCGGCAGCGAACAACCTTCGAAGCTCACGTCGACGACAGCGCCCCGCACCGATACGACTGTGCCGGTCGAAACCACGGAGGGGTCATTTGCGACGGCGAACACCATGGATCTTCCAGTTCGCTTGCCAAGACCGGACCGACGGCGCGCAAGACCGACGTCTTCAATGACCCTAATAGGACGTCCGCGCAGGGAAAGTACTTGATATGAATCAAGGCGCGCATCGTCGCGCGAATCTGGGTCTTTGTAAAAGACTTCCGCATGAATGACATCTGGCTTCGAAGTTGCGGCGCCCCCATTCGGGCCATGCCGGGCCGAGGACCGGCCTATCGGAGCCCGTTCGCCCACTCCCGTCGCCGAGACGGCGTCATCGACAAGCTTTGCAGCGCATGTCATCGTTTGTTCATGGCGCCGCCTTAGTCTAAGGTAAACGGAGGCGGAAAATGAGCGACAACAATTTAGATCTCGACCAACTGCAAATCGCATATAAGGCGGCCGTCGACGAATGGGTCAGCGCCATCCGGAAAGAAGAAGCGTTGGCGTCGGTCAATCACTCGATCGCCGAGATCGACAAGTGGGAGGCGGCTCATTTCCTCGAGGACGAGCTTCGCAACAAGGTCTTGGACCTGAAGAGCGAATATGAGGAAGCCTTGCGCCACAAATTCTTTAATTTCTAGCACGGGTCCTGGAATAGCCGCCGCCGCGACGGGTCGTTCGCGCGGGCAGGATTGAGCGCGGTATCCCCCCAACCGAGCCGCCAAGCCCCGCCGAAGGTTCGATCGATAATCGCTTGGCCGCGTCTGAGCGCGGATCGCCACATTTTGGTTGGCGGTCCGCGCTCGATATCATCGCGTGACCGGATTTGAGCAGGAGGTCGTGAATTCGACCCGTGGCTCGCCCTCCGAGTTCAGCCCCTTGGCTACGGCAAGACGAGTCGTTCCTAAAAGCCATCGGTGTTCATGGGTCCGCGCCCCCTCGATAGACGCCGTGCCGCGGCCCTTGCGAGATGTCCGACTCCTTTTATGATGTCGGCACGCGTGCGCAGCATGAACAAGCCGGTATAGCCGTGACCAAAGGCGGCGACGAGAGCGTCCTCGTGGTCCCGAACCATGGTCGCGAGAAACATTCGCCCGTCGGGTGTCCGCGGCAGCCCCGGCCAGACCGCATTCAAGGCCGATACCGCTTTCCAAAAGCAACTCGGCGATTGATAGGAATGCGGCGGATTGGGAAGTTCGCCAAACAACGTCCGGATCGCCGTTGCAAGCGCCGCGCGGTCATGTTCAAGGCAAAGATCGGGCGCGTAGTTCAAGGACATGTCGAGCGGCGCGTTGCGCACCATACTGTTCCCGCCGTGGATCCGGTACCGCATCAGCGGCCGGTCGATCAGAATCGACCCATGGAGCGCGGCGACGGCGCGCGCGAGATAGGCATCGGTGTTGAACCGAATCCGAGTCGACCACGATCCGGTGAGCAGACGTGTGATCGCATCGCGACGGTAGCAAATTCCAGAGGCCGGGGACCAAATCCAAGGGTCGGCCTTCGGCGCGGGGGCGAAATGAATTTCGCCCGTCGTTACGACCGGTCGTCGGCCGGCATACCATCCCTGCCATTCCCCGGTGCCAAACTCACGGAACATCGAGGGCTTTTGCCCCTTGCCAGAAGCGACGTAAGTCGAAAACCCTTTTGTCGTCGTCGTGACGGGCTGATCGTCCACGACGTTGATCGTGTCGACGGTCGAAAAGCCGACCGCGATCCGGCTCGAGAGATGCGCTAAAATATGCGCCTCGATACAGGGGGCTTCAAGTTCGTCGTCCGCGTCGAGAAACACGACGTAGGCCCCGTGCGTCACGCCAAGGCCCGCGGCGGAGGCGGCGGTCTGCCCGCCGTTGACGGACATGGGCAGGATGGTGACGGCGTCGAAGAGGCCGAGATCCGCGCGCGCGCCGTGAATTCGAGCAAGACTGTCGTCGCCCGAGGCATCGTCGACCACGACACATTCGATATTCGGATAGGTTTGACGAGAAACACTGGCCAATGCCGCGCGAATGTACCGGCCGTAATTATAATTCACAATGACGACGCTGACCAACGGCACGCTGGGATCGTAGCGATCGGGATAGATCGCGAAATCACGCGTCGCTTTCGGCGCGTCGAAGATCGTCGGCGCGGATAAGCCGGTCATGGCGTCCCTCTCTCTCCGCTCGCCGCCATTTCGGTCAATAAGGCCAGAAAACCGGCGAGCCCAGTGACTTACTGCCGAGCCAATTCCCCAATGTCAAACTCGCGACGACGCGGCGGCCCGCGAGAGTAATTGGCGGCGCGAATATGTCAAAGAGGCTGCGAGCACGCGATTATGAAAGCAGCGCGGCGAGGCCCACGGCCAGGCTCTGGTCGGAGAATTTGGCGAGATAAACCGCGCGCGTATCGCTATTGCGCCTTTGTTCGGCAGACGTCGGCTCTCGCGCGGCTTGGAGCTCGATCTGGGCCGCAAATGCCTCGGGGCTATCCGCGATGAATATGTTCTTGCAAAGCGCGATGTCGAAATTCATGCCGCGAAACGCATGCGTGGTTGCAACGATCGGCAATCCGGATGCCAGCGCCTCGACGGATTTTATCGAAAGTCCATTCCCGCTTACGGTTGGAAGAATGATGTATTTGGCTCGATTATATATTTCCTGCAAATCCGTGACATGCCCGGTAAAAAGACTCCTGTTGGCCCCATAAAGCGCGGGCGCTCGGAGCTGAAAATCGTCTTTCACACCTCCGGCGATCAAAATCGGAGGGCTCTTTGCAAGGGAATAGACCTCGGCCAATAACCATTGAATAGATTGGACATTCGGGTAGTTGGCGCCGGCGATGACAACCCCTTCATCGCCTACGCGATCTATTGAAACGTCTTTAATGGCAGGATAAATCAACTCATGCCGCATGTTCGGCAGACGATCACGAAAAAAGTTGTACTCCTCACTATTGAGGTGAATGAGCAGATCGGCTCGTTCCAACCATGATAGTTCACGAGACAACAATTCTTCAAATGCCGGATATGGCGGAAGAAACCAGCTGCCCTTATTGCGGAGAACGTATTGACGCGCCTGAACATCATGCGTCTCGAGAAAAATCGGGCACCGGCCGGCGGCTATGCGTTCCGCCAGCGGCATGCAAAAAAAGTGATTGCAGTGGACGATATCAATCTTTTCGCCGCGAAGATCGGGGGGCAAATCTGATCGTTGCGCCAATCCAGTCATGGTGATCGGATGGTTGCCTCGGGCCAAGGGCCAAAGCACGCCGCGAAAGAAATCGAATGTCGCAAGGCCTTTCTTGGGGACGCCAACGAAATACCTTTTGTCCGCGACAATGTCGGGGGTCGCGTCTTGGAACAGCGCTTCCGCTTTGATTCGATTAAGCCCGTAGTCCAAATCGACGCACATGGCGACGGTCGTAACCTTTGCGCCCAGGTTCCGATAGACTCTGGCTTGGCCGGCGACGACGGCCGATGTACCGCAAGAATGCCACGCCGGATGCACAATTACGACATTTTTCCCGCGCAGCGAATTCACCCGGGTCGCCTCGACCTCGGTCCGAAATTGATACAAGCTCTTTAACATACGGCTTCCGTCGCAATGGCCATCACATAGAGACGGCGTGCTTCTCTTCGGGTTCGTTTTCGCGCGAGACGGCTGGAATCAGAGGCTGGTGACGGGACGGCAACAAGAGCTGTCCTCACACGGCTCTTGGCGATCGACCGCTACTCGCATAATCTGCTAGACACAACGCTTCAGTCAAGCCACTGGACCTTCGACGTCATCGAAACCAACGCAAGCCTCGAAGACGCGAGCCAAGCGATTTAACGACGATGGACACTAGCATAAACCCCGGACCGCTCAATGGGGATCGGCCGGCGGGGTGGAAACTTTTTGCCAGACGTTTTGGTCGCGAGAGGCGTGGACACGATCGTCGCCGCGCTAGACGCGATTAAACGAAAGGCGCTGGCCATTCGACGCCGCATCCAAGCTCCCTGCTCTCGTCGCGCCGGGCTGAATCGACGCGAGAACGCCCAGATTGATGTCAATTTTATGGTCAAGCGTCGGTAAAAATGGATAGACAAACGTTTAAAGGCGATTGCTTCCTCTTATGCAAGAAGATCGGTCGTGATCACCGGGTCCGCCGAACTCCGTGGAAACAGCATTTCATCAATCTGATCCCGCGCCACTGGCGGGAATTCTCCGGCGAGACAAGGGATCTCACCGGCAACCGCGGGCTTGGGGACAAATAGGCTTCGTTAGATATCAAACTTAATGGACCCGTCCGCCATGCGCGGATTTCGATGGATGCCTCGCAAGCGGAAACAGGACGATCGCGGGACGACCAATCGCAAGAATATGCCAATGCGCTTGCGAGACCTTCAGTGCGGCGCGGCCGGAAATTTGTCATCCGAATTTACGAAGGGCCTAAATCCCCTGCCCCTCGACATCGAGCGTCAATTTTTCCACGATCTTCTCGACCGCGCTTTGATGCGGATAGATCGCGAGCGCGCGGCGATAGATTTCCAACGCGCGTTTATTGAACCCCGTTCGCTGAAGGATCGCGGCCATGCCTTCGAGGGCGCCGAAATGGCGCGGCTCGAGTTTGAGAACCTGGCCGATATCCTCCATCGACCCGTCGAGGTCGCCCGAGAAGAAGCGCGCCGAGGCTCGCTTGTTCCACGCCTCGGGCCAATCCGGCTGAAGTTCGACGAGGCGGTCGAGAAGCTTCAGCGCGAGCGGAAAGTCCTTGGCCTCGATCGAGGCCGAGGCGCGCTGCATCAGGAGATTGGCCGTATCGGAATCGGAGCGCATCCAGATACCGCCAATGAGCGACGCCAGACCCTTGGCTTCGTCTTCGTCCCGCGCCGTTGCAAGCTTGGCATAGAGGCCGTCGAGAGTCCGCCGCCGCACCTCGGCCACGGGCGGACGTGGCGCCAAGGCTTTGCCGATCGACGCCGCTTTTTCCTCGGGCGTGAGGGGCTTCGGCGGCGGCGACTCCACGCGGCGGGCCGGTTTGCCCTGTGTCTGGCCGAACGGGCCGGTTTGACCTTGCCCGCCCGCATCCACGGTCGGGTCTCGTGGTCTGATCGGAATGGGCGGAAAACCAGGAAAATGCAGGAAACCGTCCCCGCCCGGAGCCGGCTCAGGCGTCCGGAAATCGGGTCCCGCCGGCGGACCGTCAATCGAAGCCGCCCGCGCCGAGACACCCGCCAGAACGGACACGGCCGTCAAGACAAAAAAGAGCGTTCGGATCATCCGGTATGGTGCCATTTACAGAAACTTAGGACGGGCGCATCGAAACGTCAAAGCGGACGGCGGCCGCGATCGATCCCCGGTCAAACCATCTGGCCTCGCCACAAAATCAGCGATAGGCTAATAAACGCTATCTCGACCGCCACGCATGGGGATTCGATCGTGCCGTCCATTTCCGTTATCCGTTTGCTTGCGCTAGCGATTTTCGCCGTTGCATCGGCGTCCGCCGTCCGGGCCGAGGTCGCCGGTTCGGGCCATTCCATGGCCATGGAACATCACGCGTCCCACAAGGACGATTTCAGTTTCGGTGAGCCGAGCGAGGCTCGTTTGGCGCAACGGACCGTCGCGATCACCATGACGGAGATGAGTTTCGAGCCGAAGATTCTAACGGTCAAGCCCGGCGAGATCGTCCGCTTCGTGATCACCAACAGCAGCGACGTCGATCACGAATTCACGCTCGGCGACAAGGCGACGCAGCAGGCGCATCGCAAGGAAATGGCCGCGATGGTGACGATGCCTGGCATGCCGCCCATGCACCATCACGAGGCCAATGCGGTGACCGTACGCGCTCACGAGTCGAAGGAAATGACCTGGAAATTCGGTCCGGCCGCGCAGTTGGAATATGACTGCAACATTCCCGGCCATTTCGAGGCGGGCATGACCGGCGCGCTGATCGTTCAGTAGGGAGCTCGGGTGAATTCTCGTTGACGCGCGGTCGAACCGCGCCACATGTCGGCAGCGGCCCAATGTCGCGGGCCGGAGAATCGCGGCGAGCGGCGCTGAAATCAGAAAAAAGGGCCTGCGAAAGCGGGCCCTTTATTGTAAATGCCGTCGCCCTTCAGCGAATCGGCGGGTCACGACAGAAAGCTTAGCCCTGACGAGCCTTAAAGCGCTTCTGCGTCTTGTTGATGATGTAGACGCGGCCCTTGCGACGCACGAGCTGATTATCGCGATGGCGACCGCGGAGCGACTTCAGGGAGTTACGGACTTTCATGGCCTCAACCTTAAACCGGAAAACCACCGGCGGTGAGCCAGCGAAATGGAGCGCGTGATATGCTGCATCTGACCTCTTCGATCAAGCGAAAAATTGGGTCCGATGCGGCATTTAAAGCGGACGTGTCTTGCGGCACGGATGCTGCATCTCGTGGTTTCGATACGGATTCAACCGCTTAGTTTCAATTAACAGGTTACATATGAGCGAACCCCTCGTCATCATCGGCCAAGGGATGGCGGGGACCAAGCTCGCGGAAGAACTAAGCCAACGGGCGCTCGGACGCTATTCCGTCATCCTCGTCGGGGCCGAACCCTACCGCGCCTACAATCGGGTTCTGCTCTCCTCGCTGCTCGCGAAAGAGGTCGCCGCTGGCGATATCGAACTCAAACCCCGAGGATGGTGGGCGCGCCAGGGGATTACCAACGTGTTCGGCCAGCCGGTTTCCGCGATCGACCGGGCCACCAAGAGCTTGCGGTTCGAAAACGGTGTCACGCTCGGCTACTCCAAACTGGTGATCGCGACCGGCTCTCACGCGATTCGCCTGCCGAAGCCCGGCATGGACCTGCCCGGCGTGATTACGTTTCGCACCATGGACGATGTCGAGCGCATGCTGAGCGGAGTCGCGCCTGGCCGCCCGGCCGTCGTCATCGGCGGCGGCCTGCTCGGGCTCGAGGCGGCCTATGGTCTCGCCAAGGCGGGCGTGCGCGTGACGCTCTTGCACCTTGCGCCGCGGCTGATGGAACGCCAGCTCGACGACCCCGCCGCCCTGCTTCTCAAACAGGCCATCGAGTCCAAAGGCTGCGAGGTGCTGCTCGGAGCCGATACGGCCCGCGTGCTCGGCGAAACCCACGCCGAGGGTATCGAACTGGTGGATGGCCGCCATATCCCCGCCGATCTCGTCGTCTGCGCGGTCGGTGTGCGCCCCAATGCGGATTTGGCCCGCGCCGCAGGCCTCGCCTGCAACCGGGGCATTCTCGCCGATGACCAGATGCGGACATCGGACCCGGACATTTTCGCGATTGGCGAATGCGCGGAGCATCGTGGCATCGCCTATGGCCTCGTCGAACCAGCCTATGAGCAAGCCAGGACGCTCGCGCGCAATCTCGCGGGAGACAAGGCCGCCACCTACGAGGGCTCGATTCTCGCGACCAATCTGAAGGTCTCCGGCGTGTCGCTTTTTTCGGCAGGTGATTTTTTAGGCGAGAACAAAGAGACGCTCGTCTACACCGACCCTGCCCAAAATATTTACAAGAAACTCGTCATCGAGGGGCCAAATCTGACCGGCGCCGTCCTGTATGGCGATACCGCGGATGGACTCTGGTATCTCGATCTCATCAAATCCAAGGCGGACATCACGCGCTTCCGCGACGACCTCATTTTTGGGCGGGTGCTGGCGACAAAAGAAGCAGCTTAGAAGCCGGGCGGGATCTCCAAACCTAAGCATCCGGCTTTTGCCCCTCTTTATTCTCCCGACCTTCGAGCCCCCCGCCCCCGACAACCACATCCCGCCCAAAAGGGGCGAAGGCATGTCTCTTGCTGCGCAGCAATTGGTTGCGCGCAAAGGAGTGGCTCGGTTTGACGGTCAATGTCATGGACGGCGATTTCACGTCCGAACAGAAACGCTATCTCGAAGGCTTCACCTCGGGCATTCAGATCGGCCGGCTGAAACCGGCTGGCGGCCCGGCGGCTGCGGCCGCGCCCAGCGGTCCCGACGCGCCCCATCTCGCGGCCCAAGCCAAACTCGAGGCCGCGGGCAAGAAGCTCGCCGACCCCGAAAAATGGAAGCGCGAGGAACATCCCTTCGATGCCTATGCGCGCCTCAAGGACCAAGCCGCGAAGGACGAATTCCCGAAGCCGCCGGATAATTTCCGCTGGCGCTATTATGGGCTGTTTTATGTTGCCCCGGCGCAAGATTCCTACATGTGCCGCCTGCGCATTCACAATGGCATTCTAAAACATTGGCAGTTTGCCGGCATGGCCGAGATCGCCGAGCGCTTCGCCGGCCCCTTCGCGCATGTAACGACGCGCGCCAATCTGCAATTGCGCGAAATTCCCGCCCGCAACGCGATCGAGGTGATCGAGCGCATCGTCGATCTCGGCCTGTGTTCGAAAGGCTCGGGCGCCGACAATATCCGCAATGTCACGGGCGATGCGACGGCGGGCATCGCGCCAGGCGAATTGCTCGATACGCGTCCCTATGCCCGCGAGTGGCATTACGCGATCCTCAACAGCCGCGCGATGTATGGGTTGCCGCGCAAATTCAATGTCGCTTTCGACGGCGGCGGGCCGATCCCGACGCTCGAAGACACCAATGATATCGGTTTTCAGGCGGTCGAGGTCCGCGAAGGCGGCGGGAGCAATCCCGGCATCTATTTCCGATTGGTGCTCGGCGGCATCAGCGGCCACAAGGACCTCGCGCGCGATACCGGCGTGATCCTCGAGCCCTCCGAGGCCAGCAAGGTCGCCGAAGCGATCGTGCGTGTCTTCATCGACAGCGGCGACCGGACCAACCGGAACAAGGCCCGCCTCAAATATGTGCTCGACGATTGGGGTTTTGCGAAATTCCTCGAGGCGGTGGAAGGTAAACTCGGCCGCAAGCTGACGCGGATCGATCCCGCGTTCGTGGCCCCGCGTCCCGTCCACGATCGCCTCGCCCATGTGGGCGTGCATCCGCAAAAGCAGGATGGACTGTTCTACATCGGCGTCGTGCTCCCCGTCGGCAAAATGCTCGTCGAGCAGATGCATGAACTCGCCGCCATCGCGCATGACCTCGGCGATGGCGATATCCGTCTGACGGTCTGGCAGAACCTGCTGATCTCGGGAATTCCCGGCGACAAGCTCGCCGCGGCCAAGGCCCGGATCGAGTCCACCGGTCTCGAATGGCGCGCCTCGAGCATCCGCGCGGGCCTCGTCGCCTGCACGGGGGCCCAGGGCTGCAAATTCGCCGCCGCGCCGACGAAGCTCAATGCCGAACAGATGGCGCTTTATCTCGAGAGCAAGGTCACGCTCGACACGCCCGTCAACATTCACCTCACGGGCTGCCATAATTCCTGCGCGCAGCATTATATCGGCGATATCGGCCTGATCGGCGCGCGCGTGCCGGTCAACGACGACGGCGACACGGTCGATGGCTACGACATTCTGATTGGCGGCGGATTTGGGACGGACGCGTCGATCGCGCGCGAAGTCTATCCCGCCGTCGCGGCCGCCGATGCGCCGAGAGCTGTCGAGCGGCTCCTCAAATCCTATGTCGCCCATCGCGCTGGCGCGGACGAAACGTTCCATGCCTTCACGGCGCGCCACGATATCGAAACCCTCAAAGACCTGGCCGGAAAGGTGATGCCATGAGCTTTCAAGGCCCCCTCCCCGCGATGACGCCGTTCATCCCGGAAAGCGCGCCGTTTTCGCCGGAGCAACGCGCCTGGCTCAACGGGTTCTTCGCCGGCTTTGTCGCGCCACAGCCGGGCGATGCTCAGCCCGTGAACATTGCCGCCCCCGCGGCGGAGGAAGACGACGCGCCCTGGCACGATCCGTCGCTTCCCCTCGGCGAACGCATGGCCATGGCCGCGGGCAAGCCGTTGCAGCGGCGCATGATGGCGGCGATGGCGCAGCAGGATTGCGGGCAATGCGGCTACGACTGTCAAAACTATTCGAAGGCGATTGCCGACGGCGCCGAGACGCGCCTGAATCTTTGCGTGCCGGGCGCCAAGGACACGCTTCGCATGCTCAAGACCCTCGCGGAGGAACTCGGCGGCGCGCCGCCCGCGGCAAAAGAGTCCATCAAGGCCGAGACGGCGGTCGTCGCGAAGGATGAAGTCAAGCCCGGCTACTCGCGCGCGACGCCCGTGGACGTCCGCTTCGATTTCCGTCGGAGGCTCAACAAGCAGGATTCCGAAAAATCGACCTATCACGTCGAGATCGACCTGAGCGCCGCCGGAATCGATTACACCGTGGGCGACAGTTTTGGTCTGTTTCCCGAAAACGATCCGGACTTGGTCGAGAACGTCATCGCCGCGATCGGCGCGCCGCGCGATTTCCCGATCGCGGACAAGACCCTTTACGAAGTGCTCCGCACCGATATGGCGCTCGGCGCCGCGCCGGATACATTGTTTGAACTCATCTCATTCATCACCGGCGGCGAGCGGCGGCAAAAAGCGAAGCTCTTGGCCAAGGGCGAGGATCCCGACGGCGACATTCACACGCTCGACGTGCTCGCGGCCTTGGAAAAATTCCCAAAATTGCGGCCGGACCCGGAAGCCTTCGTGGAATGTCTCGACCCTCTCCAACCCCGGCTTTATTCCATTTCGTCCTCGCATAACGCGCAACCCGGCCGCGTCTCGCTGACCGTTGATCACGTTCGTTACATCATCGGGGATCGCATCCGGCACGGCGTCGCGTCGTCGTGGCTTGCGGAACGGCTGGCGCCGGGCAGCTCGATCAAGGCCTATGTGCAAAAGGCGCATAATTTCGCTCTGCCGCAGAGCACGGACACGCCGATCATCATGGTCGGACCCGGCACTGGCGTCGCGCCGTTCCGCGCCTTCCTGCACGAACGAGCCGTCACGGACGCCAAGGGCGGCGCCTGGCTGTTTTACGGCCATCAACGCCGCGCGGCGGATTTCTTCTACGAAGACGAGATGGAGGCCTTTCTCGGCAAAGGGGTTCTGACCAAACTATCCCTGGCCTGGTCGCGCGACGCGGAGAAAAAGACTTACGTCCAAGACAAAATGCGCGAGGACGCCAAGGAGCTTTGGGCCTGGCTTGAACGCGGCGCGCATTTCTACATTTGCGGCGATGCCAAGCGCATGGCCAGCGATGTCGAGAAGACCCTGGTCGAAATCGTTGTCAGCGAAGGCGGCCGGGACGAGGCGGCGGCGAAAAGCTTTGTCGCCGAATTGAAGAAGACCGGACGCTATCAGGCCGACGTCTATTGAACGACTTGCGTCGCCCGGTGGACCCGCGTTTCTTGAAAGGAGCTCGTTCGTGACGATCGCGGTCAGGACAACCTGCCCCTATTGCGGCGTCGGATGCGGCGTGCTGGCGACGCCGGACGGCGTGGGCGGAGCCACGATCGCGGGCGATCCCGATCATCCCGCGAATTTCGGCCGGCTGTGTTCGAAAGGCTCGGCGCTCGGCGAAACGCTCGACCTCGGCACGCGCCTGCTGCATCCGATGATCCACGGCCAGCAAGCGAGCTGGGACGAGGCGCTCGATCATATCGCCGAAGGCTTTCGCGACGCGATCGATCGACACGGGCCGTCCTCGGTCGCGCTCTATCTCTCGGGCCAGTTATTGACGGAGGATTATTACGTCCCCAACAAGTTCATGAAGGGCTTCGTCGGCTCGGCGAATGTCGATACCAATTCGCGATTGTGTATGTCGTCCTCGGTCGCGGGACACAAGAAGGCTTTCGGCACGGATACGGTGCCGGGCTGTTATGAAGATCTCGACCAAGCCGATCTGATCGTTCTCGTGGGTTCGAACGCGGCCTGGTGCCATCCGATCCTGTTCCAACGCATGATCAAGGCGCAGGAAATGCGCGGCACGGCGCTCATCAACATCGATGTCCGGGCAACCGCGACGGCGAACGGCAACGCCACCCAGCTGTCCATCGCGCCGGGCCAGGATGCGGCTTTGTTCAGCGGCCTGCTCGTCTATCTCGCCGATCACAATCATCTCGATACGGATTTTATCGCGCGGCACACGCAGGGTTTCGACGAGGCGCTGGCGCGAGCCCGCGCCATCGCCCCGAACGCCGCGGCCACCGCCTTGCGGACAAGGCTCGCGCCGGACGATGTTACCCGATTCTTCCGCGCCTTCGCGACGGCGCGGCGCGTCGTCACGCTCTACAGTCAAGGCGTCAATCAATCCTCGCAAGGCACCGATAAGGTCTCCGCGATCCTCAACTGCCATCTCGCGACGGGACGGATCGGCAAGCCGGGCATGGGGCCGTTTTCGCTCACCGGCCAGCCTAATGCGATGGGCGGACGCGAGGTCGGCGGCCTCGCCAATCAGCTTGCCGCCCATATGAATTGGACCGCGCCCGACATCGACAAGGTGCGCCGCTTCTGGAACGCGCCGAACATGGCGCCCGGCGCCGGAATGACGATCATCGAAACGGTCAAGGCAATGGCCGAGGGCCGCCTGAAAGCCTTGTGGGTGATCGGCACCAATCCGGCCGTCAGCCTGCCGCAGGCCGAAGAGGTCCGCGCGGCCTTCGCCAAGCTCGATTTGTTCGTCGTCTCGGAAAACGTGGCCTCCAACGATACGATCAATTCCGGCGCCCACGTCCTGTTGCCCGCGACGGCCTGGGGCGAAAAGGACGGCACCGTCACCAATTCCGAGCGCCGGATTTCGCGCCAGCGCGCCTTTTTGGATCCGCCCGGCGAGGTCAAGCCGGATTGGTGGGCGATCAGCCAAGTCGCGCAGCGGCTCGGGTTCTCCGGTTTCGAGTATCAGAGCGCGGCCGAGATTTTCGCCGAACATGCCGCCCTTTCGGCATTTGAAAACGACGGCACGCGCGACTTCGATCTCAGTGGCTTGGCCGCCATCGATCGGGCTGCCTACGACGCGCTCGCGCCCGTGCAATGGCCGGTGACCGCCGGGAAGCCGGCTGGCAAGCGCTTCTTCGCGGACGGCGGCTTTTTCACGCCGAGTGGCAAGGCCGCGTTTATCGCGGTCGAACCGCCACAAGTCGCCGAAGCCGTGTCGCCCGCCTTTCCGCTCGTCCTCAATACCGGCCGCGTGCGCGACCAATGGCACACGATGACACGCACCGGGCTCTCGCCCCGGCTCGGCAGCCATATCGCCGAGCCTTTCGTGGCTGTCCATCCCGAGGATGCCCGGCGCTTTGGCGTGATCGACGGCGGACTCGCCCGCGTCGCCAATCAACATGGCACAGCCGTCTATCGCGTTACGCTTACGACCAATCAGGAGCGCGGCGCCATTTTCGTGCCGATGCACTGGAACGACGAAACCGCGAGCACCGCGCGCACCGGTTCTCTCGTCCACGCGATTTGCGACCCGTTCTCCGGCCAGCCCGATTTCAAGTCGACGCCCGCCAACCTCGAACCGGTCGCGGTCGCGTCCGCCGGATTCATGCTCGCGAGGCAGCGATTCAGCCTGCCGCGCGATAGCTTTTGGGCCTGGAGCGCCATATCGGGCGGCTATGCCGCCCGCATCGATACGTCCGGCGATGGATCGGAACTCGCCGCCGCTCTCGAGGCAACAGCAGGCGGCGGCACGGATATGTTGCGCTACGAAGACCGCGCGCGGGGCATTTTCCGCGTCGCCTTCTTGCGAGAGAACCGGTTGGTTGGCGCCCTGTTTCTCGACCATCCCGATCGCGCCCCAAAATGGGGGCTCCTCGCGCAGGCATGGGACGCCCCCACCATCGACCGGACGCTGCGCCGGGTCATCCTTTCGGGCAAACGGCTCGACGGCGCGGTCGACGAAGGGCCCAATGTCTGCGCCTGTTTCGGGGTGCCACAGGGCCGGATCACCGCCGCGATCGCGGCGGGCGCCACCAGTGCCGCCGCGATCGGCGCCAAACTCAAGGCCGGCACGAATTGCGGCTCGTGCATTCCCGAGTTGAAACGGTTGATCGCGGAACAGGCCACCGTCGCGGCCAGCACACCGCAGCATGGCGCCGCTTCGTAGAGCACATCCGCGTTCGTAGAGCACGTCCGCGATCGAAAACGTCTTCAACTTTTACGGCGTGCTAGTGGGCATGCCCCGTAAGACGCGCCCAGCCATCCTGCACAGAGGTCGATAGCGCGCGCAGATTGCCGTTCACGACCCCCCAATTGACCATGCGCGCGGCCTCCTTTTGATCGGGGCCGGGCGCGCTATACATCGTATCGATCAGGTACGCGCCGCCAATCGTAAGGGCGATGCCCACAATCAAACCCAAAGCAAAACGCATGACGGCCTCCGCATTCCTCGAACTGCCTGGCAACGCTTTAGGCGTCCAAGCCGTTCCGTCATCGCAACGGCGCCGGCATGCTTTTGCATCCCGTGCAGGGCGCGGGGCGGCGCGGTGGCCGCCCTATTGCGCTTCCTGACCGTCGGCGAGCCGGGTGGCGAAGAGCGCGATCGTCTTGGAATAAACCGCGGATTTATTCCACTCTTGGATCGCCGCGAAATTCGGCTCGCCGGGGGCCCAACCGGCGCCGCGCTGCCAGCCATGGTTCTTGAGGAAATTCGCGGTCGAAGCCAGGACGTCCGGCACACTGTGAATGAGGTCGCGGTGGCCGGTGCCATCGAAATCGACCGCATATTTGAGATAGCTCGACGGCATGAATTGGGTCTGTCCGAGTTCGCCGGCCCAGGCGCCGCGCATCGTATCGACGGTGCCGTCGCCGCGCGCGACGAGACGCAGCGCGTCGAGCAATTCGGCATGGAACATCTCCGACCGGCGGCAATCATAGGCGAGCGTCGCGATCGCGCGGATCGTCGGAAAATTACCCGTGACGGCCCCAAAATCCGTCTCGAGCCCCCAAATCGCCACGAGAACCGGTGCCGAGACGCCATATTCCTTCTCGATCCGCGCGAAAACCGGAGCATAGCGCTTGATCATCGCGCGCGCCTTGGCGAGACGCGGCGGCACCATGCGGCCGGAAAACTGCTCGAAACTTTGCCGGAAAACGCCCTGACCGCGATCATGCCGAATGATGCTCGGATCGAAGGAAATGCCATCGAGCGTTTCGTTGACGACGCTCGCCGGAATGCCCTGCGCGATCGCCTCCTGCTTGACACCGTCGAGCCAAACCGGAAAACCCGACGGGTCCTTACAATTGACCGCGGCCTCCGCGCCCGTGGCGCAAGTCAGGATGCCAAATACGATCGAAAGAAAACAAAATGCCGCTCGCATCGAGCTCTCCTTGTTGGCGGGATCGCCGGTTCGATGGACCAAAGCCATCATGCACCCCACGGAAAACGAAAAATTGACAGGGCAGACATTCCGCCCCGCGCCGCGATTTTAGCCTAAGCAGGCGACAGCGCGGCTTGCAAGCGCCTCGGACCGCGTTTACTGGCTAAGGTCTCGATGAAAGCTCAGCCTCGATTTAGGCCCTGTCCGACGAACGTCATCATCTCGCCGCCTTGGAGACGCCCATGTTCATCCCCTCCCTGCCGATACATGCCGCCATTCTCGCGGTCGCAATGGCCGGATCGCTCGCGCAGGCAGCCCCTCGCTCCGCCGGCGGTGTCCCTGATTTCAACGTCCAAGGTTCGTGCCGCGACGCCGAGAAATTTGGGTTGCAGGGGCAGGACAAGGATGTCGGCTATAAAGGCTGTATCCAAGACGAGCAAAATGCGAAGGACGAGTTGACGCAGCGCTGGTCCAAGTTCAACGCGCAAAACAAGCAGATCTGTGTCGAACAGGCGCGCGCGCCAAGCCCAAGCTACGTCGAGGTTCTGACCTGCCTCGAAATGTACACGGACGGCATCACCGGCGGGCCCCAAGCGGCCCCCGGCAAAGACACGTCGTCCCCCAATGCCGCGCAACCTGACATCTCGAAGTAAGCGCGCATGGGCTGACGGTTCATGGGCTGACGGTTCATGGGCTGGCGGTTCATGGGCTGGCGGTTCGCAGCCTCTGGACCAGCGCCGGGGTGGCGAAGCCGTCGGCCGGATTCATGCCGGCGCGCCTTTGAAAAGCATGGATCGCATCGCGCGAGGACGGGCCAAACTTGCCATCCGCGGCCCCATCATAGAGACCAAGCGCCGCGAGGCGCGCTTGAATGAAGGCCTTGTCGGTCCGGGACAAAATGGCCACGTGGTCCGGCCAGGCCCGCGCGAGCGCCGGACCGCCCGCGATCCGTTGCGCCAGGAGTCCGAGCGATAACGCATAGGAATCCGAATTGTTGTATTGTTTCAAGACCCAATGGTTCTCGAACAAGAGGAAGGCCGGACCATCGGCTCCCGATGGAAGGAAAAGAGCGGCCTCGCCATCGGCCGGCAACGCGCCGGACGCCGCTCCGACCCCCTGAGCCACCCATTCCGCCATCGTGGCATGCAACGCCGGGACGGAAAAACGATCCGGAAGCAGCACTTCCTTGGCCCAAGGCCGATCCGGCCGCCAACCCGAAAGTTTGAGGAAATTGGCGATCGACGCGAGAATATCGGGCGGGCTCGACCAGATATCCGGCGGCGTCGCGCCGCCGCCCGATGCGCTGATCGCATATTTGCGATAGGCCGATGGTAGAAATTGCGGGTCGCCCATGGCCCCCGCCCAAGACCCCGTCATTTGCGCGCGGCTGGCCTGCCCGGACTCCAAGATCAACAGAGCCTCGATGAATTCGTCGCGGAACAAGGGCCGGTCTGGGCGCGTGAAAGCGAGCGTGGCCAGGGTCCGGAAAATGTCGCGTTTCCCGCGCGAGCGGCCAAAATCGCTTTCCATGGCCCAGGCCGCGAGCAGTATTTCACCGGGCACCCCAAAACGCGCTTCGTCAACACGCAACGGCGCCTTGAAGGACACCGCGACCCGCCGTCCCTCGGCGATCCTCGCCGCGGAGACCGCCTCCTTGAAATAGTCCTGAAGCGGACGATCGAATTCGGGCTGGATGCTCGAGGCTTGCGGCAAGCTCGAATCCAGCGTCAAGCCCCCGGTGACGGCATCGAACGTGGCGCGACTCACGCCTTTTTCCCGGGCCCGCGGCCACAGCGTCAAGAGAAAGGCGACAAAGTCCGCGCTGGACGCCCGCGCGCCGAAAGGCGCGACAACCAAAAACTCGATCATTCGGCGGCGTGTAATCATTTGCTCGAGTCGCGGAACCAGACAAGGCGTTGAGGCTTATTAGAGAACGGCAGGAATTTCGTCATTGCGCGTCGTGATCCAAAGGAAGCGGCATTACAACTCAGAGTTTAGGTCCTTCGGAAAGTGACCGTCCCGGTGCCTTGCTTTTCCTTCGCCGGGCGATAGACGTAAAGATAAGGTTGAAGCTTGAGGGCAAATTTGCCCAAAGTCTCTTGGAGTCAAAAGCGTGACGGGAAAGGAGACGATTGATTTTCAAGCCGTCTTCGATTTGACCCCGGCGCCGCTGATGATCATGACGGCCGATCTCGAAATTGTCGATATGAACCAAGCCTTTCTAAAGGCGGCCGGACGAGACCGGCCGGCTTTGGTTGGCTTGAACATTTTCGAAGCCTTTCCCCATTTGGGCGAAAGCGGACGGATGCTGCGGAATTCGCTGACCCGGGTTTGCGCCACCGGACAAGCCGATTTCATCCCTGATCTCCAGTATCCCGTTGCCACGGGCGGACGAGGCGGCGAGCGACATTGGAGTTGTGCGCATCTGCCGATCCCCGATAAAGCGGGAAAGATTGCGTATATACTTCAACATAGCGAACTTATTCAAATCGACCATGCGCGTGTCCATCCCGAGCGCGCCGACGAATACGAGACCGAAATAATCGAGGGTGACGTCCTGCTGCGCCCCTCGGACACTCGGGCGGTCACGACGCCGCTGCTGGCGGAAAGCACGCTTCTGCATAATCTATTCATGCAGGCGCCGAGCTTTATGTGCGTTCTGCGCGGGCCGGAATTACGATTCGAACTCGCGAACACGGCGTTCGCGGCATTGACCGGCTTCCGCGACCTTGCCGGACGCCCGTTCCACGAAGCCATCCCCGAGGCCGAAGGCCAGCCTTTTTGGGATTTGCTTCAGCGTGTCTTTCACTCCGGGATCCCCTTTGCCGGCAAACAGATGCGCGTGGAATTCGCGCGGCTCCCTGACGGGGCGCTCGAGGAATGCTATATTAATTTTGTCTACCAGCCGATATTCGGCGCGAATGGCGAGGTCGCCGGAATTTTCATCGACGGAAACGATGTCACCGGCCACGTCCTCGCGGAAAAATCACAAGCCTTGCTCGTCCGCGAGCTTCATCATCGCGTCCGCAACACATTGGCGACGGTTCAAGGCGTGATGAATTCCACGGCCCGGACCGCCGAAACAATCGAGGACTACCAATGGGCCTTTAGCGGGCGAATTTCGTCTCTCGCCCGCACCCATGCGCTACTGACCGAGGAAATCCAACAATTCGTCTCGTTCCCTCATCTTTTGCGGCAAGAGATCGGGATCTATTGCGAAGGGGATTCGAGCCGGATCGCGTTGGAAGGTCCAGACGTCGAGCTGCCCTCCCAACTCGCCGTGCCGCTGGGAATGACGATCCACGAATTGACCACCAACGCGTTCCGGCATGGCGCCCTGAGTACGGGCGAAGGGCACGTCAAAGTGACGTGGAGTATTCACGCCGGCACCGATAAACGCGTCTTGATCTGCCATTGGTGCGAATCGGGCGGTCCCGCGGTAATCCCGCCGGTTCGCCACGGCTTCGGCTCGATGATCCTGACGCGGGTCCTCGCTCAGCAGATCGGCGCCAAGGTCGATGTCGATTATGCCCCGGGAGGATTCAAGCTCACCGCGGAGATTCCGCTCGACATTGAGCGCCTCTAGGACCGTAAGGCCGCGCTGCGTCGGCGGGCGCGTATGTTCCGGATGACTTTTCACCCCCGGCATGATTTGAAGGCACGAAATCCGAGGGACGAACGTTATTGACGGGCGTTCGACCCCAGAAAGCTTAACCTGGCGCGGCACGGCTCGATCCGGTCCCGCGCCCGCACCTTCGTGCCAAAGGCGTTGGAGAATTTACGATGGCGACTGCCGCTAGAGACCCCGTGATCCCCGGGACAGCCTTTGCTGACCAATCACTCGATCAAGTCGCGATCAACACGATCCGAACCCTCACGATGGATGCGGTCCAAAAAGCGAATTCCGGCCATCCGGGCGCGCCCATGGCGCTCGCCCCCGTCGCTTACACGCTTTGGAACAAGGTTTTGCGTTACGATCCCGCGGATCCGCAATGGCCCAACCGGGACCGGTTCGTGCTGTCGTGCGGTCATGCCTCGATGCTGCTCTACGCCTTGATCCATCTCGCCGGCGTCACGGCCAAGGCCGGCAGCAACGAGCCCGCCGTTTCGCTCGACGACATCAAAAACTTCCGTCAAAACTCGAGCAAGACGCCTGGCCATCCCGAATACGGGCTCACGGTCGGCGTCGAGACGACGACGGGACCGCTCGGCGCCGGCTGCGGCAATAGCGTTGGCATGGCCATGGCCGCGGGCTGGCTCGGCGCGCGCTATAATAAAGAAGGCGCCGCCCTCTTCGACTACAACGTCTATACGCTGTGCAGCGATGGCGACCTGATGGAAGGCGTGTCCAGCGAGGCCGCGTCCTTGGCCGGCCATTTGGAGCTTTCGAACCTCTGCTGGATCTATGATTCCAACACGATCAGCATCGAAGGCCATACCGATCTCGCCTTCTCCGAAAATGTCGCCAAACGCTTCGAAGCCTACGGCTGGCATGTCCAATATCTCCCGGACGCCAACGACACCGGCGCCATCCTCGCCGCGCTCGAAACGTTCAAGGCCACCAAGGACAAGCCGACGCTGATCATCGCCAATACGGTGATCGGCTATGGCGCGCCGACCAAGCAGGGAACCCATAAAGCCCATAGCGATGCCTTGGGCGTGGACGAAATCCGCGGCGCGAAAAAGTTCTACGGCTGGCCGGAAGACGCGAGCTTTCTCGTTCCCGACGGCGTCCTCGCGCATTTCGCTGAAGGCATCGGGCAGCGCGGCGCGGCTCTGAACGCGGCCTGGAAAGCCACGTTCGCCGAGCTGCAGGCAAGCGACCCCGGCGGCGCCGACGAGATCGAACGAATTACAACACGGAAAATGCCCAAAGGCTGGGACCAAGCGCTCCCAGTCTTTCCGGCTGATGCCAAGGGAGTCGCCACGCGAGAAGCCTCCGGCACGGTCATTAACGCCATCGCGAAGGTTTGCCCCTGGTTCATCGGCGGCTCGGCCGATCTTGCGCCCTCGACCAAGACATGGATCAACGGCGCGCCGGCGCTGCAACCCGCGACCCCCGGCGGCCGGAACGTGCATTTCGGCGTTCGCGAGCACGGCATGGGCGCCGCGGTCAACGGCCTCGCCCTGGCGGGCCTGCGTGCCTTTGGCTCGACCTTTCTCGTCTTCTCCGACTACATGCGCCCGCCGATCCGGCTGTCGGCCTTGATGGAACTCCCGAATTTCAACGTCTTCACCCATGATTCCATCGGCGTCGGAGAAGATGGGCCGACGCATCAACCGGTCGAACATCTCGCGGGCTTGCGTTCGATTCCGGGGCTTCTGACCTTTCGGCCGGCCGATGCCAACGAGGTCGCGGAAGCCTACCGGATCATCCTGAGCCAAACCCGCCGGCCGTCCGCCCTGATCCTAAGCCGCCAAGCGATGCCGACGCTGGACCGCTCGGTCTATGCCTCGGCGAGGGGCCTCGAAAAGGGCGCTTATATTCTCGCGGATGCCCCAGAGGGCAGCGCGCCGCGCGTCATCTTGGTCGGCACCGGCAGCGAAGTGCAGCTTTGCGTTGGCGCTTACGAGGCCTTGAAAGCCGAGGGAATCGCCGCGCGCGTCGTGAGCATGCCGTCATGGGAATTGTTCGAAGACCAAGACCAGGCCTATCGCGATCACGTGCTGCCCCCCGCGATCAAGGCCCGTGTTTGCGTCGAGCAAGCCGCCGTGCTCGGGTGGGATCGCTACGCCGGCCCCTCCGGCACCATTATCGGCATGCACACGTTCGGCGCCTCGGCCCCGCTCAAGGACCTTCTCACCAAGTTCGGCTTCACGCCGGACAAAGTGCTCGAAGCGGCCCGCCAGCAAATCGCCAAGCACGAAGGCTGAGCATTTCCTATAAACCCACCGTTCGTACCAAAGAGGGCTTTGAACGAGCGTTTGAACCGCTAGACTGACGGGAGCGCGGACGGCGGCTTCGGTCGGTCGTTTGCTCAAACCGATCGCAGCGGAGATGCCGATGCCGAGGCCCGATTTGGATGTGACCCCGAATCCCGACGAGCTCGCGGCGCGGATCGGTGCCTGGCTCGTCCAACAAATCGGGGCCAGCACGGGGCGCTTTGCCCTCAACCTGTCGGGTGGTTCGACCCCCAAAAAGCTCTATGCGCTTCTCGCCACCGAACATTATCGCCGCGCCGTGGATTGGGAGCGCGTGCATTTGTTCTTCGGCGACGAGCGTTTCGTTCCCCACGACCATCCCGATAGCAACTACGGCATGGTCCGTGAGACTTTGATCTCGCGGGTGCCGATTCCGGCCGAAAATGTCCATGCGGTCGACACGTCGGCGGATTCGCCCGAAGCCGCCGCCGCGCTTTACGAGCGCGAGCTTCAGGATTTCTACGGCAAGACGACGCTCGATCTCGCCCGGCCGCTCTTCGCCGTCACGCTGCTCGGCCTCGGCGACGACGGCCATACCGCTTCGCTGTTTCCCGGAACTTCGGCGCTGCTGGAAAAAGAGCGTTGGGTCACATCCGTCGTTGGCGCCAAGCCCGAACCCCGGATCACCCTCACCTATCCCGCTTTGGCTTCGAGCGGCACGGTGGCCTTTCTCGTGGCGGGAGCCGCGAAACATGCGATGCTGACCCGCCTGATGGACAAGGATCCGGCTTTGCCCGCCTCGCAGGTCGAAACCGCCGGGCGTTTGATCGTATTTTGCGACGAGGCCGCGGCCGGACCTCTCGCGGATCCGCCGGGCTAAATTTCGCCGACGGCAAACCGCCGCAGCCGCAGCGCGTTGGTCACCACGAAGACCGACGACAAGGCCATCGCCCCGGCCCCGAGCATGGGTGAAAGCGTGATGCCGAAGGGCGCGTAGAGCACCCCGGCCGCGACCGGAATCAACACGATGTTATAGGCAAAGGCCCAAAACAGATTCTGCTTGATGTTGCGCATCGTGGCCCGGCTCAGGCCGATGGCGCGCGGCACCAAATCGAGCCGGTCGGCCATCAACACCACATCGGCCGCCTCGATCGCGACATCCGTGCCCGTGCCTAACGCGATTCCGACATCCGCGGCCGCAAGCACGGGCGCGTCGTTGATGCCATCGCCAGCGAAGGCTCTGAGCCCGCCGGGCAGCGCCTTGAGCGCGGCGGCCTTGTCTCCCGGCAAAACCCCGGCAGTGACCCGGTCAATTCCAAGCTGACCCGCAACCGCGTCGGCAACGGTCTGGGAATCCCCCGTGATCATGGCGGTGGCGATCTGTTCGGCGTGCAACGCCGCGATCACGCCCGCCGCATCGGGCTTGATCGCATCCGCGATGCTCATGACGGCGGCAAGATGGCCATCGATCGCCACGAAGACGACCGCGCCCGGACCGGTCCGGTCCGCGTGGGCTATGCCCGCCTCGCGCATCAGCCGCGCTGTCCCCACCAGCACGTCGCGCCCGCCGGCGCGGCCCGCGATCCCGAGCCCTGGCCGCGCCACGAACGTCTCGACCTCGGGCAAGGCGAGCCCGTCCGCGCGCGCGGCGGCCACGATCGCCGCGCCAACGGGGTGCTCCGAACGCGTCTCGAGCGCCGCCGCGAGCGCCAGCACGTCGCCGCGCGAAAACCCCGGCTCGAGCTCGCACGCCGTGAGTCCCGGCTTGCCGATCGTCAAGGTGCCGGTCTTGTCGAAGGCCACCAACGTGACCTGGCCGAGCAACTGAAGGGCCCGGCCCTGG